>JAQTMF010000114.1 GCA_028714515.1 Chthoniobacteraceae bacterium | reverse complement strand
AGTTGCTGTTATACGAGTTATACAGTCAAAAGACATTTTATCCGCAGATTTCGCAGATTTATTTTATAGGAGGATTTTAATCTGCGTTCATCTGCGAAATCTGCGGATTCTTGCTCTGTGACTGTAGAATTCGTATTAATCCTCAAAATCCTGTCAATCCTGTTATCAAAGACGGCGGCCCGGATTCAAACCGGCGGCTTTTGTCCGGCCCGCGCCCACCCCAATGGGATGTCCATCCTGTCTTGATTCGCAAACCCCCCCTACGCCTTCTTGAGCTTCATGCGGTGGCGCCAGCGCAGGCGCATCCAGTTGTTCCACGTCTTGCGGAGCTTGTCCTTGGGGCTCAACGGATGCTGGACGAGCCGGTTGGGCCGGAGGATTTGCCGCATCACGCCTTCCAGCGTGAAGTCCTCGGTATCCAAAATCGTGTAGGCCGTCCCGATGGATTCCTCGTGGTGCGCGTCGCTCCCCGCCGTCATCGGGAAGCCCTTTTCCCGGGCGTAGCGCAGCGCCCGGCGGTTGCAGAATTGGAACGTCGTGGCCGCGTTGTAGACCTCGATGGCGTCGATCGGCAGCGTTTTGAGGACGGATTCGCGGATGCCCGCGCGGAAAGTGTCGTAGGGGTGCGGCGGGATGGCCAGGCCGCCCCGTTCGTGGATCGCCTCGCAGACGACGGAAGCCGGTTCGCCCTTCATGTTGGGCAGCGTGACGCCCAGGCAGAGCAGGTGGCCGTCGGCGGTGGAGATCTCCACCCCCGGGATGATGAGAAAACCGTCCACCGGCAAGCCGTCGGGGCGGATCAGCCCTTTGCGCAGCAGGTAGTCCATCCCCTCGCAGGTGTTGTGGTCGGTCAGCGCGAACCCGTGGAGCCCCTTGGCGCGCGCCGCGGCGATCATCTCCTCGGGCGTGCTTACGCCATCGCCCGAGAAGAACGAGTGGGTATGCAGATCGAAGTGAAGGGGCATGCGCTTACTATGATCCAGGAATCTTCCCGGGGAAAGGGAAGACTTGAAGAGATAAAAAAACGGCGTGGGGTTTCCACGCCGTTTCGTTAAGCAGGATCCAACGGTCCGTTGCTATTTCATCGCCGCGTTCCACTGGGCGATGCGGTCCGCCTTCGCGGCGAACAGGGCGTCCACCGGGTCGAGGATCTCGATCCCCGTGATCTTGTCGCCCTGGGCGATGGCGTCCACCACGTCCTGGCCCTTTGTCACGGCGCCAAAGATCGTGTGCTTGCCGTTGAGCCACGCGGTCGGCACGTGGGTGATGAAAAACTGCGAGCCGTTGGTGCCGGGACCCGCGTTGGCCATGGCCAGGAGGCCCGGGCGGTCGAAGGTTAGTTCCGGCGTGCACTCGTCTTCGAACTTGTAGCCACGGTCGCCGCGGCCGGTGCCGGTCGGGTCGCCGCCCTGGACCATGAAGTCTTTGATGACGCGATGGAAGGTGATCCCATCATACTTCCCTTGCTTGGCAAGGTTCAGGAAGCTGGCGCAGGTGACGGGGGCTTTGGAGGGGAACAGCGTCAGTTCGATGTTGCCCTTCCCGGTTTTCATGACAATGCGGATGTCTTTCATTTGGGTGGTTTTTGAAGTGGCCGCGTTTTCTTGCGCGACGCCCGCGAGCGGGAGGGCAAGGCCGAGCAGCAAGCCGGCGATTTGGATCAATTTGGAGAGGTGCATAGAAAAAGAAGGCCGCAACATAGAACGCGCCCCGGTGCTTGTCGAGCCTTGGGAAAAAGAGGATTTCTATCGCAAAACGAGGCGCAAAAAAGCGCAGACCCCAAACGGGATCTGCGCTTTTAAGGAAAAAACCGGGACCGCGACTACGGGAGGATTTCCTCGCTCGTCTGGCTCTTGGTGATCGAGCCGATCAGGTTGATGCTCTGGGCCTGCTGGCTCTTGTAGTAGGAGGCGTCACCGCCCTTGCGGCAGATCACGAACCCCTTGTCGCCGAAAGGCTTGATCGTGGTGTCGGTGATGGCGGTGTTATAGGTGTAATTCTTGGTGGAGAGGAACACCGTCGTGGAAGGGTCGGTATCCCGCACGCAGTGCACTTTATACGCGGAGTTCGCATTCGAGGCGCTGTAGGTGTTGAAGCTCGGGTTCAGCGTGGCGCTGGTGCCGGAACCGCTCAACGTGCCGCTGGTGTAGGCGTTGACGCCCGCCGCGGAGAAGACTTTCAAGTCGCCCGGCTTGAGGTAGTCGTAAACCGCCAGGCGGGTCACGAAAGCGGGAAGAGTGGCGATCTGGCTGTTGTCCTTAAGATCCCCCGGCCAGCCCAGGGACGAGTCGCTATTGGCGGCTCCGTCGGTGGACATCGACATGGTCGCCATGTGGATCTGCCGTACGTTGTTGACCGCCTGGATGAGCTGACCCTTGACCAGCGCGCCGGTGACGGCGGGGACGGCCAAGCTCGCCAGCACGGCGATGATGGAGATCACAACGAGGAGTTCGATCAGGGTGAAGCCCTTGGGGGGACGAGGAAGTTTCATATTCTGGTGGAGTTTGGAGGATGCTGCTGCTGCGACGAAAGCGTAACGCAGAGATTGGTTTTAGCAACGGGTTTTTTAAGGAAATAATGTATTATTTGGCCCTTTT
The DNA here is from genome assembly GCA_028714515.1 of Chthoniobacteraceae bacterium. Lineage (GTDB taxonomy): Bacteria > Verrucomicrobiota > Verrucomicrobiia > Chthoniobacterales > Chthoniobacteraceae > UBA695. The sequence goes on along the minus strand of JAQTMF010000114.1, from coordinate 7,616 downwards.
TTTAGGCTTCTTCGGGACCGGCGACTATAGCATTTTGCGGTTTGTCTTCGATCGCCGGAACGGAAGGGGGATAGGAGTGCCGTTTGAAGGCGCTAACGGCTAGCGGCGGGAGGTTCAAAACGAGGGAATGGCTGTGCCCCTGCCACCAGACCGCCTCGGCATGCTGCCCGCCGAAGTTGCCGACGTTGCTGCCGCCGTAGGTCTCGGCGTCGGTGTTGAGGATTTCCTCATACCACCCCTCGCCGGGCGCGCCGACGCGGTAGCCGCTGCGGACGACCGGGGTGGCGTTGACAACGAAGACAATGACGCTGCCGTCGGACCCCTTGCGGGCGAAGGAAACGATGGAATCGTCGGCGTCGGCGAAGTCGATCCACTCAAAGCCTTCGTAGGTGTCGTCCTGGCTCCAGAAAGCGGGCTCGTTTTTGTAGAGCCAGTTGAGGTGCTGGACGAGGCGGCGCAGGCCGTCGTGGAGCGGGTATTGGAGCAGGTGCCAGTCGAGGCTTTTATCGTGGTTCCATTCTTCCCATTGGCCAAATTCGCCCCCTTGGAAGAGGAGTTTTTTGCCCGGGTGGCCGTACATCCAGGCGTAGAACATGCGCAGGTTGGCGAACTTCTGCCACAGGTCGCCGGGCATTTTGTCGAGCAGCGAGCGTTTGCCGTGGACGACTTCGTCGTGGCTCAGCACCAGCACGAATTGCTCCTGGAAGGCGTAGAGGAGCGAAAACGTGATGTCGCCCTGGTGGTGGCGGCGGTGCACGGGGTCCTTGCTCATGTAGGTGAGGAAGTCGTGCATCCAGCCCATGTTCCACTTGAGGCCGAAGCCGAGGCCGCCCAGGTAGGTGGGTTTTGAGACGCCGGGCCACGCGGTCGATTCCTCGGCGATGGTGACGATGCCGGGGCACACGCCGTAGCAAACCTCGTTGAACTGCTTGAGGAAGGCGATGGCTTCCAGGTTCTCGCGGCCGCCGAAGCAGTTGGGGATCCACTGGCCGGGCTCGCGGGAGTAGTCGAGGTAGAGCATGGAGGCCACGGCGTCCACGCGCAGGCCGTCCACGTGGTATTGCTCCAGCCAGAAGAGGGCGTTCGCGATCAGGAAGTTGCGCACTTCGTTGCGCCCGTAGTTGAAAATGAGCGTGCCCCAGTCGGCGTGTTCGCCCTGGCGCGGGTCAGCGTGCTCGTAGAGGTCGGTGCCGTCGAATTCGGCCAGGCCATGGGCATCCTTGGGGAAGTGGCCGGGGACCCAATCGAGGATCACGCCGATGCCGCGCCGGTGACACTGGTCCACAAAGTGCCGGAACTCGTCCGGGTTGCCGTAGCGGCTGGTCGGAGCGTAATACCCCGTCACCTGGTAACCCCAGGAGCCGTCAAAGGGGTGTTCGGCCACGGGCATCAGCTCGATGTGCGTGTAGCCCATGTCGCAGACGTAGTCGAGGAGGCGGCTGGAAAACTCCAGGTAGGAGAGGTGCCGGTTGCCTTCCTCCGGGACGCGGGCCCAGGAGCCGAGATGGACTTCGTAAATACTGATCGGGCTTTTCTGCCATTCCTTGCTCTTGCGCTCTTCCAGCCAGGCGGCGTCGTCCCAGCGGTAGCGGGTCAGGTCGAACACGATGCCCGCCGTCTGCTGGCCGTTCTGCGAGTAGAAGGCGAACGGATCGCTCTTCAAAAAGACATTGCCGTGGAACCCCTTGATCTCGAATTTGTAGTGCGCCCCCTCGCGTATGCCGGGCAGGAAGATTTCCCAAACGCCCACGCCGGGGTGTTTGCGCATCGGGTGGGTGCGGCCGTCCCAGCCATTCCAGTCGCCCACGACGCTCACGCGCTGGGCGTTGGGAGCCCAGACGGTAAAGAGCGCCCCTTTGACCCCGCCGCATTCGAGGAGATGCGCGCCCATTTTCTCGTAGAGCTGCCAGTGGTTGCCCTCGGCGAAGAGATGCAAGTCCAGCGGCCCGAGCAGTTGGCCGAAGGAATACGGGTCGGCCTCCGTCCACTCGTCGCCGTTGTGGCCGGTGAAGTGGAGCCGGTAGGCAAAGCGTTCCTCCGTGTCGCCGATCAGCGCCTCGAAGTATCCGGCATCGTGGAACCGGACGGCCGGGTAGCAGCGCGGCGGGCAATCGAGCGTCTCCACGACGACTTCGCGGGCATCGGGCCGCAACACGCGCACCACGAGGCACTCCGGGGCGGGGTGCATGCCGAGCACCGCAAAGGGATCGCCGTGGTGAGCGCCGAGAAGCGCGCCGAGATTGCCGTCATCGAGGGTTCTGTGATTCATAGAAAGGAGAGCGGAAAAAGGGGTGGGCGTTGGCGAATCGATTGAGGGAAGCCCGCCGCGCTTGCGGAATCGGGGTTTTTTGCGGGATGGCCACGGGACGGCATTATGTCGGAGCGGACTTCTCTTTGTCACCGCAAAACGCTCTTTCTTCAAACTGTTTCCGGTAGGCGCTCGGGGCGGCCCCGGTGGAGCGCCGGAAGAGGCGGTCAAAGTGGCTGATTTCGTTAAATCCGCTGCAGAGAGCGACTTCCAGGACGGGCAATGAAGAGAAGCGGAGCAATTCCTTCGCCGTTGTCAGCCGCGCCTCGATCAGCATTTCCCGAAAGGTTTGCCCGCAGCATTCCCGGATGAGATGGGTGGCCCGGTCTTCGCCGACGCCGAGTTGCCGGGCCAGCTCGCTCAATCGGATGGCGCCCGCGTGGTGGTTTTCGATATAACGCCGGATCAGCGCGCGCCGGCGGGTGAGCAAGCTGCCCGATGCCGCCGCGGCGTGGCGCGGCGGCCCTGTTTGATGCGCCCAGCCGCGCAGCCTGGCGGAGAGTTGCAGCAGATGTTCGAGGATCAGACCCGCCTCTTCGTCCTCCACGGGGGGCGGCATCGCCGCGCTTGCCTGCCAGGGAGAGCGCCGCCAGCGCGTCCGGGGCTCCGCGCATGCCGGGGTGAGCCCCGCCCCGGGAGTGCGCGCCCCGGCGAAGAGCACCCACTCCAGTTCCGGGCCGTCATATACGGGCGCGATCCATTCCACCAACCCGGCATGGCAGACATGGCAGCGGCCCTCCGGGAAAGCGTGCAGAGCGGGCCGCAGCCGGATAATCTCGAACGTGGCGCAGCGAGGTTCGCCGCCGGCCGCCTTGACGCAGAGGCAGAGCGGGTGAGTGTGGTGAGTCCGGTCGCGTCTGACGGCGTGCGTCAATGAGCCGCGAAGATCGTGCACGGTGACGTGGAGCCGATGGATTTTTTCAAACGCCTGGATTGCCCGCTCCGGTACATCGAGAGGCTGCATACAAAGCGATTCCTCGTGGAAATAGCGGAAAAAGTCAACTTTCCAGCGGCAAACTCGCCGCCGGTGCGGCCAGGAAGTGTAGGGTGGGCCGCATGCAAACTTTTCAGCTCCGGCGAACTCTTTCGGTCGAAGAAGGCTACGATATTGTTGTCGCGGGGGGAGGCCCCGCGGGCGTCGCGGCGGCGATTTGCGCCGGGAGACTGGGGGCGAAAGTCCTCCTGGCCGAAGCGACAGGGTGTCTGGGGGGGATGGGGACTTCCGGCCTCGTCACCGCCTTTGATCCGATGGCGGACGGCGAGCACTCCCTGGTGGGCGGGTTCATGCGCGAAGTGGTGGAAACGCTCTATGCGCGGGGTTTTTTGAAGCCCGGCATCGACCCGAATACCTGGCGCAAGAATTTCCATGAATGGACGCCGTTCAACGCCGAGGGACTCAAGCTGGTGCTGGATGAACTCGCCACGGCCGCCGGGGTGGAAGTGCGCTTCTTCACGCGGGTGATCGACGCGGATGTCGAGGCTTCCTCGCGAAAGGTCAACGGCGTGGTGCTCCATAATATCGAGGGTTACCGGTTCATCGCCGCCAAGGCATTCATCGATGCCACGGGCGACGCGGTATTGGCGAACCTGTGCGGTTGCGATTGCCGCGAGGCGGGCCGCGATACGCCCCATATCATGCCGCCCACGCTTTGCTCGCTCTTCGCCGGGATCGACTGGACCAAAGAGCCCATGTCGCAGCAGGAGAATCTTGCACGCGCCTTGGCGGATGGGCATTTCACGCAATACGACCGCCATTTTCCGGGCATGTCGCAGGTGGGGCGCACCGTCGGCTATCTCAATGGCGGTCACCTTTTCAACCTCAATGCCTTGCGTTGCGAGAGCCTCAGCAAGGGGGTGATGCTCGGCCGCCGCCTGGCGCAGGAATATCTCGCCTTTTTCCGCAAATACGTGCCCGGTTGCGAGGCGATGGAACACGTCACGACGGCGTCTCTGGTCGGCATCCGCGAATCCCGCCGGATTGTGGGTGAATACGAGCTGAACGTGAGCGATTACAAGGCGCGCCGCCAGTTCCCGGACCAGATCGGCATTTTCAACAAAGCCATCGATATTCACGTTTACGACACATCCGATGCCGAATACGCGCGCTACCTCAACGAGTATGAAAACACGGGGCGGCTCCATCCGGGGGAATGTTTCGGCATTCCCTACGGGATTCTCGTTCCCAAAGGGTGGCGGAATCTTTGGGTCGCGGGCCGCTGCGCGTCGAGTGACGTGGAGGTTCACGGCTCCATCCGGGTTCAGCCAGCCGCTTCCATGATGGGGCAGGCGGCGGGAACGGCGGCGGTGCAGTCGATCCGCCGGGGCCAGGCCGCGTGCGCCCTCGATACCGCCGAACTGGTGACGGCGCTTCGCCAACAAGGGGCGACGCTTCCGCAAACGCAGTTGTGCCCGGAAATGACCCGGTAAAGCCCCGGTGTCGAGCAGCCTTGCCGGACGGGCTGGAACAGGGCATTCTTGCTGTGTGATCGACCCGGCCTTTCTCCTCAATGCGTATGCCCGGGGCATCTTCCCGATGGGGATGCCGGAGGGGGATCTGGCGTGGTTTTCGCCCGATCCGCGCGGGGTGCTGCCGCTGGAGGGTTTCCACGTGCCCCACGGCCTGGAGCGCACGCTTAAAAAACAGCGCTTCGAGATCCGGTGCGACACGGCGTTCGGCGCGGTGATGCGCGCGTGCGCGGAGCGGGAGGAGACGTGGATCGACGCGGAGATCCTGGCCTCCTACGGCGAGCTGCACCGGCTGGGTTTCGCGCATTCCGTGGAGGCGTGGCGCGCGGGGGAACTCGCGGGCGGGCTCTACGGCGTGGCGCTGGGCGGGGCGTTCTTTGGGGAATCCATGTTCCACCGCGAGACGGACGCCTCCAAGGTGGCGCTGCACGCGCTGGTGGAGCGGTTGCGCGCGCGGGGGTTCACGCTGCTCGATCTCCAATGGGTTACGCCGCACCTGGCCACCTTTGGCGCGGTGGAGATCCCCCGGCCCGAATACCTGCGCCGTCTGCGGGCCGCGCTGCGCCAGGAATGCGCGTTCGCGTAGCGTCTACTGCCCGGCGAGGACGGCGGCGATGGTGACGTTGTCCTGCTTGGGGTTGTTGCGTTCCTCGATGGCGGCAAGCAGGTTGCGGATCAATTGCGGCGCGCTCTGGTCCTGGCTTTCCGCGAGCCGGGCGGTGATGGCCGCGTCGTCGAGCACTTGCAAACCGTCGCTGGCGAAGAGGAGCACGTCGCGGGGCTTCAGCGGGAACGGAGCGCCGGGGATGTCGATGAGCGGGATTTCCTCCCCCAGCAGGGCGGAGCGGATGACGTTGCGCTGGGGGTGCACGGCCATGGCCTCGGCGGCCAGCCGCCCCTCGGCGATTTCCTGGGCGATGAAGGGGCGCATGGAGTGGTCGGCATTGAGCCGCCGCAGCTCCCCGTCGCGGAAAAGGAAGAGGGGCGAATCCCCCACGCTGACCCACTGCATACGGGTGCGCGAAACGGTGGCGGCCAGGAGGGTGGTCCCCATGCCGTCGAGTTCCCCGTTGGCGTCGTCAATGGATTGGGCGATGCACTCGTTGGCGAACATGAGGCTCTCGTGCAGGGCGAAGGCGTCGTTGCCGTCGGCGCGGGGCGCGTGCTGGAAGAATTCCTCGACGAACGTCTCCACCGCCATCTGGCTGGCCCGCTGGCCGCTCGTGTGCCCTCCCAGGCCGTCCGCGATGACCACAAGCAGCTTCTCCACATCTCCATCCCGGTCCGAGATGATGGAAAATGCGTAAGAATCCTCCTGTGCTTCCCGGCGTCCCAGGAGTTGTCTTCCTGCAAAGTCACGGCCGATTTTCATGAAATCATGCCGGGGGACAAGGGAGGGCCATGGGGGTGCATTGGGAACGGTTCAAAGAGGCGGGTTTACGCAATTATGCTTAATCCATTTTTTTGGACCAGTCAAAATCGGGACCGCAAAGCGGAATAAATTTGAGCGTGGTTTTCCCCAGCGAGATGAGTTCCCCGCCGTTGAGGACCACGGGCGCGAGCACGGGCGTTTCCCCGATGTAGGTCAGGTTTTGGCCGCCGCCATGCATGAGGTAGAATTTGCGCCCGCGCGGGTCGTAGGTCAGCGTGGCATGGATTTTGCGGGAGATCTCCGTGTCGCCAAAGTCGAGCTTGCAGCGCTGGCCTTCGGCGCGGCCGATGCTGTTCATCCCGTGCCCAAGCTGGAGGGCGTGGCCGCGTCCGGGCCCCGCGACGACGACGAGCCAGCCGACGATCGGGTCGATCATCGCGTCGTCCAGCGGCGCTTCGCCCGTGGCGCGCTCGCGCGAGGGAGGGGTGAGGATGACGGTCTTGTCGTCCTCGGCCGGTTGCGCCGGGCGTTTGGCGGCGCCTTCCTGGGCCGGCAGGTCTTCGGGGCGGCGCGGTAGGATGCGGGTCTTGTCGGGATTCTCCGGGAGGGATGGCTCCGCCTGGCGGGAAGGGATGGGCGGAGGCGGCGGCTGGGCCGACGGCCGGCGGATGATGCGGGTTTTATCTTGTTCTTCCATCGTAGTGGTTTGGTTGGAAAGGGAAACGGTTCTAGAAGGCTGTAACGTACATTCTTTAGGAACGGAGTATCCGCAGATTTCGCAGAGGGACGCAGATTTTTTTAGAGCGTGTTCACGAATTTAAGCTGGCGCAAAAGACAGGATGAAGGGGCGCTGTTCCGGCACCTAGATAGTGATAGTGTCGTCACGAGATTCGAAAGTCATCCACTGCGGCTTTTTGCGCCATTTTTCGGCGGTTTTTGGGTCAATATTCACCAAAAATCCCGTTCATCCTGAGAAATCCTGTCAATCCTGTTTAAAAATTCAACGCTTCTCATTTCTCCTGGTTCGATTTTAGCTCCTGTAGAAACGGAACCGGACTTCGCCCAGTTCCACCAGGTCGCCGTTTTTCAGGATCGCCTGGGCGACTTGCTGGTCGTTGACGCGCAGGCCGTTGCCGGAGCCGAGGTCGGTGATGCGGTAGGTGCCGTCGCGCTGGGCGTAGATTTCGGCGTGGTAGCCGGAGACGCTGGTATTGGTGAAGACGATGTCGTTTTCCGGGTTGCGGCCGATGCGACTGGCGTTTTTGGGAAGCGGGATGCGCTTCGACTCGGCGTCCTGCATTTCCAGGTAGGCGGCGGGAACCGGCAGGGGCGGTGCGGCGGGCGGAGGAGTGGCGGGCCTGCCTTGCCGCCGCAGAACGAGGACCGCCGCGACCAGGAGCAGGGCCGAGCCGCCGCTGATCAAGTTGCCGGTCGTCATCCAATCCCGCTGCCAGCCGGTGGCGGGAAAAG
>JAQTMF010000113.1 GCA_028714515.1 Chthoniobacteraceae bacterium | reverse complement strand
CCTGCGCCGCCTGCTCGACCGCCACCTCTTCCCGGTCCTGAACGCCATGGTCGTGTTTTACCTCCTCGACCAGGTGCGGCGGGTCGCCGTGGCGTTGCCCATCGCGGCGCGTTTCCTCTTCCTGGCTGAAATGGCGGGCGGCGTGGCTTTTGCCGCCTGGCTGTTTGGCTCGCGGCGGCTCCGGGCATTGCGGGAACAGAACGCCCGGCTGGCAAAAGGGATGCGCGCGGGCGCGCAGATCGCCCTGGCCGTTTTCGCCGTGGCGCTGGCGGCCAATGCCATCGGTTGCGTGGACCTGGGCAACCTCCTCGGCAACGCCGCGCTCCAGAGCGCCTGTCTCGCCGTGGTGCTCTACGCCGCCACGCGCGTCGCCAACGGGTTGATCGCGGGCGGGCTTTCCGCGCAGCCCCTCGGCGGGTTGCGCATGGTCCGCCATCACCGGACGCTCCTTTGGCAGCGCACGCACCGGCTCTTTGACGTCGCGGCGGTCGTTTTCTGGGCCTGGAAAACGCTCAATTTGCTGCCCGGCCACGCGACGTTTTTGGAAAAAGCGCAGGCCTTTTTCTACAAAAAGGGGGATTTGACCCTCTTGGGCCAGATGCTCGCCTTCGGGGCGGTCGTCTGGGGCGCGTTCCTGCTTTCGCGCTTCGTGCGGTTTGTGCTGGAGGAGGACCTTTACCCGCGCATTCGGATGGAGCGGGGCCTCTCCTACGCCGTCTCGACGATGCTCCACTACGCCGTCCTGCTATTCGGCTTTTACACGGCGGCGGCGCTCGCGGGGATCGACATGACCAAGTTCAACATCCTCGTCGGCGCGTTCGGCGTCGGCATGGGCTTTGGCCTGCAGAACATCATCAACAACTTCGTTTCCGGCGTCATTCTCCTCTTCGAGCGGCCGGTGAAAGTCGGCGACGTGGTGCAGATGAGCGACGCCTCCGGCACCGTGGACCGCATCGGTATCCGCGCCAGCATCATTCGCACCGGCAGCGGCTCCGAGATCATCGTTCCCAACGGCAAACTGATTTCCGACCAAGTGACCAACTGGACCCTCTCCAACCGCCTGCGCGGCATCGATCTGCCCGTCAGCGTGGCGGAGGGGGCGGACCCGTGCCGGGTCATCGAGCTGCTCAAGGGCATCGCGGCGGCGCACCCGCTCGTCTGCACGCAACCGGCCCCCAACGCGCTCCTCACCGAGCTGGGCACGGATTCCATGCAATTCAAACTCACCGCGTGGACGGAAAGCTACGACCAATGGGGGCAGATCCGCAGCGACCTCGCCGTGGCCGTCCACGCCGCCTTTGCCCGGGAAGGCATTCGCCGCCCGGCCACGGCCCCCGCCATTCCCCCCGCATGAACGCTGCTTCCCCCTCCAAAGCCCGCTACATCATGATCGGCGGCTTCCTCGGCGCGGGCAAAACGACCGCCGTCAGCCGTCTCGCCGCGCGGTTGAGCGCCCGGGGCTTGCGCGTCGGCCTCATCACCAACGACCAGGGGGCGAACCTCGCCGACACGGCGCTCCTGCGTTCGCGGGGATTCGCCACCGAGGAAATCCCGGGCGGCTGCTTCTGCTGCCGGTTCAACTCATTGGTGGAAGCCGCGCGGAATTTGACCGCCTCCACCCGGCCCGAAGTCTTCATCGCGGAGCCGGTGGGCAGTTGCACCGACCTCGCCGCCACCGTCGCCTACCCGCTGCGCCGCCTGTATGGCGCGGAGTTTACCCTCGCGCCGGTGAGCGCCCTCCTGGATCCCGTGCGCGCCCTGCGGATCCTGGGCCTGGAGCCGGGCCCCGCCTTTTCGCCGAAGGTGGCCTACATTTACAAAAAGCAGATCGAGGACGCGGATCTCGTCGTGCTCAACAAGGCCGACCTCGTGGACGCCGCACGGCTGGAATGCCTGCGCGCGGCGCTGGCGTCGGCCTATCCCGGCAAGGAAATCCACACCGTTTCCGCCCGGGAAGAGACCGGCCTGGATGCCTGGTTCGACCGGCTTACCCGGGATGAGCAGACCGCGCGGAACGCGATGGAAGTGGACTACGCCGTTTACGCCGAGGGCGAAGCGCTCCTCGGCTGGCTCAATGCCACCGTACAGATCGCGGCTCCCGGCGGCACGTTCGACGCCGACCGGCTTCTCGCGTGGCTGGCGGCGGAAATCCAGCGGGGCCTGCGGACGCGCGAAGCCGAAGTCGCCCACCTGAAAATGACCCTCAGCCCCGACGGCGGAGTGGGGGGCGGCATCGCATCCATCAACCTCGTGCGCAACGACGCCGTGCCGGAACTGGCCTTCCACCTGGAAGACCCGGTGGTGAGCGGGCAACTGATCGTCAACCTGCGCGCCGAAGCCGCGCCGGAAGACCTCGCCGCCGTGCTGCGCGCCGCGCTGGCCTTGCTGCCGCGCACATTCCCCGGCCTGAGCGCCGCGCTGGAACACCTGGAGCATTTCCGGCCCGGCAAACCGAACCCGACCCACCGGATTGCCTGCCTGCCGGGCTCGCGCGCATTCCGTCCTTTTTAAATCGGCGGAAATCTGCGAAGTTGCGTTTTCCTTTACGCAATGAGCACACCGATTGAAGAACTGCGCGAAATTGTGGCCCGGCTCCGCGCCCCGGACGGCTGTCCCTGGGACCGCGAACAGACCCACGCCAGCCTGCGCGGCAGCATGATCGAGGAAGCCTACGAGGCCGTGGAAGCCATCGAGGAAGCCGACGACGCCCACCTGTGCGAGGAATTGGGCGATTTGCTCCTCCAGGTGGTCATGCACAGCCAGATGGCGTCCGAAACCGGGCGCTTCACGCTCGACGACGTCATCGCGGGCCTCAACGCCAAGCTGATCCGCCGCCACCCGCACGTCTTCGGCGAGGCGCAAGCCGCCGACACGGAGGCCGTTCTCCAGCGTTGGGACCAAATCAAGCGGGCCGAAAAGGGGAACACCCACACCTCCCTGCTCGACGGCGTATCCGGCGCGCTCCCGGCGCTCCTGCACGCGGAGAAAGTCACCAAGCGGGCCGCGCGCGTCGGCTTCGATTGGGAAGGCCCCGTGCAAGTCATCGGCAAGATCCGCGAGGAACTCGCCGAAACCGAAGAGGCGATCGACCAGGCCGATCCCGATAAAATCGAGGAAGAACTCGGCGACCTCCTCTTCGCCACCGTCAACCTGACCCGGAAACTGAAGGTCGAGCCCGAAGTCGCCCTGCGGCGTGCCACCGGCAAATTCGGCCGCCGCTTCCGCGCGCTGGAAAAGGCGCTCAAAGAGCGCGGGCGCAAGCCCGAAGAGTGCACGCTGGCCGAAATGGACGTGATCTGGGACGAGATCAAAGCCAAGGAACGCTGCTAGGAACTGCGGATGTTTCCGGAAAAGGAGAATAATTTCCCATTATGCCTCAACTTTCGCAATCCGAAGCCGCCGCGCGCATTCAAGCCTTGCGCCGCGAGATTGAAGAACACAATCGCCGCTACCACCAAGAGGCGCGTCCAACGATTTCGGACCAGGATTACGATGCGCTTCTGCGCGATTTGAAAGAACTGGAAACGCAATTTCCCGAACTTGCCTCAGAAGATTCCCCCACTCGGCATGTGGGCGGTGCGCCACTGGAAGAGTTTGCGCACATTCGCCATCGCCAGCCGATGCTTAGCTTGGATAACACGTATGAAGAGAAGGACGTAACCACTTTTTTCGCGGGATTGGGAAAATTGCTTCCCAACCAAAAAATTGAAACCGTCATCGAGCCCAAGGTGGACGGTGTTGCCATTTCCCTACTTTACGAGAATGGCGAGCTAAGATATGCCGCCACGCGTGGCGATGGGACGACGGGTGATGATGTCACGCAGAACGTCCGCACCATTCGTAGCGTGCCTGTGAAACTTCATGGTACAGATATTCCAATGCTGATTGAAGTGAGAGGCGAGATATACCTTCCAAAAGCAAAATTCGCGACGCTCAATGAAGAACTAAGCGCCGCCGGTGAAAGGCCCTTCCCCAACACCCGAAATGCTGCTGCGGGTTCGCTAAAGCAGCTTGATCCGGCAATTGTCGCTCAAAGAGGGTTGGATGCTGTTTTCTACGGGACAGGTGTTGTTGAAGGAGTGCGGTGGCAAACCCACGAACAGGCGATCGATGCCCTGTCTTCCTATGGCCTGCCTGTCCACGAAAGGTTCTGGCATGCTCAAACGCTGGACGAGGTGCTCCAACGCATCCATGAACTTGGAGTCGTCCGGCATAGTTTTCCGTTTGAAACGGATGGAGCGGTAATTAAGGTCGACTCGTTTGAACAGCGTGACATCCTTTGGTTTAGCAGCAAGGCTCCCCGTTGGGCCATCGCCTATAAATATAAGCCAGAGCAGGCTGAAACGCGTCTTAATAAAATCGTCATCCAAGTTGGTCGCACGGGCGTGCTGACTCCGGTGGCCGAGTTGGAGCCTGTATTCGTCAGCGGCAGTACGGTTGCCCGAGCCACTCTGCATAATGCGGAGCAAATCGCAGAAAAGGATATCCGCGAAGGAGACTGGGTGGTGATCGAAAAAGCGGGGGAGGTTATCCCCGCCGTGGTGCGAGTTCGCAAAGAACGGCGTACCAGCGGAGAGAGGGTATTCAAGATGCCTGACGAGTGCCCTGCATGCCATACACCCGTTGTGCGTGATCCCGGAATGGTCGCCGTCCGCTGCCCCAATGTCCTGTGCCCGGCGCGGCTCAAACGCAGTTTGGAACATTTCGCTTCCCGCGAGGCGATGGATATCGAAGGCCTGGGCGAGGCTATCATCGATCAGCTTGTGGATCGGAAGCTTGTCCATTCGATCGCGGATATTTATAAGCTCAACGTCGACAAGCTTTCGTGGCTTTCGCACACACTGGATAGCGATGAGAAACATCACTATTTGTTTGATGTGGATGTCCACGCGCCAAGAATTCTTGACAAAAAAACACCCAAAAGCATTAAAAATCTCCTCGATGCAATCGAAAAGAGCAAATTCCAGCCTCTGTGGAGACTGATCTGTGGGCTTGGCATCGAACATGTCGGAAAGGCATACGCGATTGCCCTTGCAAAATATTTTCAGACTTTGGACAAGCTCAAGGTGGCAAAGGCGGAAGAACTGCAAGGATTGCTCGGAGGCGGCCCCATTGTCGGTATTGGGGCCAACGTCAGTGAGAGCATTATCCAATACTTCAAAAACGAGGAAAATAGGAAGATCATCCAGAGCCTTGGCAAGGAGGGGGTGAAATTTGGGGTGCAAGATGAACGCATCGAGCTAAGCGCCGCTACCGGCAGTAAATACGCCGGAACCACCTGGGTTATTACCGGCACATTGAGCGAGCCTCGCGAGATCATTGCAGATCAAATTCGCTCGATTGGAGGAAAAGTGAATCAGACGGTGGGAAAGACAACCACCTTCCTGCTTGCAGGCGAAAAGGGAGGAAGCAAACTTGAAAAAGCGAAAAGGCTCGGCGTTCGCGTATTGAACGAAGCGCAATTTCGAACAATGCTCGGCCCACAAGGCTAATGAAGGCGTACCATTTGCGTCCAAATCCGTTTTCAAAAGCTGACTCGTGGGCTGTGCGACCACAGAGTCTTGATCGGGCAGTTGATGAGCTCATTGGGCTTTCAAAAGGCATACTTTGTGATGGGCCTGTTAACGCCCTTGAGGTGGAATATCTTCGGAGATGGATTCAGCATAACCAGATGTTTTCTGGAGAATGGCCCATCCGAGGTATTGCGTTGGCTGTTGCGTCGGCATATTCCTGCAACGGGTTGATTGAGCAGGGGGGGGATCAAATTACAGAGGCGCTCCATTCATTATTGGGGACTGATGAAGCTATAGCCGATAGTTTGGAAAGCCAGTCAACCCAAGCGTGTTTTGATGAAGTCGAGGTAGAAGTCCGACTTAAGGAAAAGGTCTTCTGCCTGACTGGAACTTTCGAGATTGGATCGCGCGCCGACGTCGAACGCGTAATCATCGAACGCGGTGGTAAAATTAGCCAGACGGTGACATCGAACGTCGATTATCTGGTCGTTGGAAGTGGTGCTTCCGGGAGATGGATACATGCTACGTTCGGTCGGAAAATTGAGGACGCAATGACGCGATTCAAGCATGCGAAAATTATAAGTGAGGCAAACCTATCTTTCGCGTTGAGTGTCCAGACTGAGGTGGCAGTCGACTCAGCGGCAGAAATTTCCCCCACGGGCGGCCCGTTCGCGGGGACCACGTGGGTGCTCACCGGCGCGCTCAGCGAACCGCGCGAAGCCGTGGCCGAAGTGATCCGCGCCCACGGCGGCAAAGTCACCGAGTCCGTCAGCAAAAAAACCACCTACGTGCTGGCGGGGGAAGAAGCCGGGAGCAAGCTGGAGAAAGCCCGCAAACTGGGCGTCCGCGTGCTCGGCGAAGCGGACTTCCGCGCGATGCTGCCGGGTTGAAGAAGATGCGGAGCGGCCTAAATAACTGCCCACGAATTCGAAGAGGTTTATCCGCAGATTTCGCAGAGGGACGCAGATTGAAAGGCAGCAGAGCCTTTCTGTAATCTGTGGATATAACCGTGAACACGCCCTCGTATCGCGAAATAAACAACAAAAGGCCGGCCAACTTGCTTGTCATCCCGACCGCAGGGAGGGACCTCGCAAACGTCTCAACGCCTTCCATTCTTCAGAATCCTGAAGTCTTGGAGAGATCCCTCGCAAGCTCGGGATGACACGTGGAAATGCGCCGTTTTCATGCCGCGCGGAGCCCCTTCTTCGGGGCATGGAAATCTGTGGATCTTTCTCCGGTTTAAAATTCGGGAACACGCTCTATTCGCGCGCCTCCAGCGCCTGCCTTAGCGAGCGGACCGACGGGAACCCGCACCGCAGCGCCACTTCCTTGAGGGGCTGGTTCTGCCTCCGCAACATCTGTTGCGCGGCGGCAACGCGCAGATCGCGCAAGTGCCGCGCGGGCGATTTTCCCGTGCGTTCCGCGAAGATCCGGGTGAAATGCTCGCGGCTCAGGCCGGTCTGGGCCGCCAGTTCCTTCACGCCCAGCGGCTCCCGGAACCGCGCGGCGCAAAGCGCGAGCGCCGTTTGCACGGGATCGCCGCGTTGCAAAATGGGGGCGCTCAATTGCCGCAGCCACTCCATGACAAAGGCGTATCCGGCCGCGCTGGCTTCGTGCGGATCGGCGAACCCGTGCGCTTTGGCGAGCGTGGCCAGTTGCTGCGCCATCACGCCCGCCGCCGACCGTGCTGGCAGGGGGATGACCGGACCGAACGCCGTCCGCAATTGTTGGAACAGCCAGAGGGCGAACGGGCCGTAGAAGTTGACCCACGCAACGTGCCACGGTTCCCGCGCCTGCTTGGGGTAGTAATACTGGCTGTTCTCCGGAATGATAATGATAAAAGCCTCCCCGGCCCGCACGGCATGCCTCTTCCCCTCCCATTCCATCGCGCCTTCCCCCGCCAGAGCCCATTGGAGGATCACAAACGGATCTTTACCGCGATGCAGGTTGTCCCAAAAATACCGGGGCGAGGAGATGCTTTGGAAGGTTTCTCCAAAGGGAATGGAGAGGAGAAGGTTGCCTGGGGAGGGGTTCATGAAAGAAAGAGAATATCACAAAATGACCCATGAGATCACGCCTTGTTTCTTGGCCGGCATGCGATTTTGACCTAAGACACCGGCATGGCAAAAATCACCCTCGTCGGCGCCGGAAGCGTCGTTTTCGCAAAGAACCTCATTTGCGACATCCTCCAATATCCCGCTCTTTCGGACAGCATCCTCTGCCTGATGGACATCGACCCCGAACGCCTGGCGACCATCGAGAAACTGGCCCGGCGCGTCGTCGCCCAGTTGGGCGTCAAGGCCCGCATCGAGGCGACGCTTGACCTGCGCGAAGCGTGCCGTGGCGCGAAGTTCGTCATCACGACCATCCAGGTCGGCGGCTACAAGCCCTCCACCGTGGCCGACTTCGAGATTCCCGCCAAATACGGCCTGCGGCAGACCATCGCCGACACGCTGGGCGTGGGCGGCGTCTTCCGGGCCCTGCGGTCGATCCCGGAGCTGGCGAAAGTCGCCCGGACCGTCCAGGAAGTCGGCGCGCCCGATCCGCTCCTGCTCAACTACACCAACCCCATGGCGATGAACATGTGGGGCGTGGACCGGCTCACCGGCATCGCCTCCGTCGGCCTCTGCCACAGCGTGCAGGGGACCTCGGGCCAGATCGCCGGGTATTGCGGCCTGGACGCGAAGGACGTCAGCTACCTGGTCGCCGGGATCAACCACATGGCGTTCTTCCTCAAGTTCGAATACAAGGGCAAAGACGCCTACCCGCTGCTTTTCCGCGCGCTGGAAAACCCCGACACCTTTGCCTGCGACCGCGTCCGCTTTGAAATGATGCGGCGGCTCGGCTACTTCGTTACCGAATCGAGCGAACACCAGAGCGAATACAATCCGTATTTCATCCATCACGGAGACGAGGTGATCGAGCGGTTCGGCATCCCGATCAACGAGTACATCCGGCGGTGCGAAGCGCAGATCGCCTCGTGGGGGGACCTGGAGCGCGACCTGCTGGACGAAAGCAAACCCGTGGAGATCCACCGCAGCGTCGAGTACGGCTCCACCATCATCAACTCCATCGTCGAAGGCAAACCGAGCGTCGTTTACGGGAACGTCCCCAACACGGGCCTCATCGAAAACCTGCCCCGGGGCTGCTCGGTGGAAGTGCCCTGCCTGGTGGATAAACAGGGCATTCAGCCGACCTACATCGGCAAGCTCCCGCCGCAGCTCGCCGCCATCATCCGCACCAACGTGAACGTGCAGGAGCTGACCGTCGAGGCGGCCGTCACCCGGCGTCGCGACTACATTTACCAGGCCGTGATGGCCGATCCGCACACCGCCGCCACGCTGCCCCTCGACAAAATCTGGGCCATGTGCGACGAGCTGATCGAGGCGCACCAAAAGGACGGGGTCCTGGGTGAATTCGAGCCCGTTGCCCGCAACACCGGCAAGCCGCTTTCCGCTGTTTCCCGCGTCTTTCTCTCGGCGGAGCCCGAGGACGTTCCCTTCCTGGGCGGGAGCCGCGAAGCGCGCTTCCGGCTGGTGGCGAAGAACGAGATGCTCCGGGCGTTCCAAGGGAGCATCGTGCTCGAAGTGGAGGGAGCCGAGCTGGCTGGCAGCGGGCAAATCGACCTGCAAATCCCGGCGGGGGAAACCGTGGCAGTCCCGTTCGTTCTCCAGCGCCCGGACGGGGCCGATGGCGCCCTGACGGTGGCCATCCGTTCCGCCTCCCCGGACACGATGGAGACGGATTTCCACATGCCCAAGCGCCAGCAAGTAACCCTGCCGGCCTCCGACGCGAAGGCCCCGGCGGTGGAACTTGACTGGTCCGGCAACGCCGTTGCCCGGGGCCGGGTATGGATGGAGGGAGCGGATCTGGCCTTGGAACTCCGGGTGAACGACACGGATGTGAAAACCGGAAAAGATATTTCCTGGTGGAAGGCCAGCGCGGTGGAAATCGGCCTCAAAGACGCCGTCCTTCCCACGGCCCAGACGGCGATGATCGTCGTCATCCCCGACGTCGAGGCGCCGCAGATCCTGCACAATGGCAAGCCCTCCCAAAGCGGCACGGCGAAGATTTGCCGCGATCCCTCGGGCTACGCCCTCTCGTTGCGGATCCCGCTCGCGCAAGTGGGCCTCCAGCCCGGCAACCCCTTCCTGTTCGAGGTCGTCTGCCATGTGAACGCGCTGGGAACGGCTCACGGCAATACCCGCGCGGCGTGGCAGGGCTCCAACGAGCCTCGTTTGGACCAATCGCGCTACGCTCTGGTTATCCCGGAATAGCGCGGCGGCCGGCCGTTCTTTCCATGCTGCTTGGCGCCGTGGGCCGTTGCCCATGGCGCTTTCGGCTCACTGTAAGCACCTCAATTTAGGATGTCCTAGGCGGTGTTCACGACTTGGCAGGAAGGGAAATTACAGGCAAGCGTGTCGGTTGGGACCTCGTGAATTTTTAACAGGATTAACAAGATTAAGGAGGATTTACGGGATAAGATGAAGGGGCGTTGTTGCGGCATCTGAGCAAAATCCCGTTAATCTTTAGAAATCCCGCCAATCCTGTTTAAAATTTCCAACGTTTCTCTTTCCTTCTGGTTTGAATTCGTGAACACGCCCTAGTGGGCTGTCACGCAGGAAGCGAAGGGTAAAGTTTGATGAGTTTAATGCGGGCATCGTCGGTGGTAAAAAGCCAGCGGATCGTAGTGGCGGCATTATTGCGATGATGAGCCCAGAATCTGAGT
>JAQTMF010000112.1 GCA_028714515.1 Chthoniobacteraceae bacterium | reverse complement strand
AGAAGGGGGGTGGTTTATCCGTAAACCGCAAAGGGGGGGATTGATCGCTTTGGAGCCGGGGAGGGGGGCTGGCGCTTTATGAAAGGCGGCCGGGCGTGCTCCCGCCTTCCTGCCAAAAGCCTTCCAGCATGATCGTCTGCGGGCTTTCGGGGATACCGCGTTCGTTGCGGTAAATCTGCGCGACGACGGTATCGACGGCCGCCGCTCCGACCAATAGCCAATTCTGGTTCAAACCGGAGACGGTGGGGTCCAATACGGACGGTACCCCGAGGTGGGCCACGGCGATATCGCCGGGGACCGACATACCCAGCTGCTGCAAATAATAGAGCAGTGCGTCATGGCCGATGATGACATCCGGTTTGTGCTTTTCGATCCACGTCGCGAGAATCTTTGGATCGAACTTCGGTCCGAGCTTTTGAAACAAGACCGGCACGCGATTGCGCGGCGGGATGCGCAGATGATAACCGGCAATGCACGAGGTGAAGGTCCGGTCCACCTTGTTATCGACCAGTTCATCCATCACCAGGCCGATCCGGCGGTATCCTTTTTCTTCGAGTTTCCGCAAGATCAGCCACATGCCGTGGAATTGATGGTGCGTCACCCGGTGCATCCGGGGGCTCAAGAGGGAGTTTCCCAAAGTCACCGTGCTCCATTGCGACCAGTCGAGCTGGTCAAGCGCCGCGGCCTCGGGCAAGGGCGCCAGGATGACGCCCTGGATATTCCGCGACCGGAGCACCTTCGCCAGCCGTTTCAAATCCATCCCGGGCTCTTTCAGCCAAAAGGTGTCGATGAGAAAACCGACATCCTCGGCGCGCCGCCGCATGCCTTCATAAGCCAGCGCCGCCACGGGGTGTTCTTTCCAGGCCTTGGCGGAGCCAAAGGCGGTCAAATAGGCGAGATTCGCCTGGTAGGGAACCGGCCTCGCGGAGCGAATGTGGATCATCAGGTTGGAGACCATCGGGTTGGGCCGGTAACCCAACTGCTCTGCCACCTTGAGAATCCGCTCCTTCGTCTCGCCGGAGATGCGCGGATGATTGCGCAAGGCCAACGATACCGTCATGACGCTAACCTTTGCCGCTTCGGCAATGGTCTTCATTGTCGGCCTCACTTCATTCACGCCTCCAAGTTACAAAAACGTTCACGACTGACAACCTTCAAATTCCCCTCCGAACATCCTGAAACGCCTTGCGAAAAGCGGATTCCGGGAATGGAGGAGATGTGTTGGGAAGAGCCCCCTTTTCCTTCAAGGCAAACCGGAGCCGGATGCGGGCGCCTGCCGGCATCCAGCCCCGGGATGCGCAAGATGCTACCGACGGGGCTGTTTTGCGGGATCGATCTGCTCGCGCGTCGCCGATTTGTCGCCGATGCGGAACTCGTCGCAATAGAGGATCGCGCCCGCTTCGTCGCCTCTCCAACTGGCGCCGCCCTTGTAGATGCCCATCTTAAAGAAGGGCCCCTTGGTCTTCTCGTCGAACCACGTCGGGCCGTTGTAATCGACGACCTTGACGCCGTTCTTGTAGAGGCGGAGATAGCCGCCGCCGGTTTTCGCCGACTGCCAGTTGACCTCCATGTAGAAGTCGGTCCACTTGCCTTTGTCCTCCAGGATGCTGCCGAAGGGAATGTACTGCTTGGCTGTTTTGAATTCCGTTCCGTCCTGGTGCTGGATCTTCAGGTTCCACTGGTTCTTGGCAATAGTGATCGAAGAGGGAGGGCCGCCGTCGGGAGGATAGTCTTTGCCGGATCCCCACGTGTGCCATTGCGTGACAATGCTGAAGAAGGTCTCTCCGTCGAAGGTCTCCGGCAGGAAGAGGCTCCAGCCGTATTTGTATTCGCCGTAAGCCTCGCTTCGGGGCCCGGTGACCTCGGTGCGATGCTGGTCATGCGTCATCATGACCTTCATCGCATACTTGCCGTTCCGTACGGGATCCGGATTCTTCACGATGGCTTTTTTGCCGCCTTCCAGCAGGTGACACTGGCTGTAGTCGCCGGTTTCAAAGTCGATCGTGTATACCGTTCCTTTGGGGAGAATATCCGGCGCGTTTTGAAGCGCTTTTCCCGCCGGGTTACCCGCCGCGTCCAGCGCCAGCGCTCCCGGGCCGGCAGGAGCCGGAGCGGTTCCGGCCGCCGCCCCGTTTGCGGGAGGAGGCGCGCCATCCACGGCCCCCTTCGTATCCGGAACACTCGCATCGACCGTCTTCAACTCGATCGATTTAACAACGACGTCGCACTTGCCTGGCTTTGTGGAATACACAAAAACCCGCATGAATGTGGCGCCGTCGGGCACCGTCGCGACGATCGGCTCTTGTTTGGCCGCGGAAAAGTAACCCGTCACCTCGCGCAGCCTGATCTGGTTGATCTGGGCCGCCTTGGCGGGAATCTTCGGCGTGAAAATCAAGACGAGCCCGATGGAGCCATCGCCCGTCACCGCCATCTTGGCCGAATACTTCGTTCCCGGTGTCACGGAGAGCCACTGGGCCAGGCCCAGCCCATTCCCCGCGTCCTGGTCGGTGATCCGGACACCCCCGGCGGGATCCACCCCCATTTTCTGATTCTCGCCAGTGGGGGGCGGATAGGCTTGCCATGCGTCGGGAATGCCGCCGGCGGCACCGGTGAATCCCGAATTTTTGAGCTGTGGCCCGGGAGCTTCCTGTGCGCGGAGCGGTGGCGAGCAGGCCAGCGCCGAGGCAAGGAAAATCCCCAAGCAAGTGAGTTTTTGGTTCATCGGGGCGAAACGTAATCACGCCATTTCCGGCAAGCAATGCACCTGGAGGTTTAACCGTAAACTCTGGGGGTGACACAACAAAGTAGAGCGGCATCGTCCTCCGCTGTCAATGGCGCGGCCCGCCATGCCGGCATCCCGTCGGAAATGGAACCTGCCGTTCGATGAGCGATGGCGGGTTTACGTGTAAACCATCCGGTCTCTTGCGCGATAATTTACCCCGTTGCAGTATGCGCCGCGGAAACCAAAACCCCTATGACTATATCCCCTATTTCGCGTTCCATCCCTTCCCCCGTTCGACCCCTTCGCCCTTTCATCCTTCCGCTGTTGGCCGTGTTTCTGGCGGATCTGCATACCGCTTCCGCGGTCCTTACCACCTGGACATATAAACAAGGCACGAGCGGGCTGCTTTGGAGCGACCCCAATGCCTGGACGACCGGAGAGGTCCCCACACCCGGCCAGGATACGGTGCTTCGGTTCAATATGTCTAGTTCCTCGCTGTCTGGAACCAATAACCTCGGAAGTTTCCAGCTCAACGAAGTGCTTGTCTCGGGGGGGAATACCAAGGGGTGGACGATGGCCGCAAATGGAGGTTCGCTGAATTTCGTCACCAACAGCGACGGCGGGCTTCCCTCGATTGTGGCAACCAATGTCTTTTCGTTCACCTTCGCCATTCCGATCTTGGTCACCGACCATCTTTCGGTAACCAGCAGTGGAGCGGGCGGCCTTTCGTTCAACGATAAAGGCACCATCACCAACAACGGCGGCTTTTCGGTCGAAACGACGAGTGGCGCCACCGGAGGCGTGGCCTTCAATGGGAACATCACAAACAACAGCGATTTCAAGACGATCGCCAACGGCGGGGGAATTTCGATTACCGCCGCCCAGTTCACCAACAACGGCACGATCACCATTTCGGGGGCGAACGGAACGTCCTTTACCAAGGTGATCAGCGGCACCGGGTCGGTGACTGTGGAAGCGGGCTCCAAGGCGAGTTTGAGTGGATCCAGTTCCTTCAGTGGCGGCGTGACGGTCAATGACGGCGTCAATCTCTCCATTGGGCACAACAAAGCTCTCGGCAGTGGCACGGTGACCCTCAAGGGGGGGACTATCAGCTCGGGAACCTCCACGACGGGCTACACGGTGGCCAACGTCATCAACATCACCGGCGAGCGTCCGGTCGTCTTCGGCGATGCGGTCAAAAGCGGCACAATGACCTATAGCGGGGCCGTGACAATTGGTGACAATGCAACCGTCTCAACCGCGAGCGAAACGATTTTCACCGGAGCGATCGCGGCGGGCAACAACGTCACCTTTGACCTCACCGCCGCCAATAGCAACCTCACCCTGAATTCCCTCGATATCAGCAACGGCGTCACCGTCAAACTCGATCTCGACGCCGGATCGCTCCTCACGCTGACTGGCGGATTGACGAACGCCACCGGAGGGCTTCTCACCTTTGATTTGAGCGGTTCATCCATCGTGGCCGGTCAAACGTATCGCCTCATCGGCTTTGGCAGCACCACTTTGACGATGGCCGATTTGAACCTGCTGGGCCTCGACCCGGCCTATCAACTCGACACCACCTATGGCACCAACGGCTGGAGCGTTACGGGCAGCGAGCTGGATATCCAGTTTGCCCAAATGGTGCCGGAGCCCGGAACCTGGGCGATGCTCGTGGGCGGCCTTGGGATGTTACTGGGATTCCAACGCGTCCGCCGCCAGAAAAATAGCTAGCAAATTCCGGTAAAGACGAAATAGCTTTCTGAAATTCCGGATGACGCGGGCCCATTTCCACCTTCTTCATGCGCCCGCGCTGTGACTTGGCAGACGATCCTGAAAAGTCGTCGCGTGAGGCCGGTTCCTAGAATTTTCGGCTTCACTTTATGACGATATCCGCCCATCGGCACCACGAAACAAAACCAGAAGACCGGATCCCGCTCCGCGAAAAGGTGGGGTTCACCCTCGGCAGCCTCGGCTCCGGCGGGGCGACGCACATCACCTTTGGGCTGATCCACCCGATCTTCAACATGATCCTGGGGGTCAGCCCCGCGTTGATCAGCACCGCGCTGTTTATCCAGTCGATAGGCACGGCGGTGCTCGACCCGTTGTTGGGGCAATTCTCCGACAATTTCCGTTCCAAATGGGGCCGCCGCAAGCCGCTGATGGCCATCTTCGCATTGCCGCTCGCAATCCTTAGCACCGGCCTGTACTGGTTCCCGCGAGGATTTGGAGAACACCAGCTCTTCCTCTGGCTGCTGGCGATCCTGCCGCTCATGACGATCTGCTGCACGTGCTACGGTTTGCCGGCCGGGGCATTAAGCGTCGAATCGACCACGGACTATCATGAACGGGTGCGGCTCGGCGTGTTCGTCGGCTTTTTTTCCTCCGCCGTGAGCGTGGGATATCAGTGGGTGTTCCCGCTGATCCAGCAGCCGCTCTTTGACAATCCCCTCGACGGGCTGCGCTGGGTGACGGGAATCCTGGGCTTCTTGTGCGCCGGGATGTTGCTTGCGCCGGTGTTCCTTTGCCCGGAAAAGCGCTACAAGACGCAGACGGGCGTGCAGGCCAAAAGCCCGCTGCTGCGGAACCTCGCCGAGGCCAGCAAGAACAAACAGTTCCTGGTGATTGTCTCCATCAAGTTCTTCACGTTCTTTTGCTACACGACAGTGGGCGCGCTCGGCATGTACATGAATAGCTATTTCATCTACGGCGGCGACCTGAAGACGGCGGCTGTCACCTACGGATTCCTCGGCTCGTCCTTTGTGATATCCGGGGTCGCCTCGCTGTTTGTCTACCGCTATCTGGCGCGGCAGTTTGGGAAGAAAGCGACGTTGCGGTTCGCGGCGGTGCTGCTCATGGCGGGCTGCGTTTGCAAACTGTTCGTCTACGACCCGCGGCACCCGTGGCTGCAACTGATCGTGCTCATCGCCAATGGCGCCTCGGTGCAAGGGCTGCACTTGATGACGGGAACGATGTTTGGCGATATCATCGACTACGACGAATTGCTCTTCGGCAAGCGCCGGGAAGCGCTCTACGGGTCGCTCTTCGGATTGAGCGAAAAGCTGGGCGGCACGGTGGGCGGCCTCGTCAGCGGATTCTTGCTGGTCTGGATCGGGTTCAACGCCGCCGCCGGAGCGCAAACGCAGCATACGTTGCACCTGATGCAGCTCTTCTATTTCGCCTTCCCGTTTGTCGGCGCGGCGTTCGCCTTTGGCGTCATCAGTTTTTACAAAATCACCGAAGAGCGGGCCTACGAAATCAAAGAGGAACTGAAGCGGCGCAACGCGGCGAAGAGCGCGGCCGTTGCATGATCGGGACCCCTCGCTTCTTTTTATGAAAACCTATCCTTTTCCTTCCGGCGCGATCTGCAAGCCGAAAGCCGTTTTCCTTCTCGCCGAGGCCACGTGCAAGCTGGTCTACGGCCCCCGGCAACGCGAAGCCATCGAGGCGATAGCGGAAGTGACCGGCCCCATCCTCACGCCGTGGACATGGAGGCAGCACCCCGAGATCACGCGGGACGCGGAGTGGATTTTTTCGAGCTGGTCCATGCCCGTCGTGGACGAGGAATTGCTGAAGGCGTTCCCCAAACTTCGCGCCATCTTCTATGCGGCGGGAACGGTCAAGCCGTTCGTCACCGACGCCCTCTGGGAGCGCGGCATCATCGTCACCAGCGCCTTTGCGGCCAACGCCATCCCGGTGGCGGATTTCACCATCGCCCAAATCATCCTCTCGCTCAAATCCGTCTGGCGGATGGCCCTGCAAGTCAAGCGGGACAAGGGAAAGACGCCCCGGCAGATACCCTCGCCCGGCGTGTACGGCGCCACCGTGGGGCTGATCTCCCTGGGCATGATCGGGCGGCTGGTGGCGGAGCGGCTGCGGGAATTCCCCGTGGATGTAATTGCCTACGACCCCTTCGTGACCGCGGAGACCGCTTCCGCGCTCGGCGTCCGGCTCTGTTCGCTGGACGAAGTATTCGAACTCTCCGACGTCGTGAGCTGCCACACCCCGTGGTTGAAAGAAACGGAAGGCATGCTCCGCAAAAAACACTTCGAGCGGATGAAACCCTATGCCACCTTTGTGAACACCTCGCGCGGGGCCATCGTGGACGAGCCCGGGCTCGTCGAAGCCTTCTCCGCGCGGCCGGACCTGTTTGCGCTCATCGACGTGACGTGGCCCGAGCCGCCCGTTGCCGGATCGCCGTTGTATGAACTCCCCAACGTCATTTTGACGCCGCACATCGCCGGGAGCAAAAACAACGAATGCTGGCGCATGGCGCAATACATGGTGGACGAAGCGACCCGCCTGCTGGCCGGGGAGCCGCTCCAATACGCCGTGACTCCCAGCCTCTTGAAGCGGATGGCCTAGCGTGCGGGGCGGGTATTAATCCGCCTTCAACCGCCGCGCGCGCCAGATGTAAAAGAGAGCGGGGTAGACGATCAGCTCCATCAGCGTGGAGGTGACGACGCCGCCGACCATCGGGGCCGCGATCCGCTTCATCACGTCCGCGCCCGCGCCGTGGCTCCAAAGGATCGGCACCAGGCCCGCGATAATGACGGCCGCCGTCATCGCTTTGGGCCGCACGCGCTTCACCGCGCCGTGATAGATGGCATCGCGCAAATCCGCGCGGCCGTGGAGCCGACCCTCCTTGCGCCAGGCGTCGTAGGCGAGGTCGAGGTAAAGGAGCATGACGACCCCCGTCTCCGCGTCCAGGCCCGCGAGCGCGATGATGCCGATCCAGACCGCGACGCTCAGGTTGTAGCCCGCGAGGTAGAGCATCCAGAACGCGCCGACCAGCGAGAACGGAACGGCCAGCAGCACAATGGCGGTCTTCACGGCCGAACGGGTGTTCAGGTAAATAATCAGCACGATGAGCAGCAGCGTGATCGGGACCACCAGGAGCAGCCGCTCCTTGGCCCGCTGCATCGCCTCATACTGGCCGCTCCAATAGATGCTCACGCCCGTGGGAACGCGGAGCGTGCCGTTGGCTTGGGCCTCGCGCACCGCCTTTTGCGCCCGTTCCACATACGCGCCGATGTCGCCATCCCGCACGTCCACGTAAATCCAGGCGTTCGGGACGGCCGCCTCGCTCTTGATGCCCATCGGCGCGCGGACGATTTTCAGCGTGGCGAGCTGCCCCAGCGGGACCTGCGCCCCCTGCGGGGTGGGAACGAGAATGTCGCGCAGGGCTTCCAGGTTCTCGCGGTAGTCGCGGTCATAGCGGAGGTTGACGGTGTAGCGTTCCAGGCCCTCGACGGTCGTGGTGAGCGCCATCCCGCCGAGCGCGGCGGAAAGCACGTCCTGTACGTCGGCCACGGAAAGTCCGTAGCGGGCGATCGCGTCCCGGTCGATGTGGAACTCGATATAGTTGCCCCCCATCACGCGCTCGGCAAAGACGCTGGCGGTGCCGGGAACCTTGCGCAGGATGGCCTCGATTTGCGCGGCGATCGGCTCCAGTACAGGGAGATCCGGCCCGGCGACCTTGATCCCCACGGGCGTCTTGATGCCGGTGGCGAGCATGTCGATGCGCGTTTTGATCGGCATCGTCCAGGCGTTGTTGAGGCCGGGAAACTGGATGGCGGCGTTGAGCGCGGCGGTCAACTCCGTGGGTGTGCGGCGGCGGTGCGCGATGACTTTCCCATCGGCATCGCGGATATCCACGGCGGGCCAGTCCTTCTCGTCCTTGAGCATGATCGTCGTCTCCAGCATGTCGAACGGCGCGGGATCCGTCGCGGTCTCGGCGCGCCCGGCCTTGCCAAACACGCGCTCCACCTCGGGGAAGCTCTTGATGATCTTGTCGGTCTGCTGCAACACCTCGCGGGCCTTCGTGGGCGAGATGCCGGGGAAGGTCGTGGGCATGTACAGCAGGTCGCCCTCGTACAGCGGCGGCATGAATTCGCTGCCGAGGTTTTGGAACGGGAACACTTTCCCCAGCGCCTCGGCGTGGGTTTTAAGCGGCCCTTCCGGGAGGCGGTTGGCGATCAGCGCGTTCCACGGGAAGAACACCCACGTGACCAACAGCGCGGCGGTCGCGATGACCAGCCAGCGGAAGCGGATCACCCAGTCAATGACGGGATGGTAAAGCCAGATGAGCAGCCGGTTGACGGGGTTCTTCTCTTCCGGGACCAACCGGCCCCGGATAAAGTAACCCATCAGCACGGGAGCGAGCGTTACGGAAAGCAGCGCCGCCGCCGCCATGGAATACGTCTTGGTGAAGGCGAGCGGCTTGAACATGCGCCCCTCCTGGGCTTGCAGCGCAAAGACCGGTACGAAGGAAATCGTGATGACCAGCAGCGAATAAAAGAGCGTGGGCCCCACCTCGACACTGGCGTCGCGGATGATCTCCCAATGCGGCTTCTTCCCCCCGTCGCGCTCCAAATGTTTGTGCGCGTTTTCGATCATGATGATGACGGCGTCCACCATCGCGCCCACGGCGATGGCGATGCCTCCCAGCGACATGATGTTGGAACTGATCCCCTGGCCGGACATCACGAGGAACGAAATCAGCACGGCCACGGGCAGGATCACCATCGCCACCAGCGCGCTGCGCAAGTGGAGCAGAAAGAGCATGCACACGAGCGCGACAACCACGCTCTCCTCCACCAGCTTCGACTCCAGCGTCTTGACGGCGCGGTCGATAAGGGCCGTCCGGTCATAGGCGACGGTGTAGGTGACATCGGGCGGGATGCTCTTCATCGCTTCATCCAGGCGCGCCTTTACGTCGTGAATCACCTGCCGCGCGTTGGCCCCGTAGCGGACGACCACGATGCCCCCCACGGTCTCGCCCTCGCCATTCCACTCGGCGATGCCCCGGCGCATTTCCGGCCCGAGCGCGACATGGGCCACATCGCCCAAGAGAATCGGCGCGCCGCCTTCCCCCACGCCCACGGCCGCCTTGCGCAAATCGTCCACGTTCTCGATGTAGCCGCGCACGCGCAGGATGAACTCCTTCTCGGCCATCTCGATGGAGCGTCCCCCGGCCTCGCCGTTGCTCCGCTCGATGGCCCGGCTCACGTCGCCCAGCGTCAGGTTGTAAGCGCGCAGCTTGTTGGGATCGACGGTCACTTGGTATTGCTTGACGAACCCGCCGATGGAAGCGACCTCGGCCACGCCCTCCACGGAAGTAAGCTGGTATTTGAGCGCCCAATCCTGCAACGAACGCAACTCGGCCAAACTGCGCCGCGTGGAATGCAGGCTGTACATGAACGCCCAGCCGACGCCCGTCGCATCGGGGCCCAGCGACGGAGCGACGTTCTTGGGAAGCTGCGAGGAAAGCGAACTCAGGTATTCCAGCACGCGGCTGCGCGCCCAATACGGGTCCGTGCCGTCGGCAAAGAGAACATAGACAAACGACGTGCCGTAAAAGGAATAACCGCGCACGGCCTTGGCCTGCGGCACGGAGAGCATCTTCGTGGTGATCGGGTACGTTACCTGGTCCTGCACAATCTGCGGAGCCTGCCCCGGCCATTCCGTATAGATAATGACCTGTGTATCGGAGAGATCGGGGATCGCATCCAGCGGAAT
>JAQTMF010000111.1 GCA_028714515.1 Chthoniobacteraceae bacterium | reverse complement strand
CAGGCGGAGAAGCTCCTGGCGGAAAACGCGGCGCTGACGAAGCAGCTCGATGCCGCGCAAAAAACGATCGCCGCTTTCAATGCCGCCGCCCCGGAAAAGGAGAAGCAAATCGCCGCTCTCAAGTCGCAGCTTACCGGCGTGCAGGAGCAGCTCGATGCCGCGCAGAAGGAGGGGGGGATCAACCGCGACCTGATCGCCGAACTCCAGAAGCAGCTTGAGGCCGCGAATACGGCCAAGGCTCCCGAGGGGGAGGATCAGAAGAAACTGACCAAGGAAAACGAGCTTCTGCGCGGGATTGTGCTGCGGGAACTCAAGGAGCAGGCCCGCCGGGAGCAATCGCGCAAGCTCGTGATGGGTGAGCTGGAACGGATGAAGGTCCGCTCGAAGGTGCTGACGGAGCAGGTCGGTTTGTTGAGCCAGCCCGCCGTGACGCTGAGCGCCGATGAACGCTCGCTTTTCAAGACGCCGCAGATGGAGATCGTGGATAGCGCTCCGGGGGCTCTGGCGATCTCCATTGCCGCGCCCGCTTCGAGTCCCTCGCCCAAGCCTTCGGCCAAAGACGGGGAGGCGGCGGAGGGGGCTCTTCCTTCCGATTCCACCCCGGCGGATGGCAGCGGGCGGCCCACGGCTTCGGCCGGGGCGACGGTCTCGGTGGAGAGCAATCCCGCGATCCCGCCGGAACTCCGCTCGCTGGCCCGCGAGGCGAAGGATCACTCCAACCACGGCCGCTACCTGGATGCCGAGCGCGCTTACGAGAAGATTGTCAGTAAGGCTCCCTCCAATATTTACGCTCTCTCGAACCTGGGGGTGGCCCGGTTCCAGGCGGGGCATCTCAAGCAGGCGGAGGAGACGTTCAAGAAGGTGCTCGCGGTGGCTCCCAATGATGCTTTTGCCCACTGTACTCTCGGGATTATCTATTACCGCCAAGCGCGCTACGATGACGCGATCACGCATCTCACGCAGGCGGTCACGACGGATCCCAAGAACGCCCCGGCGCATAATTTCCTGGGCATTTCGGCGTCCCAGAAGGGGTGGTCGGAGGCGGCGCAAAAGGAGCTGGATACGGCTCTGCAACTGGCTCCCGATTATGCCGATGCGCATTACAATCTGGCCGTGCTGCTGACGACGTTGCAGCCGCCTCAGAAGGAGAGCGCTTCGCAGCATTATAGCAAGGCGCTGGAATTGGGGATGAAGCCGAACCCGAAGTTCGAGGCTACGCTGAAGTAGCTTGGGGACGGGGATGGGGGGTGGCTTTCTCCCGGACGGCACGGGTATCTGTTTAGCCGGGGAAAATAGGAAATAAGCAGCGCGGATCAAGAGAGAAACCCGGAGGGTTTCCAGCCGTTAGCCGGTGGTTGAGGCGCGTCCCCGCGCCGACACCACCGGGACTCACCCCGCCAGGCATTCACCCTGGAAGGGTGGCAGAAACGGGCTTTCTACCACCCTTCCAGGGTGAACTGATTGTTTGCGGTATACCGGGGGTGTCGCTCCGCTCGACCCCCGGCTAACCTCTTTCAATCCTTCGGATTGATGTCCTTCTTGAGCGCTAGTGTCCTGTCAGACAAGTTTGCAAAATAAGTCCGAGCCCATTTTTCGTATTTTTCAAGGCGCGACCGAGAGGCAATATCTGAAGAGATTGCCCGAGGAAGCAACGCCGAAAAATCGGAAAAGCGGCCGGAATTATGCAGTTCATTTGTCTGACAGGACACTAGTGGGCTGTCACGCGAGAAAAAGAGGTTTATCCGCAGATTTCTTCGATTCCCCGGCGTAGGGCTTCCACGCTTTGACGGATTTGCGCTTCGGTGATGCAATACGGGGGCATCAGGACGAGTGTGTCGCGCGTGACGGGGCGCGTGAGGAGGCCGTGTTTGCGCGCGGCCGCGCAGACGCGCGCGCCGGTTTGCAAGCCGGACGCGAAGGGCTCGCCGCCGCGCTGCACGAGGTCGATCCCCGCGATGAATCCGCATTGCCGGATCGCTCCGACGTTCGGGTGTTTTCCCAGGGCCGCTAGTTGTTCGCGGAGGAGGGCGATTTTCCCTTGCAACTGCTCCAGCACGTTTTCTTCGCGGAAGATGGCGAGGCTCGCTCTCGCGGCCGCGCAGGCGAGCTGGTTGCCGGTGAAGCTGTGGCCGTAGAAGAAGCTCTTCAATTCCTCGTAGTTCCCCAGGAAGGCTTCGTAGACGGCTTCGGTGGTGTAGGTCGCGGCCAGGGGCAGGTAGCCGCCGCTGAGGCCTTTGGCGCAGCCGACGAAGTCCGGGACGACGTTTTCGTGGTGCGAGGCGAACATTTTCCCGGTGCGCCCGAAGCCGGTCATGACTTCGTCGGCGATGAGGAAGATGCCGTGGCGGTCGCACCACGCGCGCAGTTGGGCGAGCATGCCCCGGGGCCAGAGAAGCATTCCGGCGGCTCCCTGGATGAGGGGCTCGATGACGACGGCGGCGAGGGTCCGCGTGTCGATGGGGTCGGCCGCGCCGGGGGCGGTGCGGGTTTCCAGTTCTTCCATGGAGGCGACGTGGACGGAGGGGAAGTGGAACGCGGAGAAGCGCCCGTGGAAGGCGTTGATGCCGCCCAGGCTGGAGGCTCCCATGGTGTCTCCGTGGTAGGCGTTGGAGAACGCGAGGAATTTCATCCGCTGCGGCTGGCCCCGGTGTTGCCAGCATTGGACGGCCATTTTGACGGCGCACTCGATGGCGGTGCTCCCGTCGTCGGAGAAGAAGACGCGGGTGAGCGGGTTCTTTGTGTCGCGCGGCCAGAGGGCGACGAGTTCCTCGGCAAGGGCGATGGCTTGCGGGTTGGTGAACCCGAGGAAGGAGGTGTGCGCGACGCGCTCCAATTGTTCGCGGATGGCGGCGTTGATTTTCGGGTGCCGGTGGCCGTGGATGTTGGTCCAGATGGAGGAGTTGCCGTCGACGTATTCCCTCCCCTCGCTGTCGCGCAGGATGGCCCCCTCGCCTTCCACGAGTACGAGCGGCTCGTGGTCCGGCGCGCACCAGTCGCGCATTTGGGTGAAGGGGTGCCAGCAGTGGCGTTTGTCGGATGCGAGGAAGTCGGCGGTCGTCATGGAAAAAAGGGGAGAAATTGGAAACCCGCGCGCCGGGAATGAAAAGCATTTTCTCCCCCCGCCGGCTTCGCTTGCCGGCTTTACTCGCCGGGTTCCTCGTCTTCGTCTTTTCGCCAGGTTCCTCCGCGCGACTCGATCATTTTCTCGATCAAGACGACGTCTTCGTAGGCGGCCCGGCGGCGCTGGTATTTGCGGAAGAGCAGTTCGCGCAGCTCGACGAGGTCGGGCAGCAGCGCCGGTTCGTGGTAGGTCCAGTCGTCCGCGCTCGCCAGTTTACTCTGGAGACGCCAGGCGCCTCCAAACTTCACGGCGCGTACTTCGCGCTTTTCGCCTTCTTCGTTTCGCTCGGTCCAAACGTGTTTGTTGTGCATGAAAGAAATTGCCGTCGGTGGAAATATCGCCAAAATCTCGCCCACTTTGAAGTCTCTTGGCAAAATCATTTTTTACCTGCTCGCAACCGTGGTCCTCGGGGCGCTCCTGGCACCCCCTCTTTACTGGGGGGGGCAATGGCTGGCGGGCCACGGAATTTTCCCGGCGCTGGCGGAGACGCCGTTCCGCCGGTTCTTCCATCGCAGCCTGCTTGTCGCGGCTCTCGCGCTGCTGTGGCCTGTCGCCCGGTGGCTGCGGGTGCCGGGGGTCCGCGCGCTGGGGCTGGAGCCGAATCCCCGGCGCGGGGCGGATCTGGGAATCGGGTTCGCGGCTTCGTTTTGCATGATGGCGGCGCTCGCGGCGGTAATGCTGGCGCTCCATGTCGTCAAGCTGGAGAGCGACATCAAGCCGGGGGTGTTTCTGGGCGCTATTTCGGCGGCCATCGGCGCGTCGATTGTGGAGGAGTGGCTTTTCCGCGGGGCGATTCTGGGGCTGCTCGCCCGCTCTTTGCCGCGCTATGTGGCGCTGTTTTTCACGTCGGCGCTGTTTTCGATTCTCCATTTTCTCATGCCCGACACGGCGGACCCGCAGATGGTGGGCTGGCTTTCCGGCTTCGCTCTGATCCCGGGCGCGTTTGCCCAGTTCCGGGAGCCGTGGCTGGTGCTGGGCGGGTTTACGACGCTGTTTTGCGTCGGCTGGGTGCTGGGCTGGAGCCGCTTGAAGACGCGTTCGCTCTGGATGCCCTTTGGGCTCCACGCGGGGTGGGTTTTTGGGTTGAAGACGTTTTCCGGCACGACGGACCGGATCATGAAGCTGAAATATTCGATGCCCTGGTTCGGCGACTCGCTTTATGTGGGCATCGGCTCGGTTTTGGGGGTTCTGCTCACGGGTTTGATTGTCTGGATTGCCCTGCGCCGCCGGACGCGATCCGCTGACGGTAGGCTCGCGGGCTGAGGCCGTAGTGTTTTTTGAAGCGCAGGGAGAGGTAAAACGGGCTGGAAAAGCCCGCTTTTTCGGCGATTTCCTCCAGGGTGGAGGCGGTGTGCTCCAGCAGTTCGCGGGCGAGGCGCAGCCTTTGTTGTTCCAGGAACGCGAGGGGCGGGACGCCGGTCTGTTGCCGGAAGAGTTCGGCGAACCGGGAACGCGAGAGCCCGCATTCGCGCGCGAGCCCGCCGACGGTCACGTGCTCCCCGGGCTTCCGGCAGAGGAGGCCCATGGCTTTGCGGATGCGCGGGTCGCGCCGGTTTTCGCCGTAGCGCGGGTTCACGGAGTCGCAAAGCAACAGGGCGCGCTCCAGCGCGTTGACGGCGAGTTCGCCGCGGCGGCGGCCGGTGGCGTGGCTTTCGCCGTCGGCCAGGGCGAGCGCCGCGAGGATTTGTTCGCGCTGCGGCGGGGCGAAGTGAAGGCGCATCATCCCGGGGGCGAATGCGGGCCACTGGAGCCAATCGAGACAGTCCGGGCGCGGGAGGAAGTGCGCCCACCAGTTTCTCCAGTAGCCGTGGCGCTCGTCGATGCCGTAATCGTGGGGCGTTCCCGGGCGGATGAGGACGGCGTCGTCGGCGCACGCGGTGATGGCTCCGCCGGGGAAACGGAAGACGGCCTGGCCCGCTTCGGTGTAGACCAGCAGCCAGTCGTTGGTCCCGGCGGGCCGCCGGGCGGAGATGCGCCGCGTGCCTTCCTGGAAGCCGGTGACGAGCAAGCGCGTGGGCGGGATCAAATGAGCGGCGGCGGTTGCGGACGATTTTGACATGGAGTGAGCGGGGAACTCTGGACTGTCGGGCGGTTTTTCGGACGATCTTGTATGTTTTTCGCCGTCCGGTCTATGGAATTCCCGCCCGGGAGAAGGCACACTCCGCTCCCGTTATGGCTATTGATTTTGACGCAACGCGTTGGGAGACGATCCGGTCCACTTATCGCCAATGGTGGGCCGGGGAACTGGAGCGCCCGCTGATTCCCGTCCGGGTAAGGGGGCGCGATCCGGGCCGCCCGATGCCCGGCGCGCCGTTGTTGAGCCAGGCCACGTGCGCCGACTTTTCCATCCCGCCCGAGCGGATCATCGACCGGATCGACTATGAGCTTTCGACCTTCCATTACTTGGGCGATGCGTTTCCGTGTTTCAATATGGATTGCTTTGGGCCGGGGGTTCTCGCGGCGTTCCTGGGGGCGGAACTGGACAACAGCACGGGCCGCGTTTGGTTTCACCCGCCCTGGCGCCAGCCCATCGAGGAGATCCATTTTTGCTTTGACCCCGGCAATGCCTGGTTCCGGCGTTTGTGCGCCATTTACCGGGCCGGGATGGAGCGCTGGGAGGGGCGGGTTTTGATGACGATGACCGATCTGGGGGGGAACCTGGATGTGCTTTCCACGTTTCGGCCGGGCGAGGAGTTGCTGATGGATCTTTACGATGCGCCCGAGGAGGTGCAACGGCTGGCGGGGGAGGAGCACGCGGCCTGGCACCAGGCTTACGAGGCGCTCAATGCCGTGTTACAGCCGGTGAATCCCGGCTATTCGGACTGGTCGCAGATTTACTCGGAAAAGCCGGGCTATATTCTTCAGTGTGATTTTTCTTATATGATCGGGCCGGAGATGTTCGACGCATTCGTCAAGCCGGAGCTGGCGGCGACGTGCCGGAGGCTGGGCCGGTCGTTTTATCACTTGGACGGCAAGGGGCAGCTTGCCCATCTCGATTCGCTGTTGCGCATCCCCGAACTCGGCGGGGTGCAATGGGTGCCGGGGAACGGCGCGCCGGATTGCGGCCACTGGCCGGAGGTTTACCGGAAAATCGCCGCCGCAGGGAAGCGGATGCAGGTGCTGGGGGATTTGGAGACGCTGGACGCGGTGATCGGGCAGGTCGGGACGGGCAGAGGGATGCATCTCTCCGGGCCGCTGCTTTGGGGCGCGGAGGGTGACGGGACGGCGGTTCGAAGGAAGCTCGCGCGTTATGGGGTTGAGTAGGGGCGGCGGCGATTTTTTTGGAGGCGCGGAGGGGTGGCTCGCGCGCGGTCGGCACGGAGTGCCGCCCCTACCTTACTCCGGCAGGCGCAGGATGCTTGGGCCGCCGGTCCGCTTTTCTACGCGGATTTGCACCGGGATGCGCTCTCCTCTGTTTCCCTGCGCTTTCCATCCCAGCGGGGCGCTCTGAAAATACCGGGTGCCGCGTTCCATTCACCCGTTGCGAAGCTGGAGCTTCGAAGAGCAATGGCGTTCCCAAGCTGGAGCTTGGGAACGAGATTGGCTAACGCCGGGGTAATTCGGACGAGGGATGGGCCTGGGGCGGTTTTCGCCCGTCCGCTGTTCGCTACTTCACGGCGGCGTAGAGGACGATCCCCCGGAGGGCGTCGGCGGCTCGCTCAAGCTGGGTGTCGTGGAACCCGGCAAGTTGCTTTTTGTCGGATTCTTCGAGCCCGGTTTCGCGGCGCTGCAAGATGAGGAGGTTTTCTTGCTCCGGGGTCATGGTGGCCCGGATGGCGGGGGCGATCCCCTTTTCGTGGATGACTTGTTTGCTGGGGGTGTAGTATTTGGCGGTGGTTAGCCGGACGCCCGCGCCGTCTTGCAGTTCGATGACGCTTTGGACGCTGCCTTTGCCGAAGCTGGTTTCGCCGACGAGGATGGCCCGGTTGAGGTCGCGCAGGGCTCCGGCGACGATTTCGGACGCGCTGGCGCTGCCGCCGTTGATGAGGATTGCCAGGGGGTAGCGGGGCCGCCGTTTGGCGTCGGCGGAGGTTTTGTAGACTTTCCGGGAGGAGGCGACGCGCCCTTCGGTGGAGACGACCATGGTGTTGGGGCCGACGAATTGCCCGCAGACGTCGACGGCTCCCTCCAGGATGCCGCCCGGGTTGTTGCGGAGGTCGAGGACGAGGGCTTGCATCCCCTGCTCTTCGAGGGTGTCGAGTTTCTGCCCGAGTTCGGCGGCGGTCGGTTCGTTGAATTGGGTGATGCGGATGTAGCCGATTTTGGTGCCGCCGGTGAGTTTGGCGTCGAGGAGTTTGGCGTCTTTGACGCTGGCGACTTTGATGACGGCCCGCTCGATGGTGTAGTCTTTGATTTGCCGGTTGGAGGGGCGCAGGATGGTGAGGGTGACTTTCTGGCCCGGTTCGCCGCGGAGGCGGTCGATGGCGGCGGGAAGTTCCATCTGTTCGGTGGCTTCTCCGTTGATTTTGAGGATCTGGTCGCCGGGGAGCAGCCCGGCGTGGAATCCCGGGGTGTCTTCCATGGGCGAGACGATGGTGAGCATGCCGTCGTGGGTGGTGACGGTGACGCCGAGGCCGCCGAATTCGCTCTTGGTGTCGTCTTCCATGCCCTTCAGTTCACGGGGCTCCATGAAGCGGCTGTGGGGGTCGAGGGAGTTGAACATCCCGCGCAGGGCCGCGTAGGTCAGCGCGCGGTAGTTCGTCTTTTTTTCGTCGACGTAGTCCTGCCGGATGAGCTGCATGGCCCGGGTGAGGACGGCGATGTTGTCGTAGCCGTTGTCGGCTCCCTCGCCACCGGCGTTCCCTGCTCCCAGGACGCGCAACCCCACGAGGACGTTGAGCCCGAGGAGGAGGAGGAGCGCGCTGAGGAGGAGCCGGATTTTCATCTTGGGAAAAACGGCGCGGCTTCCCCGTTAGGCTGCGTCCTTGTCCTGCTTTTTGCGGATAAGGGGCGCTTTTTTGCCTTCGACGACGGCCCGGTTGATGGTGACGTCGGCCACGTCGGCTCGGCTGGGGACTTCATACATGAGGTCGAGCATGATCCGTTCCAGCATGGAGCGCAGGGCTCGCGCGCCGGTTCCTTTGCTGACGGCCTGGGCGGCGAGGGCTTTGAGGGCGTCTTTGGTGAGGGTCAGGCCGACGCCTTCCATGGCCATCAGTTTGACATACTGCTTGACCATCGCGTTTTTGGTGTCGGTGAGGATGGCGACGAGTTCGTCTTCGGTCAACGCGGAAAGGGCGGTGACGACGGGCAGGCGGCCGATGAATTCGGGGATCATGCCGAAGCCGAGGAGGTCTTCGGGTTCGGCCAGGGAGAGGGCTTCCTTGGCGGTTTTCTCTTCGTCCTGGGTGTTGCTTTCGGCGCCGAACCCGAGGACGCGTTTGCTGAGGCGGCGCTGGACGATTTTGTCGAGCCCGACGAAGGCGCCGCCGCAGATGAAGAGGATTTTGTCGGTGTTGACCTGGATGTATTCCTGGTGGGGGTGTTTGCGCCCGCCCTGGGGCGGGACGTTGCAGGTGGTGCCTTCGAGGATTTTCAGGAGGGCCTGCTGTACGCCTTCGCCGGAGACGTCGCGGGTGATGGAGACGTTGTCGGTTTTGCGGCCGATTTTGTCGATTTCGTCGATGTAGACGATGCCGATTTCGGCGCGTTTGACGTCGTAGTCGGCGTTTTGGAGGAGCCGCAGGACGATGTTTTCGACGTCTTCGCCGACGTAGCCCGCTTCGGTGAGGGTGGTGGCGTCGGCGATGCAGAAGGGGACGTCGAGGATGCGGGCGAGGGTTTTGGCAAGGAGGGTCTTGCCGCTGCCGGTGGGGCCGATGAGGAGGATGTTGCTCTTCTCGATTTCCACGTCGGCCAGGGCGTCGTCGGCGGCGGGGGTTTGGAGGATGCGCTTGTAGTGGTTGTGGACGGCGACGGAGAGGACTTTCTTCGCGCGGTCCTGCCCGATGACGTGCTGGTCGAGCGCCCGCCGGATTTCCATCGGCTTGGGCACGCGGAGCGCCGGGGCGTGCCGCTGGACTTCGTCATGGATTTCTTTGTCCAGGATCCCTTTGCAGACGTTGATGCAGGAGTCGCAGATGAAGACGCCGGGACCGGCGATTAGTTTGCGCACCTCGGCGGAACTCTTCCCGCAGAAGGAACACATCGTCATATTGGCAGAGCGTGGCATGAGTGGAAATTACGCTTCGGGCTTCGGCTCGGGGGCGGTGTCGGTGTCGGTCTTGATTTCTTTGCGCGATTCGACGACGTGATCGACGAGGCCGTAGTCTCTGGCTTCGGCGGCGGTCATGTAGTTGTCGCGGTCGGAGTCGGTGGCGACTTGCTCCTCGGATTTGCCGGTGTGGTGGGAGAGGATGCGGGTGAGCCGTTTTTTGAGTTTGAACATGAAGTCCACCTGGCGCTCGACGTCGCTGGCCTGCCCTTGCGCGCCGCCGGAGACTTGGTGGATCATGATGTCGGAGTTGGGCAGGGCGAAGCGTTTGCCTTTGGTGCCCGCGGCCATGAGCACGGCGGCCATGCTGGCGGCCATGCCCAGGCAGTAGGTGTTTACGTCGCACGTGACGAACTGCATCGTGTCGTAGATCGCCAGCCCGGCGGTGACGGAGCCGCCCGGGGAGTTGATGTACAGGTTGATGTCCTTCTTGCCGTCTTCCATTTGCAGGAAGAGCATCTGGGCGATCACGAGGTTGGCGACGTGGTCGTCGATGGCCGTTCCGATAAATATGATCCGGTCCTTGAGCAGGCGCGAGTAGATGTCGTAGCTGCGCTCGCCGCGGCCGGTTTGTTCGATCACCATCGGTATCAGCATAGATGTAGGGAAGGTAAAGTTCGTGTTGTGTTGCGGGTTCGGCAGACCGGCTGCCCTTTTTCTCGCCTAGACGGCGGGAGCGGCGGTTTCAACGCTAGCATTGGTCACAAGGAAATCAAGGACCTTGCCGGTCAGGATTTCCTCGTTGACGGAGTCGAGGGCTTGCCGTTTTTCGAGTTCTTTGCGGAGTTTCTCGACGGGCATCTGGTAGCGCATGGCCATGAGGGCGATGTGGCGGCCCATTTCTTCGCGGGTGACGGCGATTTTCTCGGCTTCGGCGATGCGCAGGAGGATGAAGCTGCCTTTGAGGCGGTCGCGGGCGTTTTCACCGGCGGAGGCGGTGAGTTGGCCGCGGCTTTCCTGGATGACTTCTTCGGGGACGCCGCGGTTCTGGTTTTCGCGGATGACTTCTTCGAG
>JAQTMF010000110.1 GCA_028714515.1 Chthoniobacteraceae bacterium | reverse complement strand
AAAAAAGAGAATCGGCAAACGGGGCGGGTTGCGCTTACCGTCCCCCCTGTGAAACTCCTCCTCGTCGACGGCCCCTATTACGTCTACCGCTCGTTTTTCGCCATCCGGGAACTCTCCAACTCGCGCGGCGAGCCGACGAATGCCATCTACGGCTTTGTCAAAGTCCTGCGCAAGATGCTCCGGGATCTTCGGCCCGACCGCGCCGCCGTCCTCTGGGACCAGGGGCTGCCCGCCCGCCGCACCGAGTTGCAGCCGGAATACAAGCAACAGCGCGCCGCCATGCCCGAGCTGATGCGCCCGCAGATCGCCCACATCCGGGAACTCGTCCCGCTGATGGGGATCGCCAGCCTGCGCCAGCCGGACACGGAAGCCGACGACCTGATCGCCTCCTACACCTGTGCCGCCCGGCACGGCGGCATGGAGGTGGTGGTGGCCACCAGCGACAAGGATCTCTTCCAGCTCGTGGACGGCCAAGTGCGGGTTTACTCGACGCACAAGGCCGACTTTGCCTCGCCCAAGGACGGCTTCGCGCTGCTCGGATCGGACTACGTCCGGGCCAAATGGGGCGTGGAACCGGGGCAGATCGGCGACTGGCTCTGCCTGGTGGGGGATTCCGCCGACAACATCCCGGGCGTCAGCGGCCTGGGGCCGAAACGGGCCGCCGCGCTCGTCCGGGAATTTGGGAGCATCGCGGCCCTGCTCTCCCGCGCGGAGACGATTTCCAACGAAACCTTGCGCGAAAAGGTCATCCAGGCCCGCGAACAGATTTTGAGCAACCAGGCCATGGTCCGGCTCGACACCCACCTCTCCCTGCCCGCGCCGCTCGACGAACTGGAGATCCTCCCGCGCTACCCCGAGCTGCTCGCCGCCCTGGAACCGTGGGAGTTCAAATCGCTCACCGAGGAAATCCGCACCGAAGCCGCCGGAGCCGCGCAGCCCAAACAAGGCGAGCTATTTTAGAGCGTGTTCACGCATTCAAACCAGAAGAAAAGAGAAACGTTGGAAATTTTAAACAGGATTGGCAGGATTTCTAAAGATGAACGGGATTTTGCTCAGATGCCGCAACAACGCCCCTTCGTCTTATCCCGTAAATCCTCCTTAATCTTGTTAATCCTGTTAAAAATTCACGAGGTCCTAACCGACACGCTTGCCTGTAATTTCCCTTCCTGCCAAGTCGTGAACACCGCCTAGCACCTCTTGCCGCCAAGAAACCTCGCTTCCTTTTTTTGGAGCCCCCATATTGTTCGGTCCCGATGGACAACGAAACCAACGCCTTACTTGATCCGCTGCCCCGCCACTTGGGGATTGTGTGCCCGATGGCAAACGAACTCCAAACCGCGGAGCGTTTCGTCACCGAAGTGCTGGCCCGGTGCGGCGGGTTCGAGAAAGTCAGCTTCTTCGCCGTCCTGGACAACGTCAGCCGCGACGGCACCCGCGCGCTCCTCGACAAGCTGGCTGCAAGCGAGCCCCGCCTCCAGCCCATCTGGGCCCCGGAAAACCGGTGCGTGGTGGATGCCTATGTGCGGGGCTACCGCGCCGCCCTGGATGCCGGGTGCGATTGGATCCTGGAGATCGACGCCGGGTTCAGTCACCAGCCTTCGGATATTCCCCCATTTTTCGAGAAAATGCGCGAGGGCTACGATTGTGTGTTCGCCACCCGCTTCCGCCTGGGGGGGCGCATCGAGGACAGCTCGTTCAAGCGCTACCTCGTCAGCCTTGGCGGCACGATTCTTGCCCGGCTGCTGCTGGGGACCCGCCTTTCCGACATGACCAGCGGCTTTGAACTCTTCCGGGCCCCGGCCCTGACTGCCGCCATGGGCTTCATCCAATCCCGGGGGCCGTTTTTCCAAACCGAAATCAAGACCTACTGCCACCGCTACCGGATTGCCGAAGTCCCCATTCTCTACAAATCCGCCAGCCACAACGTGAATAACGCCAGCTTGAAGGACGCCTTCGCCAACCTCGGGCGGCTTTTCCGCCTGCGCCTCTCCGGCGATCTCCCTCTCTCATGAACCCCGCCAAAACCGCCCTCGTCGTCACCACCGTCTCCGCGCCCAACCCCGTTCTCAAAGCGCTTGCACAAGGGGCGGCCGAACGGAATATCCGCTTTATCGCCATCGGCGACGCCAAGAGCCCGGCCGATTTTTCGCTGGAGGGCTGCGAATACTACAGCCTGGAGGCGCAACGCAGCCTCGGTCTCTCCTTCGCCGATGCCTGCCCCGAGCGCCACTACGCGCGCAAGAACATCGGCTACCTCCTGGCCCTCCAGGGAGGCGCGGAGGTCATCCTCGAAACCGACGACGACAACTTCCCTCGCGAGGCCTTCTGGAACCCGCGAGGCCGCGCCGTCCACGCCGCGGCCGTCGAGCAAGCCGGGTGGGTAAACGCCTACCACTATTTCACCGAAGCGCGGATCTGGCCCCGGGGGCTCCCGCTCGACGCCGTCCAAGCCACCCCGCCCGCGTACGAAACGCTGCCCCTGCAAACGCTCGACTGCCCCATCCAGCAGGGGCTCGCCGACGAGAACCCGGATGTGGACGCCCTTTACCGCCTCCTGCTGCCGCTGCCGCAAAACTTCCGCGCCGACCGCCGCGTGGCGTTCAAGACGGGGACTTGGTGCCCCTTCAACAGCCAGAACACCACCTGGTGGCGCGACGCCTTTCCGCTGCTCTACCTGCCCGCCTTCTGCTCCTTCCGCATGACGGATATCTGGCGCAGCTTCGTCGCGCAGCGCCTGGCCTGGGCCAACGGCTGGTCGCTGCTTTTCCACGAACCGACCGTTTACCAGGAACGCAACGAGCACGACCTGATGCGCGATTTCCAGGACGAAATCCCCGGCTACCTCCACAACCGGGCCTTGTGCGAAACCCTGGCCGGGCTCGACCCGGAACCCGGCCCGCAAGCCCTCGGGGACAACCTGCGCCTCGCCTACGCGGCCCTGGCGGACAAGGGGTTTATCGGCAAAGAAGAGCTTCCTTTACTGGAGGCCTGGCTCGCCGACCTCCGCCGTATTTGTTTAGGCTAGTGTCGTGTCAGACAAATGAACTGCATAATTCCGGCCCCTTTTCCGATTTTTCGGCGTTGCTTCCTCGGGCAATATCTTCAGATATGTATCTGTTTAGCCGGGGAAAATAGGAAATAGGCAGCGCGGATCAAGAGAGAAACCCGGAGGGTTTCCAGCCGTTAGCCGGTGGTTGAGGCGCGTCCCCGCGCCGACACCACCGGAATTCGCCCCGCCACGCATTCACCCTGGAAGGGTGGCAGAAAACGGGCTTTCTACCACCCTTCCAGGGTGAGCTGATTGTTCGCGGTATACCGGGGGGTGTCGCTCCGCTCGACCCCCGGCTAACCTCTTTCAATCCTTCGGATTGATGCCCTTCTTGCGCGCTAAACAGATACTCAGATATTGCCTCTCGGTCGCGCCTTGAAAAATACGAAAAATGGGCTCGGACTTATTTTGCAAACTTGTCTGACAGGACACTAGTGCCCTTCGTCAGGCCGCGACGATGTTCACGAGCTTCCCGGGCACCACGACAATCTTGCGGATCGTCTTGCCACCGGTGAACTCCCGGACCTTCGGGCTTGCCAGCGCGGCGGCTTCCAGGGCCGCTTTGTCGGCGTCCTTGGCCACCACGATGCGGTCGCGCACTTTGCCGTTCACTTGAATCGGGATCTCGACCTCGTCCTCGACGAGCAGCGCCGGGTCATATTCCGGCCACGGCTGATCGGCCACGAGCCCCTCGAACCCGCCGAACTTCGCGCCCAGCCGGGCCCAGAGTTCCTCCGTCAGGTGCGGGGCGAACGGGTTCAATACGATAAGCAGCGTCCGCAGCGCCGCGACGGGGCGCGGGCTGACGGCGGTGAACGTGTTCACGTAAACCATCATCTGCGCGATGGCGGTGTTGAAGCTCAAGGCTTCGATGTCCTCGCCGACCTTCTTGATCGTGGCGTGGATGACGCGCTGCTGCGCCTTGTCGAGCGCGGCTTCGGCGGAAAGCGGGCCCATCTCCCATTCGCTGGCCTGGTTCTCCTGCATCACGAGCCGCCAGACGCGCGCCAGGAAGCGCGAGACGCCTTCCACGCCCGTCATGCTCCACGGCTTGCTCTGCTCCAGCGGGCCCATGAACATTTCGTAGAGCCGCAGGGCGTCCGCGCCGTAATCCGTGATCACGTCGTCCGGGTTGACGACGTTGCCCCGGCTCTTGCTCATCTTCTGGCCGTCCTCGCCCATGATGAGGCCCTGGTTGACGAGCCGCTGGAACGGTTCCGGCGTGGAGACGTAGCCGAGATCGAAAAGGACTTTGTGCCAAAACCGCGCGTAGAGCAGGTGGAGCACGGCGTGCTCCGTGCCGCCGACGTAGAGATCGACGCCGCCCGGTTTGGAGCCCGGTTTGCCGCCGCCCATCCAGTAGCGCTCGGCCTCTTCGCTCACAAAGCGATCGGCGTTGGCCGGGTCGCAATAGCGCAGGTAATACCAGCAGGAACCGGCCCACTGGGGCATCGTGTTCAGCTCGCGCGTGGCGGTGGCGCTGTAGCGGACCCACTCGGTCGCCTTGGAAAGCGGCGGCTCCGGCGTGCCGGTCGGCTTGAAGTCGGCCAGTTCGGGCGAGGTGAGCGGGAGTTCACTTTCGGAAATCGCGCGGTGTTGCCCGTTTTCCCAGACGATCGGGAACGGCTCGCCCCAGTAACGCTGGCGCGAGAAGAGCCAGTCGCGCAGCTTGAAGTTGACGGTCCGCTTGCCGAGGCCGCGCTCTTCCAGCCACGCGCCGATCCTGGCTTTCGCCTCGGGAGTCGGCAGGCCGTCGAGGAAGCCGGAGTTGACGGCGGTGCCGTTGTCGCAAAAGCCGCGGGATTCCTCCAGCGTCTTGCTGGGAGCCTGGACGACCAGTTTGATGGGCAGCTCGAATTTCCGCGCGAACTCCAGGTCGCGCTCATCGTGCGCGGGCACGGCCATGATCGCGCCGGTGCCGTAGCCCAGCAGGACGTAATCGGCGATCCAGATCGGGACCTTCTCGCCGTTGACGGGGTTGAGCGCATACGCGCCGGTGAAGACGCCGCTCTTTTCCTTCGCCAGTTCGGTGCGCTCCAGGTCGCTCTTGCGGGCGGTCTTGGCGCGGTAGTCGCGGATGGCGGGCCACTGGTCTTCCGCGGCGATCTCGTCCACGAGGTGGTGTTCCGGCGCGAGCACCATGTAGGTGGCGCCAAAAAGCGTATCGG
This sequence comes from Chthoniobacteraceae bacterium, assembly GCA_028714515.1. Classification (GTDB taxonomy): domain Bacteria; phylum Verrucomicrobiota; class Verrucomicrobiia; order Chthoniobacterales; family Chthoniobacteraceae; genus UBA695. Next base: position 5,155 of record JAQTMF010000110.1, on the reverse strand, counting down.
GCCGGGTGGTGAAAACGGTGATCTTCCGGTCGCTCCCCTCCAGGGAGAAATGGACCTCCGCCCCTTCGCTGCGGCCGATCCAGTTTTGCTGGAGCAGCTTGATCGACTGCGGCCAGTCGAGCCCCTCCAGTTCGTCGATGAGCCGTTGCGCGAACGCCGTGATGCGGAGCATCCACTGGCGCATGGGGCGGCGCTCCACGGGGAATCCGCCCACCTCGCTCTTGCCGTCAATGACTTCCTCGTTGGCCAGCACCGTGCCCAGCTCCGGGCACCAGTTGACGGGCGCTTCGGAGACGTAGGCCAGCCGCACGCGGTCCGGGTCCGGGCCGGTGTAGGTGGAGATCGGCTCGGCCTTCTGCGTGGCCGGGTTGAACCAGGCGTTGTAGAGCTTCAGGAAAATCCACTGGGTCCACTTGTAATAAGCGGGCTTGCTCGTGGCGATCTCTCGCGACCAATCGTAGCCGAACCCGATCTTCTGGAGCTGCGTCTTGAACCGCGCGACGTTTTGCGCCGTCGTGATCGCCGGGTGCTGGCCCGTTTTGATGGCGTATTGTTCCGCCGGGAGGCCGAACGAATCCCACCCCATCGGGTGCAGCACATTGTAGCCGTTCATCCGCTTGAAGCGTCCGATGATATCCGTGGCGGTGTATCCCTCCGGGTGGCCGACGTGCAGGCCCGCGCCCGACGGGTAGGGGAACATATCCAGGACGTAGTATTTGGGCCGCGCGGCGTCGAAGCCCGGTTCGCCCGGGTTGGCCACGCGGAACGTGGCGTTTCTTGCCCAATACGCCTGCCATTGGGGCTCGAATACGTCGAAAGGATACGGTTTGCGCCGGTCGCTGCTGCTCATAAAGGGGGAAAACATAGGGAAATCGCGCCGTGCGAACAACAAGATTCCCGTTGCGTTCGAGCCGGGCGGACCGTGAAAACCCCCGGGTTTCGCCCAGCGGGAGCCCGATTCCCTGGCTCCGGGAACCCCTCATCCCCCTAATAGGAATACGTCGGCAGAAAGAACGATTGCCTGCCGGTGCGGAACGGCGTTAAATCGGCCTTCATGTCTGACATCGCTTTGCGGGTTTCCACGTCTCTCCCGGCGCGGGAACCGTTTGCCCAAGCCTTTCGCTGGATGTTGCTGGCCCGCCTGCTCGAAGAAAAGCTGGCCAACCTTTACCGTGCCGGAAAAATCAACGGGGGGGTCTTTCTGGGCAAGGGGCAGGAGGCGTTGAGCGCCTCCCTGGGCATGGCGCTCAAAAAGGGAGACATTTTCGCCCCGCTGATCCGCGACCAGGCGGGCCGGCTCGCCTTTGGCGAGGATATTTTGGACGCCGTGCGCACCTACCTCGGCTCCAAGCTCGGCCCCATGCGCGGCCGCGAGGGGAACGTCCACCGGGGCCTCCCGCGCGAGGGGCGTTACGCCATGATCAGCCACCTCGGCGCGATGATCTCGGCCGTCTGCGGCGGGCTGATGGCCCGGCGCTTCCAGGGCCAGACCGGCGTCGTCGGGGCCACCTGCGTCGGCGATGGCTGTTCCTCCACCGGCGCGTTTCACGAGGCGCTCAACCTCGCCGCCGTGGAGAAGCTCCCGCTGGTCCTCGTCGTCGCCAACAACCAATTTGCCTATTCCACCCCCAACGACCGCGAATTCGCCTGCAAGAACCTCGTGGATCGCGCCATCGGCTACGGCATCGAGGGGCACACCGTGGACGCCACGGAACTGGACGCCTGCCTCGACGTGGTGGGCCGCGCCGTGGAGCGCGCCCGCGAGGGGCGCGGCCCGCAAATGGTCGTCGCCACGCTGCTGCGGCTCGCGGGTCATGGGGAGCATGACGACGCCGCGTACATCCCCGAAGCTCTCAAAAACTCCCCCACCGGGCGCGATTGCCTGAAAGTCGCCGAATGCACCCTCATGGAACGCGGCTGGGCCAGCGCCGCCGACCTGGAAGCGTGGCGCGAGGAGACCCTCCAGCAAGTGGAGGAAGCCGTCGCCACCGTCCAGCGCGAACCGGCTCCCGACCCCGCCGAGGAAACGTGGTGCGCGCTTTCGACGCAAGAGTTGGACGACACCTTCCGCGCCTAAAGATCCTTTTTTTCGTGATTTCATGATTACGTATCTCGAAGCCATCCGCGAAGCCCAGGCCAAGGCCCTGGCCGACGATCCGCGCGTTTACATCTACGGCCAGGACGTGGCCGAGTTTGGCGGCGCGTTCAAGGCCACCAAGAACTTGGCGAGCGCCTTCCCCGGCCGCGTGCTCAACTCCCCCATCAGCGAAGACGCCATGGTCGGCTCCGCCGTCGGCGCGGCCATCGAGGGGATGCGGCCCATCGTCGAAATCCAGTACGCCGATTTCTCCACGCCCGGCTTCAACCAGATCGTCAACCACGCCGCCACCCTCTACTGGCGCACGCAGGTCAAATGCCCCATCACCATCCGGCTCCCCTCCGGCGGGACGGCCGGGAGCGGGCCCTTCCACAGCCAGAGCATGGAAGGGGTCTACGCCCAATACCCGGGGCTCATCATCCTCACCCCCGCGACGGTGGAAGACGCCTATTCGATGCTCCTGGAGGCCGTGGCCATCGACGACCCCGTCCTCTTCTGCGAGCACAAATACCTCTACTACCACCTCAAGGCCGAGGGGTTGCCCACCGAGGCCCTCCCCGTCGGCAAGGCCCGCATCGCCCGGCAGGGGCGCGACGCCACCGTCGTCGCCTACAGCGCCATGGTCCATGAAGCGCTGGCCGCCGCCGAGGAACTGTCCGCCGACGGCTACGAAGTGGAAGTCGTCGATTTGCGCTCCATCAAACCGCTCGACACCGACACCATCCTCGCCAGCGTTGCCCGGACGGGCCGCCTGCTCGCCGTCGGCGAAGCGTGGCCGTGGGGCGGCGTGACGGCCGAAGTCGTCGCCCGCGTCGCCAGCGAAGGCTTTGAGTTGCTCGACGTTCCGCCCCGCCGGCTCAACGCCAAAAACACGCCCATCCCGTTCCATCCGAACCTCTGGGGCACCCACCGCCCCACCGCGCCCACCGTCGCCCGCGCCCTGCGCGATCTCCTTCGGCTATAAGCCAAAGGGCCAACCAAATTTTTCCGATCTAAAAAATGAGGAAGCCATGAAGCCAGGAAAAGAGGAGAATCGTTTTTCAAAGGAAACGTCGAGCGCCTCTCTTACTTCCTCTCCTGGTTTCCTGGCTTCTTAATTCATCAACTTTTTCCTCTTCGCATGCCGCAGATTCCCATCATCATGCCCCAGCTCGGCGAATCCATCGCCGAGGCCACCATTGTCAACATCGCCGTCCAAGTGGGCGACCAGGTCGAGGCCGACCAGGATGTCATCGAGGTGGAGACCAACAAAGCCGTCATGAGCGTCACCACGCCGTGCCCCGGCCGCGTCGGCTGCATCCTCGTTGAAGCGGGCCAGAGCTATTCCGTGGGAGCCATCCTGGGCTACATGGAAGCGACGGAGGAAGACGCCGTGCGCCTCGGGCTCGACACCGCTCCGGCTCCCGCCGCCGCCCAGGCCGCGGCGGCCTCCGGGAGCGCCCCGAGCGAAACGCCCGCCGAACCCGCGCCCGCCCGCGCCTCCACCCAGCCCGCCGCCGTGCAGCCGACCGTGCGGGGGCTCCCCGTGCCCGCCCACGCCGCCGGGGCCAGCTATATGTCGCCCCGGCTCAAGGCCCGCATGGCCGAGCTGGGCCTCCAGTCCGCCGACCTCGCGGGCATCGCCGGGAGCGGCGCCGGAGGGCGCGTGACGATCCAGGATTTCGAGAAATACCTCGCCCAGTTGGAGCATCTCACCCTCACCCCCGCCTCCCCCATGCGCGTGGCCGTGGCCGACGCCATGCGGCGCAGCGCCACCCGCCCCATCGCCTCCGTCGGGCGGCCCCTCATCCTGGACCCCATGCTGGCGCACCGCAAACAGAGCAAGCCCAAGGCCGGTCCCGCGCTCTACCTCATCCGGGCGCTCGCCATCGCCCTTTCCGAAAACAGCGCCCCGGCGGGCCGCCTCATCGGCGACCGGATCGTGCACCCCGCCTCCATCGACATCGGGTTTGCCGTGGAGGCCGATGACGGCGTGCTCGTCCCGGTCATCCAAAACGTCGATGCCCATCGGCTGGCCGACCTGGTGGTGCAGTATGACGATCTTGTCGAACAAGCCCGCCAGCGCCATTTGCCCCCTTCGGCCAACGGCCCGTCGGTGGCCACGGTGACGAACTTCGGCGGCTTCGGGCTGACCTTCGCCACGCCGATCCCCCTTCCCGAGCAGACGCTCGTGCTGGGGCTCGGCACCGGCAACATCGCCCCGCATTGGAACCCCGAGACGCGCGCCTTCGAGCCCGTCACGGAAGCCATCATGACGCTCAGCTTCGACCACCGCGTGCTGGACGGCGGGGCCGCCGGACGGCTGCTGCGGCGCGTGGCGGAATTGCTGGCCGACCCGGTCCAGTTGTAAACGCGGCGGAAAGAAAGCCCATGGCCGAAGACGCGATTCCTCTCCTGGTTTGGACCACGTTTCCCGAGCCGGAGAGCGCCCGCCGCATCGCGCGCACCCTGGTGGAGGAGCGGTTCGCCGCCTGCGCGAACGTGCTGGGCGGCGTGGAAAGCGTCTACCGCTGGCAAGGGAAAGTGGAAAGCGCCGCCGAAGTGTGGGTTCTCTTCAAGACCACCCGGGAGGCATATCCCCGGCTGGAAACCCGGCTCAAGGCGTTGCACCCATACGAGCTGCCCGAGATCATCGCGCTAAAGCCCGACTGCGGCCTGCCCGCCTATTTGCAGTGGATCGCGGAGAATTGCTAATGGCTTATGAGGGCCTGTTCACGCATTGAAGCTGGCGTAAAAGACAGGATGAACGGAAAGGAAACGAGGTCGGAAGGCAGACGACGCACCGAAATTTAAACAGGATTAACAAGATGAGCAGGATTGACAGGATGTTTCCCGAAAACTGCCCCGCTCGGATTCGCGAAAACGTGCTCCAATCCTAGTGTGGTGTTAGCTAAGTTCATGGCAGAAAGCGTGAAAGGAAACGCGGTTTCCAAACGGGTCATCCCGAGCTTGCGAGGGATCCATAATGGACCTGAGGACTCTGAAAAAGAGGAAGCGCTGAGACATTTGCGAGGTCCCTCACTGCGTTCGGGATGACAAGCACGTTGGCCGGATTTT
>JAQTMF010000109.1:7242-10507 GCA_028714515.1 Chthoniobacteraceae bacterium | reverse complement strand
GCCAACGCCGATCGTGCCGAAGCCCGCAATGCCAATGCCTACTTGTCGCATAAGAAGGGGCATTTTGCGCACTTCCGCGCCGCTTGGCAAGACGGCAACGCCGCAAAGAAAAACGAAAGCCCCCCTGCTTTGCGCCTTTGCGTCTTCGCGTGAGGCCGATAAAGTCACGCCCATCTTCCGTATGGAATCGAAATCGTGGTTGAACCGGACGACCGTGGGCATCGGGCTGGCCTCGCTCTTTAGCGATTGGTCGCACGAGACGGCCACGACGGTATTGCCCGCCTTCCTCGCCACGCTCGGCGTGTCGGCGGTCTGGCTCGGAGCGATCGAGGGGATCGCCGACGGTCTCTCCAGCTTCGCCAAGATGGGAAGCGGCTATTACACCGACCGCCTGCGCCGCCGGAAGCCGGTTGCCGTGGCGGGGTACGTGGTGACGGCGCTCGGCACGGCCGCTTTCGGGCTGGCGACCAACGCGTGGCATGTGCTGGCGGCCCGGTCGGTGGCCTGGCTGGGCCGCGGGGTGCGAACGCCCGTGCGCAAGGCGCTGCTGGCGGCTTCCGTGGACCGCTCCGCGTACGGCCGGGCGTTCGGGTTCGAGCGGATGATGGATACGCTGGGAGCGGTCGTGGGGCCCGCGACGGCGGTGGCGCTGCTGCCGCTCTTTCACTATCACTATCCGTCGCTTTTCGCGGTGACGCTCGTCCCCGGGCTGATCGCGGCGGGGTTGATCGCCTTCGCGGTGAAGGAAAAAGAGCGGCTGCCCGTGGCGCATATCGCCTTTGGCGAAAGTTTGCGGGTGCTGCCGGGCGCGTACCGCCGGTTCTTGGTGGCGGTGGGGCTGTTTGGCGCGGGGGACTTCGCCCACACCCTGCTCATTTTACTGGCCACGCAACGCCTGGCGCCCGTTTACGGCGCGGGCAAGGCGGCTACATTCGCGGCTGGGCTGTATCTCTTCCACAACGTCTGCTATGCCGCCTCCGCGTTTGGCGCGGGCTGGCTGGCCGACCACATGGACAAACGGCGCTTGCTGGCGGGCGGCTATGCGCTCTCCGCGTTGATGGGGGCGGGGATCATCCTGCTGCCCCCTCATTTGGGAACGTTCGCGGCGATCTTCGCGGTGGGCGGCATTTACGTGGGCATCGAGGAGGCGTGTGAGGATGCGCTTTGCGCGGAACTCGTGGGGGACGCCCACCATGGCATGGCGTTCGGGGTCCTGGCCACCGTCAACGGCGCGGGCGACATGCTTTCGAGTTTCCTCGTCGGCCTGCTCTGGACGGCGTGGAGCATTCCCGCCGCGTTCGGCTACAGCGCGGCGCTCTCGCTGGCGGGGGCATTGCTGGTGTTGCGCAGCCGGTAGGCGTTGCGGTAATCGCGCGGCGCCATGCGGGTTTCCTTGCGGAAGCAGCGGGAAAAATAAAGCTCATCCTCAAACCCGACCGCGTGGGCGATCTCGCCGACCGGGGTGCGCGTTTCCACCAGCAGCCGGCACGCCTCGCGCAGCCGGAGTTGCCGCAGAAACCGCGCCGGGGGCAGCTTGACGGCCTCCGCCCAGCGGCGGCGGAAGGTGGAGGCGGACATCCCGTGCCGCTGCGCCAGGGCCTCGAAATCGGCGGATTGAGCCGGGTGGCGCTGCATTTCCGCGATCAGCCGCCGGATGGCCTGGCCGTCCGGCGTCGCGGGGGGCGGGGCGAGATGCGTTTCCAGGACAAGCCGCTCGCAAACGCGATCCACGCGATCCGCCACCTCCGCAGGGTCGGGCGAGGCCGCGAGTTCGGCGAATTCCGCGATCCTCGCCTCGACGGCCGCGAGGTCGCCGATGGACCAGACGGGGCGCTCCGGGTCCACCAGCCGCCGCCGCCGGAATTCCGGCAGCGTCCGGGCGGCGTAGATGAGATAAAACTCGTCCCAGGTCTCCTCCGGCACCGGCGGGCCGTATTCGACGTATTCCCCGGGCCATTGCGTCAAGACGCACGGCGCTTGGATGGCCCACACCCGCCCCGCGCGCCGGTATTCGCCGCGCCCGCGCAGGATCAGCGAAAAATTGCACGAGTTGAAAGCCGTCCTGATCCAATGGTTTTTGCCGGAAACATAGTCCGCGTTGATCAACGGGAACAACGCGGGGAAACGGCGCGGGAACGGCGCCCAGTGTTTGACTAAATTTTCCATATTTTTGGAAAGCCTATCCATTCCAGCGCGCAAGGAAATCCTCTATTTTGCCTCTTCGTATGAATCCCCGTGTTCTTCTCTTCTGGGGCGGATGGGACGGCCATCAGCCTGAAAAAATCGCGCAACTTCTCGCCTGCGAACTCTCCCGGCACGGCCTGGAACCGCAAGTGGAATCCTCTCTCGATTGCCTCAACGATCCCGAGCGGCTCAAAACCTACCAACTCATCATCCCGTGCTGGACGATGGGCCAGCTCAGCGACGCGCAAGGCAAGGCGCTCCAGGAAGCCGTGAAATCGGGCGTGGCCCTCGGCGGCATCCACGGCGGCATGGGCGACGCCTTCCGGGGCAACCTCGACTACGAGTGGATGTGCGGCGGCCACTTCGTCGGGCACCCGCACGTGGGCGACTACACCGTGCGCCTCAAGGATTTCGCGACCCCCATCACGCAAGGACTGCCGGGCTCCTTCGCCTACCGTTCGGAACAATATTACGTGATGACCGACCCGGCGATCCAAGTCCTCGCCGACACGGAGTATCTCCACGAAGGCCGCTTCGTCACCGTGCCCGTGGCATGGGTCAAGACATGGGGCAAGGGGCGCGTTTTCTACTGCTCCCTCGGCCACGCGCCCGAAGAATTCACCCAGTTCCCCGAAGCCCTCACCCTCACCGTGCGCGGCCTGCTCTGGGCGGCAAACGCTCTGTAGCCTTTTTTCCCGTTTTCTCCTTATGAGCAAACTCTCTCCCATCAAGGTCGGCGTGATCGGCTGCGGCAACATCAGCAACGCCTACTTTAACGGCTGCAAGACCTTCCCCATCCTTCAAATTGTCCATTGCGCCGATCTCGACCCGGCGCGCGCGGCAGCCAAGGCCGCCGAACACGGCATCCCGCGCCACGGCACCGTGGAACAACTTCTCGCCGACCCGGAAGTGGATCTGGTGGTCAACCTGACAATCCCCCGCGCCCACGCCTGCGTGAACCTCGCCGCCCTCGCGGCGGGCAAGCACATCTATTGCGAAAAACCGTTCTCCATCACGCGGGAAGAAGGGTTGCCGGTCCTGGAGGAGGCCAGGAAAAAGGGCCTGCTCGTCGCCAGCGCGC
>JAQTMF010000109.1:0-7232 GCA_028714515.1 Chthoniobacteraceae bacterium | reverse complement strand
GTTTTTTGGGGAATCGCACCAAACCTGCCGCAAGCTCATCGACGACGGAGCCATCGGCCTGCCCGTCGCCGCCGTGGCGTTCATGGCCTGCCACGGACACGAAAGCTGGCACCCGAGCCCGGCGTTTTACTACGACATCGGCGGCGGTCCGATGTTTGACATGGGGCCGTACTACCTCACCGCGCTCGTCAACCTGATGGGCCCCATGCGGCGCGTCAGCGGCTCCACCAAAATCACCTTCCCGCGGCGGACGATCACCAGCCAGCCGCTCAACGGCACGCAAATCGAGGTCAAAACGCCGACGCACCTCGCCGGGACCATCGACTTCCAAAACGGGGCCATCGCCACGGTGATGATGAGCTTCGACGTCTGGAGCCAACACCTGCCGCGCATCGAGATTTACGGCACCGAGGGGACGCTCGCCGTTCCCGATCCCAACGGCACCGGCGGCACGGTTCTCCTGCGGCACAAGGAACACCGCGAATGGCGCGACATGCCCCTCACCCACACGGCGATGCCCCACCGGGGCGCGGCGGTGGCCGACATGGCCCATGCCATCCGCGAAGGCCGGGCTCCCCGCGCCAGCGGCGAGATGGCCCACCACATCGTGGACGCGATGCAGGCCTTCGAGGACTCCTCCCGCACGGGGCGGCACGTGGAATTGTCCACTTGCTGCACCCAGCCGGCGGCGCTCACGCCGGGCCTGGAAAAAGGCGCGATCGGATAACATCCCGCCATCGTTCAGGGCTTCCCGGACCGGTTTTGATTTGCATTCCCGGTCCCGGCGGCGTGAAACTTGCCACCCCTCCCGCTTGCCGGAGCCACACGGAAAACGGCTCCCGGCGGGAAGCCCTTTTATGATTCCGAAACTGTCCACTGTCGTCATCGAAAACCTCACGCCGCTGGTTGACGGCGGCCGGCACCCGCTCAAACGCATCGTGGGGGACGACCTGGTGGTCGAAGCCGACGTGTTCAAGGACGGGCACGACCTCGTGAGCGCCCTGCTCAAATGGCGCAAGCAGGGCGACGTGGCCTGGAACGAGACGCCGATGACGCCGCTCGTCAACGACCGCTGGCACGCCGTCTGTTCGCTCTTCGAGAATACGACTTACGAGTACACCATCGAGGCGTGGGGCGATCCGTTCCGCTCGTGGCAGCAGGAATTCCGCAAAAAATTCGAGGCGGGCGTCACGCCGTTGACCAGCGAAACGCTGGAAGGCGCCGCCATCGTGCGTGCCGCCGCCCAGCGCGCGCTGCTGCCCGCCGACAAGCGGCGCCTGGAGGAAATCGCCGCGCTCATCGAAACCTCGGAGCCCGCGCAGGTGGACGCCACCGCCCACTGGAGCGAGCTGGAAGCGCTCATGATTGCCTGGGCCGACCGGACGTTCTCCACCGAATATTTGCCCTACCCGCAGGTGATCGTGGACCGCGAACGGGCGGGATTCGCCGCCTGGTATGAGTTTTTCCCGCGCTCGGCGGAGGGGTTCCCGGACAAGGGATCGACCTTCCGAAGCTGTCTCGGCCGCGTCGATGACGCCAAGGCCATGGGCTTCGATGTCGTCTATTTCCCGCCCATCCACCCCATCGGCACGACCCACCGGAAGGGCAAGAACAACTCCGTCATCTGCGAACCGGACGACCCCGGCGTCCCCTACGCCATCGGCAACCGCCACCAGAAATGCCCCAACGGCGGCGGGCACCGCGACGTGGCCCCGGAACTCGGCACCCTCAAAGACTTCGACTGGCTGGTGGCCCAAATCCACCAACGCGGGATGGAAGTGGCGCTCGACTTCGCGCTGAACTGCTCGCCCGATCACCCCTGGGTGCACGATCACCCGGAGTGGTTCTTCAAGCGGCCCGACGGCACGATGAAATACGCCGAGAACCCGCCCAAGAAATACGAGGACGTCTACCCGCTCGACTACCAGAACCCGAACTGGCGCGAACTGTGGGAGGAACTGACGCAAGTCATCCTCTTCTGGTGCGGGCACGGGGTGAAAATCTTCCGCGTGGACAACCCGCACACGAAGCCGGTCGCCTTCTGGCAGTATCTCATCGGGAAAGTCCGCGCCACCCACCCGGACGCCATTTTCCTCTCCGAAGCGTTCACCCGGCCCAAGATGATGAAGGCGCTGGCCAAGTCGGGGTTCACCCAGAGCTACACCTACTTCACCTGGCGCGGCAACAAATACGAGCTGAGCGAATACTTCACGGAACTGACCCAGACGGCCATGGCCGAGTATTTCCGGGGCAACCTTTTCACCAACACGCCCGACATCCTGCCCTACTTCCTCCAGCAGGGCGGGCGGCCCGCGTTCATGATCCGCGCGGCGCTCGCCGCCACGCTCTCGCCGCTCTACGGCGTCTACAGCGGCTTCGAACTGTGCGAAAACGCGGCGGTTCCCGGGAAAGAGGAATACCTCGACAGCGAGAAATACCAGTTCAAAGGGCGCGACTGGAACGCCCCGGGCAACATCAAGGAGTTTCTCACCCGGCTCAACCGCATCCGGCGCGAAAACCGGGCCCTCCAGGAATACGCGAACCTCCGTTTTTTCCATGCCGAGAACGACAACGTCCTCTTCTACGGGAAGATGACGGAGTCGCGCGACAACATCATCCTGGTTGTCGTCAACCTCGACCCGTGGAACCGGCAGGACGCCTACATCCAAGTCCCCGTCGAAGCCTTCGGCTGGATGGAGACCGACACCTACCAAGTGCACGACCTCCTGTGGGACGAGCGCTACCTCTGGCACGGCGGCCGCAACTTTGTCGCGCTGGACCCCCACGCCAAGCCCGTCCACATCCTGCGCGTGCGCCGGTGGATGAGCCGCGAGCAGGACTTCGACTACTATTTCTAGAGCGCGAAGTGAAGTTTGGAGGGCGGCCCTATTCTCCGATGATTTTGACCAGCACGCGCTTGCGCCGTTTGCCGTCGAATTCCCCGTAGAAAATCTGCTCCCACGGGCCGAAATCCAGCTCGCCGCCGGTGACGGCCACCACCGCTTCGCGCCCCATCACCTGCCGCTTGAGGTGCGCGTCGGCGTTGTCCTCAAAGCCGTTGTGGTGGTACTGCGAATGCGGTTTCTCGGGCGCGAGCTTCTCCAGCCAGGTCTCGAAATCCTGGTGCAGGCCGGATTCGTCGTCGTTGATGAAGACGCTGGCGGTGATGTGCATGGCGTTGACCAGGCAGAGCCCCTCGCGGATGCCGCTCTCGGCCAGCGCTTCCCTCACCTGCGGCGTGATGTTGCGGAACTCGCGCCGCCGGGTGATGTCAAACCAAAGTTCCTTGCGGAACGACTTCACGGTTTGGCTTTGGCGGCTTCGGCCTTGAGCTGGCGCTCGGCCTCCACCCAATCGCTCGTGGAATCGCCCGGAAGCCCGAGCTTCTGGCGTTTCTCGGCAATGAAATAGGCGCGCAGGGCGATGTCGGCGGGCGTCACTTTCGGCGCGGCGGACTTGGTGACGGGCGCGGCCTTCACCTGGACGCGGGCCGCCGGAGCCTTGGCGGGTTTCTTCGCCCGGACCGGCTTTTGGAGCGCGGCGGCCGCCGGTTTTTCGGCGAGGGCGGTGGGGAGCGAGGAGGCGGTCACGACGCCTGGTTCCGTTGCTTTTGGAGTGGTCGATTTCTTTGCCATGATGGTGTTTCCCTCTATCAAATTTCCCTGATCGTTGTCTGATCCCAGACGGGCCGATGATACGGGTTCCGCCCACCGCCCGCAATCGAATTTCTTCGGTTGCATTCCTGCGGGAGCGGCGCTTCCTTACGGCGCTCTTCCCCCCTCCCCCTCGATGAAATCCGTGCTCCCTCTTTTGGCGGCGGCGGCGCTCCCCGCGCAACCGTTCGCGGCGTCCGCAGACGTGATCTTTCACGACGGCTTTGAAAGCCCGCCCGTGACCGGCCGCACCCCCAAGGCGGCGGGGGGCGATCCCTCCAAGCCCGATCCGGCGAATCCAGGGAAAACGCCCGCGTGGAGCCGCTTTGAGGACCAGCCTAATCTGGGAGAAGCGGAAGGCCGCATCGTCGCCGGGCTGACGGACCAGGCGGCGCGCACGGGCAGGCAGGCGCTCTTTGTCGAGGCCACCCGCCTCAGCGCTCCGTTCCTGGGCGCGCTCTTCATCACCCGGCCGATCCGCGTCGAGGGAGGGGCCTGCTACAAAGCCTGCATCTGGGGGTGCAACGATCCCGTGAAGCCGCTGGGATCGCCGGCCCAGCTCTTTTTCAAAATCCAGGTCGATTTCTTTTCCGACGACGGGAAAACCGAAGTGGGCGAAAGCCAATACCTGCTCCAGCCCCTTCCCGGCGGGAAAGACCGCCCGCCCCTGCTCCTCTCCACGGAATGGCGGCCGGTGGCCATCCGCTTCACCGCGCCCGCCCAGGCCAGGACCATGACGTTGAGCTTCCGATGCGATTCCCGCGCGGAAAAAGGGACCGTCACGGGGGCGGTCTTTTGGGACGACATCACCGTGGAAACCGACCCGCCGCGGGCGCCGGAAAAAAGAGATTTTTGAGGGACGCGCGGCCGCGCCGGGGCGTGCGATGAGGGGGTATGAAACGCCTTCCCCCGCTGCTCCACCCGTCGCTTCAGCCGGAAAAGGAAGTGGGGCTCGTCGGACCGCTGACGGCCGCCGCTCTTTTCGCCGCCGTGTTGCTCCGATGGCTTGGGGCGTGAGGACGGCGCAATCCCGGACTTGCCTTTTTCCCGCTCTCGGTTGAGATGGGCGGATGCACAATTTCTTGGTCCTCTGGTTTGGATGGGTCCACCAAATGGGCTGCCTGGGGGTGGTCCTTCTGATGGCGATGGAGAGTTCCATTTTCCCGGTGCCCAGCGAAGTGGTCATTCCGCCCGCCGCCTTCCTGATCGCCGAGGGGAAAATGAGCCTCTGGGGTGGCGATTCCCCGCGCGTCGGCTTCTGGGGCATCGTCCTGGCGGGCACCATCGGCTCCTACCTCGGCTCGACGATTACCTATTGGGTCGCCCGCTGGCTGGGCCGCGCGGTGGTGATCCGGTGGGGTAAATACTTCTTCATCAGCGAAAAGAAGCTGGCCCTGGCCGAACACTGGATGCACCGCTACGAGGCGGGCGGCATTTTTTTCGCCCGGCTGCTGCCGGTGATCCGGCACTTGATTTCGATCCCGGCGGGCATCGTGCGGATGAGCTTCGGGATGTTCAGCCTGATGACCGTGGTCGGCTCCTTCCTCTGGTGCGTCGTCCTGGCCTGGCTGGGCGCGGAGGCCCAGCGGGTTCAGCCCGATCTCATTCAAAAACCCGAGGCGATGGTCCACTTCATCAAAGGCCAGTCGCACTGGATTATCCTCGGCATCGTCGTGCTCGCGGCCCTCTATTTCCTGGTCCTCAAGCTGACCGCCAAGCCGGAAAAACCGAGCTGCTGCGCCGAAACGGTGGAGTAGCCCGCAAGACGCCGCGAAAACGGCGCAACGGGCTCCGTTTGCTCTTTCCCCTTGAACCTTGGGCCATCACGGCTCAATTTTCTCTCTTTCAACTTTTAACTTTTAACTCTCCACTTCCGAAATGGCCGAAGCACCTGAACGCAAAACCCTGGAACAACGCCACCAGATGACCGACATCGAGCGGCTGCGGCACTCCGCCGCGCACGTGCTGGCCACGGCCATCCTCCGCCTTTGGCCCAACGCCCAATTCGCCGCCGGTCCCTCCGTGGAAAACGGCTTTTACTACGACCTGGAGCTGGACCACCGGATCACGCCCGAGGACTTCGCCGCCATCGAGGCGGAGATGAAGAAGGAAGTCAAAGCGAACCACGTCTTCGAGCGCAAGACCGTCAGCCGCGCGGAAGCGCTCGAGCTGGCGCAAAAAGGCCGCCTGGGCGCGCTCGGCGAGCGCGAAAAACCTTCCGTTTTCAAGATCGGCAACCTGGAGGAGATCCCCGAGGGCGAGGAAATCAGCCTCTACCAGAACGGCGACTTCATCGACCTCTGCGCCGGGCCGCACGTGATGCGCACCGGCAACATCGGGGCGTTCAAATTGACCCATGTGGCCAGCGCCTACTACAAGGGCGACGAAAAGAACCCGCAGCTCCAGCGCATCTACGGCACGGCCTTCAAGAACAAGACCGAGATGGAAGCCTACTTCACCATGCTGGAGGAGGCCAAAAAGCGCGACCACCGCAAGCTCGGCAAGGAACTGGAGCTTTTCTGCTTTGACGAGGATGTGGGCCCCGGCCTTCCTCTCTGGATGCCCAACGGAACCGTGCTGATCGAAGAGCTGGAGAAGCTCGCCAAGGAAACCGAGTTCGCCGCCGGGTATGTCCGCGTGCGCACCCCGCACCTGGCCCGCGAAAACATGTACCTCACCAGCGGCCACCTGCCGTATTACGCCGAGAGCATGTTCCCGCCGATGATCCTGGAAGAAGCAGACGGCAAGAAGGAGAAATATTACCTCAAGTCGATGAACTGCCCGCACCACCACAAGATTTTTGCGGCGGTGCCGCGCAGCTACCGCGACCTGCCCCTGCGGCTGGCCGAATACGGCACCTGCTATCGCTACGAGAAGTCGGGCGAACTCTTTGGGCTCATGCGCGTGCGCTGCATGCAGATGAACGACGCCCACATGTATATAACGGAGGACCAATTCGAAGCCGAGTTCAACGCCGTCAACGAGATGTATTTGAAGTATTTCAAGATCTTCGGCTTCGAGAAATACCTCATGCGCTTCTCCACGCACGACCCGGCCAAGCTCGGCCAGAAGTTTGTGAATGAGCCCGAGCTTTGGAAGAAGACCGAGGAGATGGTCCGCAACGTCCTCATCAAGAGCGGGATCAACTACGTGGAAGTGCCCAACGAAGCCGCCTTCTACGGGCCGAAAATCGACGTGCAGGTGTGGAGCGCCATCGGGCGCGAGTTCACCATCGCCACCAACCAGGTCGATTTCGCCGTGCCCGCCCGTTTTGGCCTCGTCTATAAAGACAAGGACAACACGGAGAAGACCCCGCTTTGCATCCACCGCGCCCCGCTGGGCACGCACGAACGCTTCATCGGCTTCCTGATCGAGCACTACGCCGGGAACTTCCCCTTCTGGCTCGCGCCCGAGCAAGTGCGCGTGCTCCCCATCGGCGACGAAGCGCCGCTGATCGACTACGCCAATAGCATCCGGGCCGAGCTCCGCGCCGCGGGCATCCGCGCCGAAGTGGACGCCTCCAGCAACAACATCAAGGGCAAGGTGCTCCAAGCCGAGCAGATGAAAGTGCACACGATG
>JAQTMF010000108.1 GCA_028714515.1 Chthoniobacteraceae bacterium | reverse complement strand
TTCCATTCTTCGGAATCCTGAAGCCATGGAGAGATCCCGCGCAAGCTCCGGATAACACGTGGCGATGCGCCGTTTCGCGAAACAAACGACAAAAGCCTGGCCAACGTGCTTGTCATCCCGACCGCAGGGAGGGACCTCGCAAACGTCTCGACGCTTTCCATTCTTCAGAATCCTGAAGCCATGGAGAGATCCCGCGCAAGCTCCGGATAACACGTGGCGATGCGCCGTTTCGCGAAACAAACGACAAAAGTGAGGCCAACGTGCTTGTCATCCCGACCGCAGGGAGGGACCTCGCAAACGTCTCAACGCTTTCCATTCTTCAGAATCCTGAAGCCATGGAGAGATCCCGCGCCAGCTCGGGATGACGCCGTTCCCATGCCTCTAGCCAGAAATGGCGGGCGTGGCCTTGCGTCCCGCCGCTCCCCGGGCAAGCACGGCGGCAAACGCCTCCAACTGCACCGGCTTGCTGACGTAATCGTCCATCCCGCACGCGAGACATCTCTCGATGGAGCCCTGCGTCGCGTGAGCCGTCAGCGCGATAATATAAGGCTGCGGAAACGGAGGCGGGAACGCCCGGATGCGCGCGGTCGTTTCGTAACCGTCAAGCTCCGGCATCTGGCAATCCATCAGCACAATATCATAGGGCGACCTTTGCAACGCCGCGAGG
Organism: Chthoniobacteraceae bacterium; assembly: GCA_028714515.1. GTDB lineage: Bacteria > Verrucomicrobiota > Verrucomicrobiia > Chthoniobacterales > Chthoniobacteraceae > UBA695. The sequence continues at coordinate 9,893 of JAQTMF010000108.1, read as the reverse complement.
ACCTCCGTGCCGCTTTCGGCGGCATCGGCGGCATAGCCCAGTTTTTTCAACTGCCCCTCGGCCACCATCCGGTTCACCTGGTTGTCTTCGGCCAGCAGAATGCGCGGCCTGTCCGCGCGGGGTGCCGAAGCCCGGGGGGCGAGGGGACCCGCCATCTCCCCTCCGGCGGGGAAAATCCTGCCGGGAACATCCGCCAGAACGCGGAGGATGCACTCCAAAAGGCGCGCCTGCTTGACCGGCTTGACCAGCGTGGCCAGGACACCCGCCTCCAGCGCCTCGTCCCCGGCGAACGCCCCCATGGAGGTCAGCATGATCAGCGGCAGCGTGGAGAGCTTCGGCTCGGCCTTGATGGCGCGCGCCAGCATCAGCCCGTCCATGCCGGGCATCTGCATATCTAGGATGGCCAAATCAAAAGAGGGTGCGCTGGGAGGGACGCACCGCAGCCGGGCCATCGCCTCGCGGCCGCTCGCGGCACACGTCGGCTCCATCCCCCACGTGCTCAAGTGCTGGTGCAGAATATGCCGGTTGGTGGCGTTATCATCCACCACCAGCACGCGCAACCCGTCGAGCCCCGCCGCCTCGGGCTCGTCCGCTTGCTGCGCGCCGTCCTGCTTGGCGAGCCGGACGGTGAACCAGAACGTCGAGCCCTTGCCCGGCGCGCTCTCCACGCCGATCTCCCCGTCCATCAAGGAAACCAACTGCCTGGAAATGGCAAGCCCCAGGCCCGTGCCCCCGTACTTGCGGGTCGTCGAGCCGTCGGCCTGGCTGAACGCCTTGAAAAGCCGCTCCTGCGCCTCCTTGGAAACGCCGATGCCGGTATCCCTCACCTCGAAGCGCACGGCCACATCGCGGCCCCGCTCGCCTTCCTTCGAGACGCGGACAAAGACCTCCCCCTTTTCGGTAAACTTGACGGCATTGCTCACCAGATTGGCCAGAATCTGCCGCAACCGGCTCGCGTCGCCATGCAAGCGCGGGGGAAGATCCGGCTCCACAAAGCTGGCCAGTTCGACCCCCTTCGCATGGGCGTCCTTCGCGCCAAGCTCGATGGCATCCTCCACGGCCTTGCAGAGATCGAAGTCGAACGGATCCAGCTCCATCTTGCGCGCCTCGATCTTCGAGAAATCGAGAATATCGTTGATGATCTTCAAGAGCGCCTCGGCGCTATCCAGGATCGTCCCCGCATACTCCCGCTGCATCCGGGTCAGCGGCGTATCCATGAGCAAACCGGTGAGGCCGATGACGCCATTCATCGGCGTGCGGATCTCGTGGCTCACATTGGCGAGAAACTCGCTCTTGGCCCGGTTCGCCTCTTCGGCGGCGGCTTTGGCGGCATAAAGCTCGTTCTCCGTCCGCTTGCGTTCCGTAACGTCCTGCATCGTCCCGGCCATGCGCAGGACCTCCCCCCCGGGGCCCGTCAGCGGTTCGCCCTGGAGAAAAATGAAGCGCTCCACGCCGCCCGCGAGCAGGATGCGGAACTCGATCCGGCAAGGCCGCTTTTGTTCCAGCGAGAGCCGCAGCACCTCGGCCACGGCGTGCTTATCCTCCGGGTGCACCCGCTCCACCAAGACATCGCAAGACGGCTGGAGCGCCCCCTCGCGCAGGCCCAGAATCCGGAAAATCTCATCCGACCAAACAAAGCGGTTGAGGCGCAAATCCCAATCCCAGCTTCCCAGGTGGGCGATGCGCTGGGCCTCGGCCATCCGGCGTTCGCTCATGGCAATGACCAGCGACGACTGCAACATCCGCTGCCGGACAATCAGCGAAACAATGACGAGAATCGCCGCGAGCAGCGTAATGAGAATAATCGCGCTCCGGTGCCGGGCGATGTCCCGCTCCAGAAAGCCCGCGTCCACGTCAATCCCGAGCACCGCCGCGACGGCGCCCGTCTGCGGATCGCGGATCGGGGCGAACCCGGAAACAAACACCCCCCATTCATCCGTGTACGGGCCGACCGCCGTGGCGTCTTGCGATCCGAACATCCCGGCAAGCTCCGGCGGCGGCTTCCGGTAGACCGTTCCCGGGGCCGTATGGTTCGGATCGCCCGGCGCGAACGAATCGACCGCAAAGAAAAGCCGCCCGCCGCGCTGGAAAACAAGGAAAAGCCCCCGGCAGGTGGGATCCGTGGCCTTCATCGCCATCAGCCGCTCGCGCAGCCATTGGTAATCCGGGTTGGAAAGATCCGCCTCCGAGCCGGAGAGCGCGCGCAAATGTTCCGGCCCGATCCCCGTGGCGCAAAGGCCGACCTGCTGCAACAACTCCCGCCGTTGATCCGCCTCCGCGCCATCCCCGATCCGCGCCGCTCCATACCACCCCGCGACCACCACGGCCAGGAGAAGCAGCGTCAGCGTCACGCCGTACGGACGCCCCGTTTCGCGCCCCAGGATCCGCTCCGCCTCGTGGCGGCTCTTGCGGTAATAGCCCCAAATGGCAATCGCCGTCGCCACCGGCAGCATCGCCCGGAAGATCTGGATCGGGATCCCCGTCCACTCCAAAAACGACGTTTGGTTAATCACCGACGCCGGGAAAAACGGCGACTTCACGACAATCAACCCGGCGGCCACGGCGTAAATCGCCATCGCCACGCCCATGATTTTGAGGTAAATCGAATTCTCGTTTTTCACCCGGGCAGCCTCGAACAGCGTCATGGCCGTCCAAAGACTGCCCACAAACCCCAGCGCATAGCGGCTGCCGGCATGCGTGCCTGCCAGCCCGCCAAAAATCCCGCCAAAGCAGACACAGAGCATCGCCGGGAGGAAAATCCAGCGTCCCGGCCCCTTGCCCCGCAGCTTGCACCACCCGTCGCGGCCAAACTCCAGCAGGAAAACAAAAGAGAGCGCCATGATAGCCACCCGCACAATGGCGAACGGCTTCGAATCGCCCACGCTCACCGTGGACATCTCCAGCCACTCGTTGAACCCGTGGGTCAGCCCAAAGAGCCCAAACCAAATCCACGGCAGCCGGAAAGTATTGCGCTGCTGCAACATCGCACAAACCGCCGCCAGCACGATAAAGGCGAATCCATAGACAAAAAAGACGTAGTCCAGTTGCCTTAGGAAAAATGCGGTATGCAGGGTCATGACGAAGGGGGGGTAGAGAATACGTAAAAAGCAGTATTTTCGTCCATCATAATCCGCCCCCGGGGCGGGGAAAACGCCCTTCGGTTGGCGCTTGAGTTCCCCGGAAAGCCGATACTAAATAGGTCGCACCACCTTTCCCATGAGCACGCCTTTTCTTGAGGATTATTTCGCTTTTCTCCGTTTCCAGAGCGTTTCGACCGAACCCGCCCTTGCCCCCCAGGTGGCGGCGTGCGCGGAGTGGCTGGAGCGGAAATTCCGCGCCATGGGCCTGGAAGCCCGGGTCTACCCGACCGCCGGCCACCCCATCGTGGTCGCGCGCAGCACCCCCAAGCCGGGGCGGCGGACGCTGCTCATCTACGGCCATTACGACGTGCAACCCGCCGATCCGCTGGAAGAATGGCACACTCCCCCCTTCGAGCCGACCGTGCGCGACGGCCTCGTCTACGCCCGGGGCGCCACCGACAACAAAGGCCAGCTCCTGGCCCACATCCTGGGCGTGGAAAAAACCCTGCGCGAGCGGGGCGAACTCCCCGTCAACATCATCTTCCTGGCCGAAGGCGAGGAAGAGAGCGGCAGCGAACACCTCGCCGCCTTCCTGGAAGCCCACCGCGAGGAACTCCGCTGCGACCTCATCGCCATCTCCGACACCGGCATGGTAGCCCGCGGCCTCCCCTCGCTCACCTACGGCTTGCGCGGCATCCTGGCGATGGAAGTGCGGCTCCACGGGGCCGAGACAGACCTGCACTCCGGGCTGTACGGCGGAGTCGCCCCCAACCCGGCCACGCTGCTCGCGCGGATGCTCGCCACCCTGCACGACGCCGACTTCCGCGTCGCCATCCCCGGCTTCTACGACGACGTCGCCCCCCTGCAAGCGTGGGAGCGCAAAGAATGGGCCCGGCTCCCCCTCGACGAAGCGTTCTTCAAAGAAGCCATCCACTCCCAAGCCCTGCTGGGCGAGGGGGGATACACTCCGGTGGAGCGCGCCTGGGGGCGGCCCACGGCGGAAATCAACGGCATCGGCGGCGGCTACCAAGGCAGCGGCAGCAAAACCGTCATCCCGCGCGAAGCCTTCGCCAAACTCTCCTTCCGCCTCGTGCCCAACCAGAAACCGGCCCAGATCGAGGCATGCGTACGCGCCCACCTGGAGCGGGTATGTCCCCCGCAAGTGCGGATGGAAATCCTCACCGGCCACGGCGGTCAGCCGTTCCTATGCGATCCGAATGGACCGGACGGTCTCGCCGCGCGCCGCGCGCTGGTCCGCACGTGGGGCGTAGAACCGGCGCTCATCCGCGAAGGCGGCTCGATCCCCATTCTGGAAGCGCTCCGGGGAACACTGGGCGTGGAGATCCTGCTCCTGGGAATGGCCCTGCCGGATTGCGCCTGCCACGCGCCCAACGAAAGCTTTCCCTTGGAAAACTTCGAGGCGGGAATGCGGCTCAACCAGGCATTGCTGGAAGAATTAGCGCGGGCGTGAGGTACCTGTTAAGCCAGGCGATAATACCAACTCGCAGAAATATCCAGACACTTGGCTCTGGAAATTTCAACAGGATTCACAAGATTTTACAGGATTCTCAGGAATAGAAATCCTGTTCATCCGCAAAATCCTGAAATCCTACGTTCCATCTGTCCATTTTACTTTTTGAACTGGTATAATACGACTTATACAGTCAAAAGACATTTTATCCGCAGATTTCGCAGATTTATTTTATAGGAGGATTTTAATCTGCGTTCATCTGCGAAATCTGCGGATTCTTGTTCTGTGACTGTAGAATTCGTATAAGAAGCGCGGATCCATAAGCCAGGCGACAAGAAGCGCGGATCAAGAGAGAACCCCAAAGGGGTTCCAGACGTTAGCCGGTGGTTGAGGCGCGTTCACGCGCCGACACCACCGGAACAGGTCCGCAACGAAATTCACCCCAAAGGGGTGGCAGCAGTTCTCCCCCCTCCGGGGTGAGATAATCGTTTACAGTATACCGGGGGGTGTCGCGTTGCTCGGCCCCCCGGCAAACATCTTTCAATCCTCCGGATTGTTTCCATTTCTGCGCGCCAAACAGCCACGGTCCGAGCGAAAGGCAAAGCAGACCGGCCGCGGAAAAACGGCCGCGGAAAATACGGCGAACGAAAGCGCGGGAATGCCGCGGGGGGAAACAGCCATTCGCGCGCCATGGAGCTTATTCCGTCTGGCGCGTTTGATAGGCCTGTTTGGCCGGCAAGTCGGCAACCTCCTTCTCGTCATTCCCCTGGGAAATTCCCAAAGGGAAGGCAACCAAAGAAGGCAAACAGAAGAAAACGGAGCGTTCTCGCGGCAAAATTCCACGGGGCGGCGGATAAAAGCCGCCGGAGGATTACCGCAGAGAGAGACGCGTTCTACCGCCCGCGTTTGGAGCGGGTGGAGCGCTTGGCGGTTTTCGCGCCCTTCGCGGCAGGCTTTACGGCGTGCTTCAGGGTGGCGTCCTCACGGGTGACGCCGCCTTCGGCATCGCGCTTGATCAGCCAGGCGATGTAGGCGGAAAACGATTGGCCAAACCCACGTTTGTCTGCGATTTGCTGACCCGCTTCGTAAACCGGGTCCTCTAATGTGATGCTTGTGCGTTTAATAGGATGGTCCTCGTTAGGGTTCTCATTGGGAAACGCCGGGAACGCGATTTTGGATGTAGGAAAAAATCGCACTGAAGGATTTTTTTCCCAATCGGCAGCTCTCGGAACCCATTGAATAAGTGAAGGATATTACGAAGTGAGACAGTCGTCCAGTAAGAAAATGAAATTACTTTTCAGAAATGCTTGCCCCAAGCCGTTTCGGATCATATTACCGAATCGCATTACTATGGGCGGTTCAACACGACGGACTTCGATTTCAATACCTGAAGAACTCTTCCAAGAGGGACGGCGGCTGGCAAAGAAACGCCGCCGTAATTTCTCCAACTACGTGGCAGATCTGATCGCGGCGGACGCGGAGAAGACAGCGGCCGCGGCGATGTTTTTCGGCGACAGCCCGGTAGAGGACCCCTCTGTAAAAGAGACCCTCCGGCCCTACGACCGGTCGTAGGGCAAAGCAACCAAGAGCGCGTTTCCGGGCTGGCGCGGCCGGAAAATGGGGGCATACTGGCGGGCCATGACCGTTTCCACGCCTTCCATCGCGCTCCCCGCCAAACGCCCCGGCTGCTTCCGGGTCGTCCACACGGCGGATTGGCACCTGGGCAAGCCCCTGGCGGAACAGGATCGGACCGAGGAGCACCGGCGCTTCCTCTCCTTCCTCCTGGAAACGCTGATCGCGGCCGACGCCGACGCCCTGGTGATCGCCGGGGATGTCTTTGATTGCGCCACCCCGCCGCAGGCCGCCGTGCGCCTCTATTTCGACTTTCTCGCCGAACTCTACCGGCGCACCCATTGCGTGGCCGTCGTCGGCGCGGGCAACCACGACTCTCCCTCGCACCTGGAAGCGCCGCGCGAACTGCTCGGCGTCCTGCGGACCCGCGTCGCCGCCTCCCTCCCGGAGAACCCGGCGGAATTGCTGATCCCGCTCCCTTCGGCCGAAGCCCCCGCCCTCGTCGTCGCCGCCGTCCCCTACCTGCGCGAGCGGGACCTGCGCGCCGGGCGGCTGGGCCAGAGCGCGGCGGAGATCGAGCGCGACTTGCGCGAAGGCCTCCGGCGGCGTTACGCCGAAGTGGCCGCCGCCGCCGCGCCGTGGCGCGCCCGCGGAGTGCCGGTCCTCGCCATGGGGCACCTCTGCGCCCTGGGGGCCAGCGTGACCCCGGAGAGCGAGCGGGAGATCCACGTCGGGGGCCTGGGAAGCATCGGCGCGGACGCCTTCCCCGAGGATTTCGCCTACGTCGCCCTGGGGCACCTCCACCGCGCCCAAGCCGTGGGCGGCCGCGCGCACATCCGCTACGCCGGCTCCCCCCTGGCCTTGAGCTTCAGCGAAGCCTCCGACGCCAAGGAACTGCGCCTCCTCGACTTTGAAGCGGGCGCGCTGGCGCTGAACGAGGCGATCCCCGTGCCCCAGCCCCGGCGGCTCGTCCAGTTACGCGTCGCGCAAGACGGCCTGGAAGCGGGGCTCCGCGCGTTTACCCCGCCGCCCTCCGATCTCCCGCCCTGGGTGGAAGTCGTCGTCGAGAAAGGGACCCCCGCCAACGACCTCTACCGCACCGTCCAGGACTGGGTGGAAGGCCGCCCCTTCACCGTCGTCAAAGTCACCGTCGAACGCGAGGGAGCCCTCCCCGGGTTAAGCCTGGCGGACGGCTGTGCGGAGGCGGAAGCCGGCGAACTGCTCGCCGACCCCAAAGCCGTCTTCCGGCAGCGGCTCGACCAGGAACCCGGCCTCGACCCGGACGGCCGCGCCGCCCTGGAGACCGCCTTCGCGGAACTGTGCGAGCGGCGGCTGGAGGAATAGGAGCCTCCCAGAGTAGCCCCGGGGATTTTTCCAGTTCCCGGTTGCAATTTTCCCCGTAATGGCCCCCAATTTAAGCGCCTCCCAGTCATGCGCATCCTTCGTATCCAGTTTGAAAACCTGAACTCGCTGCCCAGCGGGGATATCGACTTGGAGCATGGTCCCCTGGCCGAGGCGGGCATCTTCGCCATCACCGGCCCCACCGGCGCGGGCAAATCGACCCTCCTCGACGCGCTGACCCTGGCCCTGTACGGGCGCGCCGCCCGGTATGACAAAGAGCCCAACCCGGAAAACATGATGAGCCGCCACACCGGCTCCTGCCGGGCCGAAGTCCTCTTCGAAGTCCCGCGCGGCCGCTACCAGGCCCGCTGGGAACTGCGGCGCGCGCGCGGCCGGGCCGACGGCAAAGTGCAACCCGCCCGCCGGAGCATCGTCGAAGACGCAACCGGCGCGGTCCTCGCGCAGAAAATCGACGAAGCCGACCGCCTGGTCGAGGAACTGACAGGGCTCGACTTCGAGCGCTTCCGCCGCTCCGTACTCCTGGCGCAAGGAGAATTCACCCGTTTTCTCAAAGCCAAACCCGACGAACGCGCGGAATTGCTGGAGAGCCTCACCGGAACGGCGATTTACTCCGAATTGAGCATCCTCGCCTTCCGCGAAGCCGCCCGCCGGGAAGAAGAACTCGCCGCGCGCCGGGAAGCGCTCGGGCGGGTCGTCCTCCTCTCTGAAGAAGGGCGCGCCGCCGCCGCCGCCAACATCGCGCGGCTCACCGCCGAACTCGAAACCCGGGAGCGGAGCCGCGCCGCGCTCGCCGAACAACTCGCCGCCGGGCTCCAACTCCGCGACCGCCTGCGCGAAGAAATCGCCCTCGCCACCGCGAAAACCGCCCTGGAAGCGGAAAACCGCCAGGCCGCTCCGGCCCTGGAACGTCTGCGGACCCACCGGCAAACCGGCCCCTTCCTGGCCCCCCTGGAGACCCTCGACGCCCTGGAACGCCGCGCCGCATCCGGCGTTCTCGAAACCGGAGAAGCGGAAACCGCCGCCACGCGCGCCCGCGAACAGCTCGCCGCCGGGCTCCACGCCGCCCAAGCCATCGTGCGCCGCGAGCAAGAGCAAGCCGAAGAAACCATTACCCGCGCCGAGGCGAAACTGCGGGAACTGGGCGAAGCCCTGGCGCGCGCCGAGGCCGCGGAGACCGCCGCCGCCGCCGAAGCCAGCCACACCGCCGCCACGCTCGCCGAGCGCCAGAAGGACCGGACCGAAGCCGCCATCGCCGCCGAATTCACCCGGCTCGAACAAAAACGTAACGCCCTTTTCGAACTCCGCCTGGCCATGGAAAGGCGGGACGCCGCCGCCGCCGAAGCCTCCCGGCTCGCCGACGAGGAAGCGGGGCTGGACGGCGAGATCGAGACCGCCCGGCAGGAAAAAGCGGCGACCCTCCAGGAGGCCGAGGCCCAGGCCGTGTTGCTGGAAGACGCCCGCGCCAGCCTCGCCCGGCAGGAGCGGATCGCCAGCATGGCCGAACAGCGGGCCGACTTGCAGGAAGGCCACCCGTGCCCCCTGTGCGGCGCGCTGGACCACCCCTTTGCGCGCGACCTCCCCTCCTCGCCCATCGAAGAAGCCCGCCGCCATCTGCACGCCGCCAAAATGGCCAACGACACCGCCGCCCGCGAAGCCCGCATCGCCGCCGAGGGGCTGACCCGCATGGAAGAACGCCTGGCGGGCGTGCAAAAGCGCCGGGGCGAAATCCGCTGGGAGCAAACCGCCGACCACGAAGCCTTCGAAAAAGCGGCCCGTTCCGTGCGCATCTTCACCGTGGAGGGCTTGGAGGAAGCCTTCGCCGACCTCGCCCGCGAACGCGCCGCCCACGAAACCCTCGCCCGCGAAATCCGCGAGGCGCAAGAGCGCCACCACGCCGCCGAAAAAGGACTCCTCACCTGCCAGGGAAAAACAGCCCAACTGCGCGAAAAGCGGGCCGCCGCCGAAACCGCGCGCGCCGTCGCCCAGCGTCAGCGCGAAGCGCTTTGCCGCGAAGCCGAACGCGTCCACGCCGCCGCGCCCGCCGAGGGGGCCGTCCCCCCCGCCGATTCCCGCCTGGCCCAGCGCCTCGCGGCAGAGTGGGGGACCCTCGACGCCGCCTTCCGCGCCCTGGAGCCCCTGCGCCGGGCGGCCACCGAAACCGAGGCAACCGCCGGGGAACGCCGCAAAACGCTCGAAGGCGTCCGCAAAGCCGTCCAACAGCAAGCGCAAACCGTGCTCCACCAGTTGGAAGGCACCCCCTTCGCCGACATCAAAGCCTTGCGCGCCGCCCGGCTCGACGCCGCCGAAGCCCGCCGGATCGAAACCCTCGAAACAGAACTCGCCGCCCGGGGCCAGGAATTGGAAGGCCGTTTCCACCACGTACGCGGGCAGATCCGCGCCCTGCGCGA
>JAQTMF010000107.1 GCA_028714515.1 Chthoniobacteraceae bacterium | reverse complement strand
GCGTGAACATCGGCTCTCGGCGGAACCATGTCCGCTGACGTTTCGCGTAGCGGCGCGTCGCCTGCTGGATCGCCGCCACCGCCTCGGCGCGCGCGCATTCGCCGCGCAGAAGCGCCGTGATCTCGCGCCACCCGATCATCTGCCGCGCCGTCGGCCCGATGTCTCCCGCCGCCTCCGCCGCCCGCACTTCCTCCACGACTCCCGCCGCGAACATCGCCTCCGTCCGTTGGCCGATCCGCTCCGCCAACTCCCCGGCGTCGCGCTCCAGCAGCACCCCGTGAAACGCGGGAAGATGCTCCCATTCCTGGCGGAAGCTGGAAAACGGCTTGCCGGTGGCGAGGCAAATTTCCAAAGCCCGGACGACGCGCCTAGGATTGCGGCGGTCCACGCGGACGGCCGCCTCCGGGTCCAGCGCCTCCAGCCGCGCCAGCGCTTCGGGCAAAGCGAGCGCGTTCAACTCCGCGCGCAGTTCGGGGCTTGCCGGGGGGAGATCCGCGAGCCCGCGCGTGAGCGCCCGGAAATAGAGCCCCGTTGCCCCGGCCACGATGGGGAGCCTGCCCCGGGCGCGAATCGCGGCGATCGCGGCCAGCGCCGCCTCCCGGTAGCGGCCGACATCAAAGGGTTCCCCCAGCGGCACCGTTCCCACCAGGTGATGCGGCACGCGCGCCAGCGCCTCGGGCGAGGGCTTGGCGCTCAGGAGGTCCAGCCCCCGGTAAACCTGGAAGGCGTCGGCCCCCACGATCTCGCCGCCGCACGCCTCCGCCACGGCCAGCGCCACGTCGGTCTTGCCGACGGCCGTGGGCCCGGCGAGAAAGAAAACGCCTTGCAGAGCCGGGGGCACTTCGTCTTGGGACATGCCGGGGATATGCCGGGGAAACGGGACGCGATTCAAGCAGGAAATTCCCGAAAAATCTCGAACCCGCGGCGCGGCCCCTCCATAGTGCGCCGCATGATCGTCACCACCACCTTCACGGTCGAAGACCACCGCATCGTCGAATATCTCGGGCTCGTTCGCGGAATCATTGTCCGCTCCCCCACCATCTCGCAGGGATTCTTTGGCGGGTTGAAAAGCATCATCGGCGGGAACATCGAAGCCTTCACCGAAATGTGCGAGCAGGCGCGCGCGACGGCTTACGACGCCATGGTCAACCACGCCGAAGAACTCGGGGCCAACGCCATCGTGGGCGTGCACTATGACGGCTCCGACGTTTCCAGCAACAACGTCAACGCGACGGAAGTGCTTTGCTACGGAACCGCCGTGATCCTGGAAAAACTTTAGGTCTTCTTTACAATTCCTTAACAATTTTCCCGGTTTCGGAAATCATTCCTTAACGAACGGGCGCTCTTATGGACATGACGCGTTGCCCCCCGCTACGGGCGCCCGCCGTCGTGACGTTTTCCCAAGCATCCCTCCATGTCCCTCGTTCCTCCGGCTCTTCTTTCCGTCGTCGATCCCCGTCCGCTCGTTCACGCCGCCGCCCGGCAAGCCTTTGGGGATGCCCCCGGACGGCCGATCCTGGACGGCGGGCGCACCGTGGGCGTCCGGCACGAAAGCGCGGATGCCTCCTATTGTTTTCTCGAAGAAATCGTTCCGCCCGATCTGCGCGCGGCGGGCGAAGCGCAGACGACCGCGATTTTTGAAACCATCGAGCGCGTCCTGCGCGCGGAGGGGATGGCGTTCAGCCATCTCGTGCGGACCTGGTTTTACCTCGACAGAATTCTCGACTGGTATGACGGCTTCAACCGGGCGCGCACGCCGTTCTTGCAAGCTCGCGGGGCGTTCGATGGGCTGCTGCCCGCCAGCACCGGCATCGGGATGCCCAACCGCCACGGCGCGGCGGTCATCGCGGGAGCCCTCGCCATCGAACGCAAGGGGGCGGGCGTTTGCGAGGTCGCCTCGCCGCTCCAATGCTCCGCGCTCGATTACCGCAGCGCTTTCAGCCGCGCCGTGGAAGTCGCCCGCAAGGGACGGCGGGAATTGTATATTTCCGGCACCGCCAGCATCGAACCGGGCGGCAAGACCGCCCACGTGGACGACGCGCCCGCGCAGATCGGCCTCACGATGGAGGTGGCGGAAGCGATCCTGCGTTCGCGCGGCATGGACTGGAGCCATTGCTCCCGCGCCGTCGCCTATTTGAAGCGGCCGGAATACGCCACGCACTTTGCCCGGCACCTCGCCGCGCACGGTTTGGAGGCGCTGCCGGTGACGTGGATGCACGCCGATGTTTGCCGCGACGATCTGCTCTTCGAGATCGAACTCGACGCCACGCTGCGGACGGAGTGAGCCACGCTACCAAAAGACAGAAGAGGGTCCGCAGATTTCGCGGATGGGCGCAGATTGGAAGGCAGAGGATCCCTTTTTGTCATTCCGAAAATCTGCGTAATCTGCGGATAAACCTCTTTGCATTCGAGTCAGCCCCCGACACCACACTACAGCGGCGAGCGCTCCCAGAAGAGCCGGAAGGCGCGGGCCCAGTCGCGGTCTGTTACGCCCGCGCGCGCGGCGTCTCCCATCCGCTTCCGGCGGTCCGGGTCTTGCACCAGTTCCCGCACGGCCCGGGCAAAGTCGTCCGCGTCGAGGCTCCGGGTCACGAGGCCGTTGACGCCGTCGCGCACCAGTTCTTTCGGCCCCCCGGTGTCGGAGACCACGGTGGGCAGACCCGCCGCGTGCGCTTCCACGACGACGTTTCCATACGTGTCCGTGGTGCTGGGGAAAAGGAACACGTCGGCCGAGGCGTAGGCTTCCGCCAGGTCCGTCCCCGAGAGCGCGCCGGTGAAACAGGCGTGCGGCAGGGCGCGCCGCAGTTCCTTTAAATACGGGCCGTCGCCCACGAATACCATCTGGACGGGGAGCTTCTCTTCCGCCAGGCGGCGGCAGGCGGCCACGAGCACATCCAAGTCTTTCTCCTTGGAAATCCGCCCGACGTAGAGGAGCACGGTCTTCTCTTTCCACCGCCCAAAGCGTTTCCAGAAATCGGGGCTCCGCCGGCAGGGATGGAAGAGGTCGATGTCCAGGCCGCGCGGGAGGATCGCGATTTTCTCCGCCTGGATGCCCCGGTCGATCCACGCGCGCCGGTAGTCCTCGGAGTTCACGTAGAGGAGGTCGAGCTGGGAGTAGAACCCGTGCATGTATTTCCACGTCAGCGTCTCCAGGAAGCTGTCGTCGGTGAGGATGCGGACGTATTGCGGGAAGTCGGTGTGGTAGATGCCCACCGCGCGCAGGCCCAGCAGTTTGGCCGCCAGCAGGGCCGTCAGGCCCACGGGGCCGGGGGTGCTGATGATCAGCTCGCTGAATTGCTCGCGCTGGATGTAGTCGAGCATTTCCAGGATCGGCGGGAAGCTCAGTTTTTGCAGCTCATACTCCGGCAGCTCGAACTCGCCGATGGGCGCGAAGTTTTTGAGCGGGATGCCGGTGACGTGCGTCTCCGCGCGCGAGGTGACGACCACGAGTTCCTCCCCGGCGGCGATCCCGGCGGCGGTCATTTTGCGGATGGTCGTGGCGACGCCGTTGACGTCCTCCAGGGTGTCGGTGAACCAGGCGCGCTTGCGGTTGCGCAGCTTGGGGGGGATCTCGCCGCCGATCCGTTCGCACATCTCCCGCAGCGGCGCGCGCGGCGCGGATTGCGTGTGGAAGGCGTAGACGTAGGGGCTTACCGTCAGGAAAATCGGCGCGAGGATGCTCACGTCCTGGATCGCCTCGATCAAATTGCCCGAGGAGATTTGCTGGACGAATTTGGTGAAGAACCGGAACGCGAGACGGCTCACGAAGAGGTTGGCCATCAGGAACGCCCGCCGCTCCGGCTCCTCCACGCCCTGCGTTTGCCGCGCGAGGAGCCGCTTCAAATCGCCATCGGAAAAGGTCGCGGCGAGCTGCTTCCAAAGCGAGGCGTGGGCGGGTTTGGCCAGCTCGAAGATTTTGCCCGAGACGATGCCCTGGGCGAGCAGGCCGATTTTGTCGCTCAACGAGAATTCCGTCGGGTCGCGCCCTTCCATGAAGCGCGAAAACACCTTGGTCAGCAATCCGTTGGGCGTGGCGTCGCCGCTGAAAAATTTTTCCCGGGCGAAGGAGTAGATCGTGTTGTAAAGCCCGTGGGAAAGCGCCAGCGGCGTGCCCCCCTGGCCTTGCGGCTCGCACCGGCCCTCGCGCACGTGGCGGAGAAATTCCTCCGGCTCCGCGCAATGGGGGGTGGAGGTCCAGGCGGAACCCGGAAAGAGGCCGCCGTGGTCGTCGGAGCCGCCAACGAAGACTTTTTTCCACGCCTCCGGGTGCGTCGGCGCGAAGCCGTGGCGGTTGGCCAGTTCGTCGATTTTCTGCGGGGTGAGCCGCCCGAGCAGATCGCGCGCGATCTCGCTCAACAGGGCGTGGCGCAAGCCGTTGAGGCCCTCGAAGTGGCGGAAAAGGAGGATCAATTTCTCCAGGTTCGCCGCGCTCAGTTTGTCGTCCAGCCGGTAGAGCGGATGGGCGACGGCGTGGGCGATCCCCTCCCCGGCGAGGTAGCGCTGCAGGTCGTAGATGTTCTCGCGCGCGGCCTGGATCTCCCGGTGCTGCGCCTCCGTGATCCCCCAGGCGAGCAGTTCCACGCGGGCCCGGTCCTCCGGGAAAAGGGAGGAGATTTGCTCGCTAAGGAATACGCCCGGCTCCCCGGCGATGGAGAGGCACCCCTCGATGCTGTTGTGGTCGGTCAGCGTGACGAACTGCATCCCGGCCTTGCGCAGCCGCCGGTAGAGGGCGCGGGGGTCCGAGGTGCTGTCCGGGAAGTCGAGCCGCCGCAACACCCATTCCGCAGAGCGGGCGCTGGAGCGGGAGTGGAGATGGAGATCAGCGGTGGAAAGCATGGGTGGCCGGGAGGCCATTATGCCTTCGTCCCGCGCGGAAACAAGGCCGGGAATCGCGGCGCGCTATCGCGGGGCGGCGGCGGGCTGGTGCTTGGCCGCCTGGGCCACGGTCTCGTGGGCAACGCGGCGCAGGGCTTCCGCGTCGGCGGGAGTCACCTTTTCGGGCACGAAGTTCACTTTCTCGACGTTGTCGCGGAAGATCATCTCGTAGAAGACCGCCCCGCCGAGGTACTGGCCGTTGGCGTTGGCGTGCTTGTCGCCGGGGATGGTCAGGTTGATCGGGTTCGCCGAGGTGGCCACGGCCTGGAACGCGTCGCCGACGGGCAGGATGCGCAGACCGGTTTCGTCCGAAAGTTTCTGGTAGGCCGCTTTCACGCGGGCATGCATCGTGGGGCGGTCGAGTTTCTCCGCCTTGAACTTCTCGTAGTAATCGTCCGGGTAAGCCCAGGTCTCGTGGATCAGGATTTCGGCGTGGGGGGCGTATTTGTGAATGTAGGCGATGAGGGTGTTCGCGTAGGGCTGGAAGGTTTCCGGCTGGAAGCTCTGGCCGCTGACCTGCTGGATGGTGACGTAGTCCCAGTTGTTACTTTCCAGCGCTTCGCGGAGGCTGATTTTCACCGACGGATCGGCGGGATTCTTCTTGTAAGGACGGCCTTTGGGGTCGTTCGGGTCGGCCTCGAAAGCCTGCATGTAGCCGGCGTGCTGCGCCAGCGAATGGCCGCCGAGATTGGCCCGGAAATAGGTCAGCTTTTTGCCGCCCGCTTCGGCCAGCTTGGGCAAAAACGTCATGGCGTTGTCGGCGAAGCTGTTCCCGATGGTCAGGATCTTGACTTCCTGGCGGGGCGCGGCGGGAGCGGGATCCGCGCTCCAGGCCACGAAGGGAAGAAAGCAGAGGAGAAAACAAAGAGGCCGCAGAAAGCTGCCGGCCATGGGGAGGAGGGTTTTCATGGGGCCCCTATGAGAAGCCGCGCGAAGGGACGATTGCAAGCCGGTAATCCCCCGGATTTGTCCCTTGGGGCCTCGCCAACGGTCGGCGCGGAGTGCCGCCCCTACCGTCGCCGGTTGTCCTGACGGCCTTGCTTGATAGACGATTACCGGATCGTCACGGGCACGCCTTTGGTCAGGAGCGTGGAGATTTCTTCCATGTCCTCCGGCTGCATGCCGATGCCCGAGGAGGGCTTCTGGGCGCCTTCCGTGTAGAGCGCGTAGCCCCGGGCGTTCAACTCCACCCAGCGGGCGCTCCCGGCGTATTCCTTGGCGGGAAAGGCGACCGGCGAGCCGTTGGCCCAGGCCAGTTTTTTGGAAACCTTCGCTTCGATCGGCGTGTTGGCCGCTCCGCGCTTTGGCACGGGGATGTTCCAGCTTGCCGCTTTGTATTCCTTGAAGAATTTCCCCTTGTCGAGCAGCAGCACGGTGTGCGCTTTGCGGTCGATGATGACGGTGAAGTCCGGCTGGCTCACCCAAAGCACCTGCCCGATGCGCAAGCGCCGGGGGTCTTCGAGGTTGTTGCAGCGCATGATGATCTCGTCGGAGGTTTTGAACTTCCGCTTGATTTTGTCCAGGTTGTCGCCGGAGTGGATTTCGTAGCGGACTTTGCTGGGGGCGGGGATGGCGGAGAAGAAGATGTCCGTGTTCGCCTCGCCCAGCGCTTTGCGGGCTTCGGCGAGCTTGGTGGAGAAGGGATACGTTTCGATGAACCGCTCCATGGCCTCGCGGGTTGCCACCGGCTGGCGGGCGTCGCGGACTTTCATGGCTTTTTCAAAATCCGGCAGGCTGGGATCGGGCGGCGGCGACGGCTTTCCCCCCGCCTGTTCCTCCGGCGGAAGCTGATACGGTTTCACCAAAAGCTGGTAGCCGAACCAACCCGCGGAGCCGAATACCGCGGCGCAGAGCAGGAGCAGAAACAGCCCTTTGAAAATCCAGCTTCTCATGGTCCCCTTACAGCAGCCCCTTGCGCCGGAAGTCGCGCATGTTTCCTCCCGCCGATTGTTGCACCAGGTCCACGGTGAACTTCAGGAGGCAGACCTCCCAGGCGTCATCGACCCCTTCGATGATGGCCGTGAGCGGCTCGTCCGCCTGCTTCATGCCGCCGCGGATGCGCGTTACCACTTCCTCCACCGAACCGTGTACGATCTCTTCCACCATATCCATCTTTCGGAATTGGAAGCCGTATTTGAGGAAGGCAAGTTTTTCCGGGCGCTTCTCCAGCCAGTCGGCATAGCGGCGGGCCTGGTCGCCAAACCCCTCCAGCAGTAGCTTCGAGTATTGGGCGGGCGAGACGATCCGGGGCTGCTCCGCCTCGATCCGGCCGTCGCGGACGCGAATGACGTTCACGCGGTCCAGCAGCTCGGTGACGAGGTGGAACCGGAACTGCGTGCTCCCGAACGTCTCGATCCGGCGGTCCGGCGCGACCAGCACGCGAGTGTTTTCGACGGCATATTGGAAATCGTCTTCGCTTTTCATCGCTGCCTCCCAACATAAGGGACGATTCTGCGGGGTTCCAGCGGCTTCTTTCCGCAAAAAAACATCCGCCCCCTCCCGGGTATCCCCCGAACCGGCTTTCCAAGCCTCTCCACGCGATTCCACCATTGCCAAAGCCCCCCCGGCTATGGAACATTTCCCTTATGTCGAAACCTGTTGTGCTCCTTATTCGTGATGGCTGGGGGATCAATCCGCACGGCCGTGCCACCGCCGAGGCGGATGGCAATGCCACCCTTCTTGCCCATACCCCTTTCCATAATGAACTGTATGCCCGCTACCCGGGCGCGGCCTTGAGCGCCAGCGGCCTCGACGTGGGGCTGCCGGAAGGCCAGATGGGCAACTCCGAAGTCGGCCACCTGAACCTGGGCGCGGGCCGGATCGTCTACCAGGACCTCACCCGCATCAACAAAGCCGTGGCCGAGGGCAAGCTGCGCGAAAACCCCGTCCTCCAGCAGGCTTTCGCCAAGGCCAAGAACTCCCGGCTCCACTTCCTGGGCCTCGTCTCCGACGGCGGCGTGCACAGTCACATGGAGCACCTCATCGCGCTGGCCAACGCCGCCAAGGAAGCGGGCGTCGGCGACATCATGGTCCATGCCATCACCGACGGGCGCGATTGCTCCCCCACCGGCGGCGCGGGCTACCTGAAGACCCTCCAGGAGGAACTGATCCCGAGCGGCGCGAAGATCGCCACCGTCGTCGGCCGCTACTATGCGATGGACCGCGACAAGCGCTGGGACCGCAACAAGCTCGCCTGGGACGCCATCGTGCTCGGCCGGGGCACCGACTCCACCCTCAGCCCCAGCGAAACCGTCAGCGACCTCTACGCCAACGGGCAGACCGACGAGTTCATGCCCGCCCTCATCTTCTCGCACCGCAATGAACAGCGCGTGCACGACGGGGATGTCTTCTTCTTCTTCAACTTCCGCGCCGACCGCGCCCGGCAGCTCTCCACCGCTTTCCTGCGGCCCGAGTTCGACGGGTTCGACCGCGAAGTGACCCCCAAGGTCCACTTCGTCACGCTCACGCAATACGACAAGACCTACGGCTGCCCGTGCGCCTTCGGGCCGCAGTCGATGCACAACATCCTGGGCGAGGTCGTCAGCGGCGCCGGGATGAAGCAACTGCGCATCGCCGAAACGGAGAAATACCCGCACGTCACCTACTTCTTCAACGGCGGCATCGAACAGCCTTTCCCCGGCGAGGAACGCATCATCATCCCCTCGCCCAAAGTCGCCACCTACGACCTGCAACCCCGCATGAGCGCGGCGGAAGTCACGCAAAAGGTCGTCGCGGAGCTGCCCAAATACGACTTCGTCGTCCTCAACTTCGCCAACCCGGACATGGTGGGCCACACCGGCTTCGTCGAGGCCGCCGTGAACGCCGTGGAGACCATCGACGCCGCCGTGGGCAAAGTCGTGAACGAAATCCTCCGCCTCGGCGGGAAGGTGCTCATCACCGCCGACCACGGCAACTGCGAACAGATGCGCAACCCGGACGGCTCCCCCAACACCGCCCATACCACCAACCTCGTCCACCTCATTTACGCCGCCGCCGACGGCGAGCAGTATAAGCTCGAGGACGGCATCCTCGCCGACGTGGCACCCACGCTTCTCTCCATGATGGGCCTGCCCGTTCCGGCCGAGATGACTGGAAAAAATCTGCTCATCCGCTTGCAATCCTAGAGCCAAACCGCTATTGAGAACCCTCCCGCGCGCGTTCAGCGTGCGCGGATCTTGCCCGATGGTGTAATGGCAGCACAGGTGACTTTGACTCACCTAGTCGTAGTTCGAATCTACGTCGGGCAGCCATTTTCGAAGGACTTCGCATGAACTCTCCCTGGGGCGCCCTCTTTGATTGGGACGGCGTCATTATCGACTCCTCCCGCCACCACGAGAAATCGTGGGAACTCCTCGCCAAAGAAGAGGGACTTCCTCTTCCGCCCGATGCCTTCCGGCTCGGCTTTGGGCGCAAAAACCAGATCATCATCCCGGAGATTTACCACTGGTCCAACGATCCCGTGGAAATCGAACGGCTGGGACGGCGCAAGGAGGAGCTCTACCGCGAGTTGATGGCGGCCGACGCGCTGGAACCGCTGCCGGGCGTGCGCGCCTGGCTCGAAACCCTGCGCGACGCGGGCATCCCCCGCGCCGTCGGCTCCTCCACGCCGCGCGCCAACCTCGACGCCGCCATGGGGAGGCTCGGCCTGGGCGGGCTTTTCGACGCCATCGTCAGCGCCGAAGACGTGACCCTGGGCAAACCGAACCCGGAGGTGTTTCTCAAAGCCGCCGCGCGCATCGGCTGCCGCCCGGAACGCTGCGTTGTCTTTGAGGACGCGCTGGCCGGGATCGCCGCCGCGCGCGCGGGCGGGATGCGCGTGATCGGGATCGCGACGACCCACCCGGTGGCGGAACTTGGCGAGGCGGACCTCGCCGTCCGCGGCATGGCGGAACTGGATCTCGGCACGCTCGCCGGGTGGTTCCGGTAAAGACGGACTCGCGCGAGGCGCCCCGTTTTTCACCTCGTTCCCAAGTTGAACTTGGGAACGAGTGCCGAGCGCCTTTGGCGCGGATGCGCCCCCTACAATTCCAGCGGCACGCCGGGCTCCGGGACGACCACTTCGGTTCCGGGCAGGTCTTCTTTAATCGCCCCGCGAAACCACTCGATGGCGGCCGTTTCTCCGTGCACCAGCACGATTTTTTTCGGCGCGACGCGGCCCACCCATGCCCGCATCGCTTCGCGGGAGGAGTGGGCGCTGAAGTTGAAGGTGTCGAGCGCGCAGGCCCGCGTTTGCGCCGGGTGCCGGGGGTTGAGCACAAACGGTTCGCCCGGGCAGGTGTGGCGGATGCGGCCGCCGGGGGAGTCCGGGTCGGCATAGCCGACGAAGAAGAGCGAGTTGGCGGGATCGCCGATGAACCGCGAGCCGAAGACGTTGGAGAGCGTGTTCTCGGTCATCATCCCGCTGGTGAACGCGTAGATGCGCCCGCCTTTGACGGGGATTCCGTCCAGCTCCGAGCCGCCCACGACGAATGGCGCGACGGTGTGGAGCAGTTGCAGGCAGGGGCGCAGGCGCGGCGTCTGCCCGGCGAGTTTGTCGTAGAGTTCCGTGAGCTTGGCGCTCAAGCCGCCGATGTAGACCGGCAGCCCGCGCGGAATGATGCCTTGCTCCTGCATCCCGGCCAGCATGGCCAGGAGTTCCTGGGTCTTGCCCAGCGCGAAGACGGGGACCATCACGGCTCCGCCCCGCGCCAGCGCATC
>JAQTMF010000106.1 GCA_028714515.1 Chthoniobacteraceae bacterium | reverse complement strand
TTTCGCACGTTCCCCCACCCCCTGCCCGAAGAACCCACCGGAATATGGGCGTTTCGCTTCTTGTTCCCAAGCTCCAGCTTGGGAACACACTTGTCTTCGAGGCTCCAGCCTCGTCAGGCGTTGCTGCCTGCTTGCCTTCCCATTATTTCGCACGTCTCCCCACCCCCTGCCCGAAGAACCCACCGGAATATGGGCGTTCCCAAGCTGGAGCTTGGGAACGAGGTAAAAATTGCGCCTTTCGCATTCCGTTATTGCGCGGCGCGGGGGGGCGCGGCCATCATCACGGGCTGTATCCCATGAATCTTTGTCTCAACGGTGAAGTGCGCGATGTCCCCGGCGTTCGGACTATTCCCGAGCTGGTGGATGCGCTCGGCTTGCCCGCCGCGGCCTTGCTCGTCGAGCATAACGGCCTCGCGCTTTTGCGTGGCGAGTGGGCCTCCCGGCCCCTGGCCGAGGGCGACCGCATCGAATTTCTGCGCATCACGGCGGGGGGATAGCTCAAAAACGCCCCGGCTTGCGGGGGATAGCAAAAAAGAGTTGGTTTTTCTGGGAAGACCACGCAAATTGGGAAGTGCACTGTTCAAATACTGCCAAAAACTCCCCCAAAATGGCTATTGGATGAAAGCATCAACCCATGTTACCGTGGCTGGCCGAGAGGCTATGTCAAAGAATCCCGAAGACCGGCTGCTCCAGCAGCTCACCCGTTCCAAAATCTACCAGGATTACGAGCGGGCGTTCAGCGAAGCGACGCAAATGCCCTTGAGCCTGCGGCCGGTGGAGATTTGGAATGCGGCGCACCGGTCCAAGAAGTATGAGAACCCGTTTTGCGCGCTGGTTTCGCAGTCCGGCCGGTCGTGCGCCGCGTGCCTGGACGTGCAGCACCAGGTGACGGTGAGCGACGGCGGAAAACCGCGCACGGTCACGTGCTTTGCCGGGCTTTCGGACACGGCGGTGCCGGTCCACCTGGGGCTCAAGACCATCGGCTATTTGCAGACGGGCCAGGTGCTCCTGCGCGCCCCCAACAAGGCGCAATTCCAGCGGCTCGCCCGGCAGTTGGTGGAATGGGGGGCCACGGTGGACGCGGACCAACTGGAGGAAGCCTATTTCCAAAGCCACGTCCTCACGAGCGCGCAATACCACGCGATGGTGAAGCTCCTGGAAATCTTCGCCCAGCACCTCAGCACGCTTTCCAACCAGATCGCCCTGCAAGAGGCCAACGCCGAGCCGCCGATCATCCACCGGGCCAAGGAATTCATCGAGCAGCACAAATCCGACGCCATCTCGCTGAGCGAAGTCGCCCGGGCGCTCAACGTCAGCACCTTCTATTTCTGCAAACTGTTCAAAAAGGCGACGGGCATCAACTTCACCGAATACCTCTCGCGGGTGCGCATCGAGAAAGCCAAGAACCTGCTCCTCAACCCGAACCTGCGCGTGAGCGAGATCGCCTACGAAGTCGGCTTCCAGTCGCTGACCCACTTCAACCGCGTCTTCCTGCGGATCGTGGGGCGTTCGCCCACCGCCTACCGCGACGCCCTGCCGAAATAACGGGCTGGTTTAAGGAAAAGGCAGGGGGAACTGTCCGCAGATTTCGCAGAAAAGCGCAGATTTATTCTCCCTTAATCTGCGTCCATCCGCGAAATCTGCGGATACTCTGTTTCGAAAGACTGCACGCAGGCAGAGGATTTGGTATAACACCGTCGTCCCATGAAAGCCGGTTTTGTCGATAAACTCATCGAACGCATTGGCCGCGTCGGCCCCGAAGACGTCCAGACCTACCTCGCGCGGCTGGCGCGCGAAAAAGGATTCCTGGAGACCATCTTCAACGCCATCCAGGAAGGCGTGATCGTCACCGACCCCACCGGCCGCATCAACTACGTCAACCAGTCCGCCTGCGCGCTCTTCGGCTTCTCCCGCGAAGACTGCCTGGACCGGCTGATCTCGGAGCGGCTGCGCGGCCTGGCCTGGAACGAAGTGGGCGGCGGCGGCGAACAAGTCGTCAGCCGCGATATCGAAGTCTTCTACCCGGAGAACCGGATCTTGAATTTCTACGTCGTGCCGCTCAAAGGCGAGCCGCCCGCCCGGCGCATCCGCAAAGCCCCGGCCAGCACGGCCGACGCGGACGCCGACGTCACCGGCTACGCCGTCATCCTGCGGGACATCACCGAAACGCGCCGCAGCACGGAGGAAACCATCGAATCCGAGCGCCTCTCCGCGCTCACCCTCCTGGCGGCGGGGGTCGCCCACGAAATCGGCAACCCGCTCAATTCACTCCACATCCACCTGCAACTGATGGAGCGGCGGCTGCGCAAACTGCCGGAAGAAGCGCGCGAGCCCCTGCGGGAATCCATCGACATCGCCAAAGAGGAAATCACGCGGCTGGACTCCATCATCAACCAATTCCTGCGGGCCCTGCGCCCCACCCCCCTTCAGACGCGCCCGGAGAGCATCAACGCGATCGTCGAGGAGGCCGTCGCCTTCCTGGAAGCGGAGATCGAGGACCGGAACATCCTGGTCGAGAAAGAATTGCGCCCCGATCTTCCCCTGCTGGAAGTGGACCGCAACCAGCTCAAACAGGTCTTCTACAACGTGATCAAGAACGCTTTCCAGGCGATGAAAAGCGAAGGCATCCTGCGCATCCGCACGGACCGGGACGACCGCTTCGTCTCCGTCTCCTTTGCGGATACGGGCGGGGGCATCCCGTCGGAAAACATGAACAGCGTCTTCCAGCCGTACTTCACGACCAAGGCGAACGGCTCCGGCCTCGGGCTGCTGATCGTGCGGCGGATTGTCCGCGCGCACGGCGGGGAGATCGACCTCGTGAGCGACGAAGGCGTGGGCCTCACGCTGACGATCCGCCTGCCCTGCCAGGACAACCGGGTCCGGCTGCTGGGAGCGGGCGAGCCGCAATAAGGCCCCGCCCCACGCGCAAACGGCGCTATTTTTTCTTGGCAGCCGGGGTAGCCGGGGGCGCTTTGGGCACGTCGCTCGCGTTGATGATATCCGCCGTTTTGCCGTCAAATCCGCCGGGGGTGACACTGACGCGCATCCCGGGCTTCAAATCGCCCACCGTCACGGGCTTGCCCATGAGGTTGAATTTCGTGTGCTTGTCGATCTGGAAGGTCTTGGTCGTCAAACCGGTGTTGATCGTGATGGAGTCCGAGCTGACGCTGCCGATCACGGTATGCCGCGGGGTCGGGGTCGGGGTCGGCTTTTTATCCGCGGCCTGGAGGGGAGCGGCGGCCATGGCCAGAACGGCAGCGCCCAAACAAAGGAGGGGGAGGGGGTGTTTCATAAAGTAATAATCGGTGGTAACGTGCCACATGAGCGTAGGCTGTCCAGTGGAAATCCCCGCCGTGCAACGTTATTCATAAATTGGGATAGGCTGGTATGGAGACGGCGCATGGGCAACCGGGGCGGGGCCCGGGTCCGCCAGCGCGGCATCCACATCCTCCTGGAGCTGCCGGGCCAGCAGGGTGACATTCGGTTCGCCAAGCATCTGGCCGTGATCCCCGGGGAGATCCCGCACCGTGAGCCCGCCGCCCGCGAAAGGCCGCCAGCCCTTGTCGGGTTCGCATTGGAATTCCTCGAAAAACGCATGCCGCTTCGCCGCCCGGATGAGAATGACCGGCCCGGGGTAGGGCACCGGCCGGTATTTGGAAAACGCCCGCAGATTCGCGGCCCGGAGATCCTCCAAAACCTGCGGGGCGGGGGCCTGCGGGCCCGGCGTTGCCGGGACGGGCTTTTCCAGATGTAAAAGGCGCGCCAAAGCCCCGGTGACGCGGCGCCGGGCGAGCCCCACCCGCTCCGAGAGATAGCGCAGCTTCTCCCCGCGCGGCAGGCGCAGAGCCACGCGGAAGTGCCCCGCCAGCCGGGCCAGCAGCGGTTTCTGCCAGTGGCCGGAAGGGGGGCTATCCAGGAGCACGAGCAGCGGGACCGCCTCCCCCCGGGCGCGCAGTTGTTGGGCCATTTCAAAAGCGACCACGCCGCCGGTGGAATAGCCCACCAGCAGGTAAGGCCCGTGGGGGCGGACGGTGCGGATCTCCTCCAGATAATGGGCGGCCATGGCCTCTACGCAGGGGAAGGCATCGTCGGTTCCCCGCAGGCCCATGGCCTGCAAGCCGAAGATGGGCAGATCCGGCGCGAGATGCCCGGCCAAATCGCGGTAGCCCAGGACGTTGCCGCCCACCGGGTGAATCAGGAAAAGGGGCGGCTTTTCGCCGTTCGGGCGGATCGGCACCAGCGCGGCCCAAAGCGGCTCCCACCCGCCGTCGCGGATGAGCGCGGCGAGCTGCGCGACGGTCGGCGTTTGGAACAGCGCGGCCAGCGGCAGGTTGCACCCCGTCAATTTCTGGATGTGCGTGAAGAGGCGCGCGGCCAGGAGCGAGTGCCCCCCCAGGTCGAAGAAATTCTCGTGGACGCCGATGGGGGCGCGGCCAAGCAGATCCTCCCAGATCTTCTGCAACTGGTATTCGAGAGCGTCGGCGGGAGCGTCCGCGCCAGGCCCGGCGTTGATCGGGGGGCCGCCCGCATCGGGCGAGGGGAGAGCGGCGGCATCCACCTTCCCGTTGGGCGTGAGCGGCAGCGTCTCCAGGGGAACGAAATCGGCGGGAACCATCGCGGCGGGCAGCCGTTGGCGCAGGTCTTCGCGCAGGCAGGCGGCGAGATCCGGTCCGGCCTCGCCCTCGGGGATGACATAGGCGATGAGCCGCCGCTTCTCCGCGCCGCCAAGCCGCACGTGGGCGCGGCGGACGCGCGGGTGCCCGGCCAGCAGCGCCTCGATTTCCCCCGGCTCCACCCGCACCCCGCGGATTTTCACCTGGCCGTCGGCGCGCCCCAGGTATTCTACCACGCCGTCCGGCCGGACGCGCCCCCGGTCGCCCGTCCGGTAAACGCGGTCCTCCGGCCGCCCGGTGAACGGGTTCGTCGCAAACCGGGCGCGGGTCTGCTCCGGCTCGCCGTGGTAGCCCCGCGAGAGATACGGCGTGCGGATGCAGATCTCCCCCGGCTCTCCCACCCCGGCGAGGGCGTTCTCGCCGTTCAGCACGAGAAGTTGCGCGCCCTCGATTCCCCGGCCCAGCGGAACCCTCTCGCCGCGCGCCTCGCCGCCCGGCTCCACGCGGTGGAACCCCATCGCCTGCGGCGTTTCCGTCGCCCCGTAAAAATTGACGCACGCGGCGGCGGGAGCGCGCCGTTGCAAAGCCGCCACCTCCCGCCGGGTGAGAACGTCGCCGCCGAAGAACGCGTACCGCAGCGAAGCCAGCGGAGCCGCGAGCGGAGCCTCCTCCAGGAGTTGCGCCAAAGCGGGCGTCCAGTGGACGACACTCACGGCGGCCTCGCGCAGCCAGGCGTCGAGCCGGTCGGGCTGGGCGAGCGCCTCGGGCGGCGGGACGACGAGCGTCGCGCCGATCCAGAGCGGGGTGAAAAGGTCCCTCAATAACGGGTCATGCGAAAGCCCGGAGAGCAGACTGAACCGGTCGTCCTCGCCCAGCCCGAACGTCCGCGCGTGCCATTGGAGGAAGTGCGACAGCGGCCGGTGCGTCCCCTCGATCCCCTTCGGCCTCGCCGTCGAGCCGGAGGTGAAGGCGAGGTAGGCGAGCGCGTCGGCGGGCGTTTTCACCGGCGCGAACGGAGGCGCATCCTCCTCCACGCCGCCGTTCGCGGGCAGCGCGGCGCGGCAAGCCCAGGAGCGGCCTTCCACAAACGCGGCCAGCGGCTCCGGCAGCGGGCCCGCCGCTTCCAGTTGCAGCCAGCCGCGCGGTTGCGCCTGGCCCAGGTATTCCAGCAAACGGACGGGCGGGTAAGCCGGGTCGAGCACAAGGAACGCGGCCCCGGCCTTCCAGACCCCCAGCAGCGCGGCGGGAAGAGCGCGGCCGCGGTGGGCGTAAACAGCCACCAAGTCCCCGGGCCGGATGCCGCCCCCGGCAAGCGTGCGCGCCACGCCGTCGGCGGCGGCCTGCAACTGCCGGTAAGTCCACGTCCCGGCAGGGTCCGACACGGCCGGGCGGTTCGGGTTGCGGGATGCCTGGAGATCGAAGCGCCGGGCGATGCTTCCCTCCCATTGAAGCGGGAGAGGAGCGGTGGGATCGGGCAGGATCGGCCGGGCGTCCTCCGTCACCAGCGAATAGGCCGCCAGCGGGCGGTCCGGGTCGGCGCTGATCTGCTCCAGCAGGCATCGCAGTTGCCGCAGCATCGCGGCGATGTGCGCGGCGTCGAAAAGCGCGGCATTGTAAACCGCCTGGAGATCGATGCCCTCCGCCTGCACGGTGACGTACAGCGTCAGGTCAAACTTGGAGGTCGTTTGCAGCGTCGGCAGCGGGCGCGTCGCAACGCCCGGGAACGCGACGGCCTCCTCCGGGAAATTGAGCTGGTTGAAGAAAATCTGGAACAGCGGCGTGCGGTTGAGG
The DNA here is from genome assembly GCA_028714515.1 of Chthoniobacteraceae bacterium. Classification (GTDB taxonomy): domain Bacteria; phylum Verrucomicrobiota; class Verrucomicrobiia; order Chthoniobacterales; family Chthoniobacteraceae; genus UBA695. Next base: position 4,320 of record JAQTMF010000106.1, on the reverse strand, counting down.
CTGCGGCTGGGCTGGAGGATTTCCACCAGCTTGTCGAACGGAACGTCCTGGTGCGCGTAAGCCCCCAGGGCCGTCTCGCGCACCCGCGCCAGCGCCTCGCGGAACGTCGGGTTGCCGGAGAGATCCGTGCGGAGCACCAGCGTGTTGATGAAAAAGCCGATCAGCCCCTCGGCCTCGGCGCTGCCGCGCATGGAAAACGGAGCGCCGATGCAGAGATCCGCCTGGGCCGTCTGCCGCGCGAGCCACGTCTTGAACGCCGCGAGCAGCGTCATAAAGAGCGTCGCCCCTTCCTCGCGGCAAAGCGCGTCGAGCGCCCGGGCCAGCGGCGCGGAGAGCTGGAGACTTTCCTGCGCCCCGCGAAAAGTGCGTTCCACGGGGCGGGGATGGTCCAGCGGCAACTCGCACGGGGGCGCCTTGTCCAGCCGGGCCTTCCAATAGGCGATCTGCTCCGCGAAAACATCGCCGCGCAGCGAATCGCGCTGCCACGCCGCGAAGTCCGCATACTGGATCGGCAGCGGCGGGAGGGGCGGCTTTTCTCCCCTGCAAAACGCGGCATAAATCGCGCTCCATTCCTTAAACAGAACGCCCAGCGACCACCCGTCGGCGATGATGTGGTGCAGGTTGAGCAACAACACGTGCTCCTCCGCCCCCAGCCGCAGCACCGCCGCCCGCACCAGCGGCCCTGTGGCGAGATCGAAGGGGAGCAGGGCGTCCGCGGCGATGCGGCGCTCCACCTCCGCCTCGCGCGCGGAGGCGGGGAGCGCGGAGAGATCGGTGATGGGGAGCCGGAGCGTCAACGCCGGGGCGACGGCCTGCCGCAGCGTGTCGTCCGTCGCGGGGAACGTCGCGCGCAGAACGTCGTGGCGGCGGACGATCTCGTTGAGAGCGCGTTCCAGCGCCGGGACGTCCAGCGGGCCGCGCAGCGAAAGCGCGGCGGGCACCGTATAGGAACTGTCGTCCGGCTCCAGCCGTTGCAGAAACCACAGCCGCTGCTGGGCCAGCGAAAGCGGCGCGGGCGCGCCCGGCGGCAGCTTGGGAATGGAAAGCGCCTGGCCCCCCTCCGCGCCGGTGCGGGCCGCGAGCCGCCGGACGGTGGGCGCTTCAAACAGAGCGGAAACGGAGAGCCGGACCCCGAGCGTCTCGCCGATGCGCACCACCGCCTGGGCCGCCAGCAGCGAGTGCCCCCCGAGTTCAAAGAAATCGTCGTCGATGCCCAACGCGTCCACGCGGAGCAGGTCCCGCCAAATGGCGGCGATCGCCTTTTCCCGGGGCGTCTCGGGCGGCGCGATTTCCTTCCCGGCGGAAAGGCTATCCCGGCCGGGAGCGGGGAGCGCCCGGGCATCCAGCTTCCCGTGGGCATTGAGCGGCAGGGCGTCCATGATCACGAACGCGGCGGGAACCATGTAAGGCGGGAGCTGGCTCTTGAGCGCCTCGCGCAAAGGCTCCAGGGAAAGCCGCACGCCGGGCCGGGCGACAAGATAGGCGCAGAGGCGCTTGTCGCCGGAGTCATACTCGCGCGCGATCACGGCGGCCTGCGCCACCCCGTCCTGCGCGGCGAGGGCGGCCTCGATCTCCCCCAGCTCCACGCGAAAACCGCGAATTTTCACCTGGTGATCGATGCGCCCCAAGTATTCCAACTCGCCATTGGGCAGCCGCCGGGCGAGATCGCCGGATTTGTACCAGCGCTCGCCGGAAGCAGGGTCGAGCGGGTTTGCGAGAAAGCGTTGCGCCGTCAGCTCGGGGCGGTTCAAGTACCCCCGGCAAACCCCGGCCCCCGCGATGTAAATCTCGCCCGGTTTGCCGTCGGGCACCGGCCGCCGTTCTTCGTCCAGAAGGTAAACCCGCCAATCCGGGAGCGGCACGCCAATGAGGCTGGCCGGTTCCTGGTCCCGGGCGCACATGGGCCGGTAGGTGACGTTAACGGTGGTTTCGGTGATGCCGTAAAGAACGACCACCCGTGGATGCTGGTCGCCGTGGCGGTCGAACCACGGCTTGAGCAGGTGCGGGTGGACCGGCTCGCCGCCCAGGAAAACCAGGCGCAGCGAGAGCCGGGCCGGTCTTGGCCGCGCCTCTTCGGCCGCCAGCAGTTGCCGGAACGCGCCGGGCGTCTGGCTCAGGACGGTGACTTTTTCGTCGTTCAAGAGTTCGTAAAAAGCCGCCGGGGCGAGACTCGTCTCGCGGGGAACAATCACGAGCTTGCCGCCCTGCAACAGCGCTCCCCAGATCTCCCAAACCGAGACATCGAACGCCGGGGAATGGAATAGCGCCCAGACATCCTTTTCGCTGAAGCGGAAGAGCGGCTTGGAAACCTCGAACAGGCGCACGGCATTGCGGTGCGTCACCATGGCCCCCTTTGGGCGGCCCGTGGAGCCGGACGTGTAAATCACATAGGCGAGGTGATCGGGGCGGACCTCCACGGCGGGCGGCGCGTCTTTCCCCCCGCCGCAATCCAGGTCCTCCAGGCAGAGAACGCGCGCCCGGTGCTCGGGCAGAGCGTCCCGGTGCCGCCGGGGAGCGAGAAGGAGGGGCAACTGCGCGTCGGCGATCATGAACGAGAGCCGCTCGCGGGGATATCCCGGGTCGAACGGGAGATAAGCGCCCCCCGCCTTGAGGATCCCGAGAATCCCGGTCAGCAACGCCAGCGAGCGCTCGGCATACAGCCCCACCAGCGCGTCGGGGCCGACCCCCAGGGCGCGCAGCCGGTGGGCCACGCCATTGGCCCGGCGGTCGAGTTCCCGGTACGTCAGCGTCTCTTTGCCAAAGACGGCGGCGACGGCATCGGGGGTTTTTCTGGCCTGCGCTTCAAAGCATTGATGAATGCAGCCCTCTGGGTGGTGGTCCGGGGAAGATTCCTTCACACCAACGATGCTAGAAGGAGAGAGCGCCCCCGGTCTATCAGCCGGTATCCTCTCTTGGCGTCGGAATCCGCGCGGCGGCGTGTAGGGGCGGGGCCTACAACGGGCGGCGAAGGACTACTTCACCTCGTATTGGACATCGACCACCACGCGCACCACCTTCTGCTCCGGCGTGGCGGGGTCCCGATTTTCAACCTGGAACCACCCTTGCGAGGCATGGCGCAGCTTGCCCAGCGAAGCCTGCGAATCGCGGGCAAATTGATCCGCCGCGATCCGGGCGTTTTTGGTGGCGTCCTGGATCATCCCGGGCTTGATGTCGTTGAGCCGGTTGAAGAGGTAATTGGGCTCCATGCGGCTGGAGAGTTGGACTCCGCTGGCCATCAGCGACGAAGAAGCGGCCCGCGCCTGCTTAATCAGATCGACCTTCGCCGTGCGCAGCAGCACCGACTGGTTCGCCGTGAACCGGATGGGCGGCGGCGGCACATCCTTTTCCCGGGGAACGAGGCTCAGGTCGTTGAGCAAGGGGGGCTGCACGGCAATCTCCTTTTCCTCAAATCCCATCTGCTTCAGAAACGCCACCACAGTCTTCGTGGCGGTGTCCAGATTCCCGTTGATTTCTTTGACGGTATCGCCCGCCGTGCTATAGCCCAGCGTCCAGATGGCGATGCTGGCGGGAACCTCCTTTTCGGAAAGCCCTTTGACCGAAACCGTGCGGTGGTCCGGCCGGAGCCGGGAAACGCCGTTGCCGACAAAAAAACCGGCGATTCCAAGGCCGGCTGCGAGAAAAAACGCGGAGAGAGCGAACGTGCACCGGGGGGCATCCATGGGCCGGATTCTATTCCCCCCACGGCCAGCCTGTCAACCGGGGCCTGTTGACGAATGCGGAAGGTTGGTCCGCAGATTACGCGGAGAAACGCAGATTTTTTCGCGCTCTCGTTCCCAAGCTCCAGCTTGGGAACGCCGGTGTCCTGGAGGCTCCAGCCTCCGAAACGTGGTCAGGGAAAAAGGCCGCGGCGTATAACCAAAGCAAGCCAGCGCCGGGAAAACGCTTCCCTCTACTCTTCCACGATTTGCAGCGAGGCCTTCTCCCCGTGGCGGGAGGCGGAGGCGGAAAGGAGATTGCGGATGGATTCGATGGTGCGGCCTTGTTTGCCGATCATCTTGCCGATTTCCGCGGGCGGCAGCTTGAGCCGGAAGAGCGTCTTGTGCGGGCCGTGGCTTTGGGTCAATTCCATCCCTTCGGGGGTGCCGACGAGGTTGAGAATGAGGTAACGCAGGAATTCTTCCATCAAGAGGTGATCCTAAAGGCTTGCGGGTAATAAAACAAGGCAGGAGGGGTCGTATCCGTTTAGCGCGCAAAAAAGAAATCAATCCGAAGGATTGAAAGAGGGTAGCCGGGGGTCGAGCGAAGCGACACCCCCGGTATGCTTGAGACGTTTATCTCACCCCGGAAGGGGTGGTAGAA
>JAQTMF010000105.1 GCA_028714515.1 Chthoniobacteraceae bacterium | reverse complement strand
CGGGCGCAACCTGCCATTCCTCGCCGGGCAGATACCAGTGCAGGGAGAGATTGGCCTGGATTTTGTAACGGTTGTGGATGGATACCGTCACTTCCTTCGGCTGGCCGTCGCGAAGGACGGGGCCGTCGCCGCCGTAATCGACCTTTATGCTGAAAAAGTCGAAGTCGTAGCGCGGGCCCCGCATGCCGCCCCAGAGGGAGCGGCCTTCGTCGCGGGCTTGGAGTGTTTCCGGCCGCACATCGTCCAAACAGGTGGGTTCCGGGCTGCACAGGGCTTCCGCGCGGTGCCGCGCCAGCAATCGGCGGCCGAGGCGGAGGGTGCGCTCCGCCAATTCGTCCACGGTCTGCGGGAGCTGATTCCCAAAATATCCCAGTTCGCCGAGATTCAGGCAGACGGTCTTGATGCCGCGCCCGATCGGGTCGATCCAGCGCTGCGGAATGGCCTCGGCCCCGTGAAGAATGCCCCACACGGAACCGGCTGTGGCGGCGGTGCAATCGGTGTCCTCGCCGCAGTTGACGGCGATGCACTGCACCTGGCCAAAGTCATCCCCGCCGTAGAGCAGCCCGATCAAAGTGATCGCGATGTTGGAGGGAACGTCGTAGCCCTGGACGCCCTCGGCAAAGCCCTTGGCTTGATCCTCGGGGCTGGTGTGCGACGGGTTGCCCAGGAAGGTGCCTCCCCGGTGGAGCCGGAGCACTTCGTCGCGCGTTTCCCGCCAGGCCAAGCCGCGATCAAAGCATTCCACGGTGGTGCGCACGGCTTTGGCAACGCCGCAGTCCGCCGGGATGTAGGAGAGGCCGGTCTCGATCAGGCGGCGCAGATCGCCGAGGATAAAAGCGGCGCTTTCGAAGGCCGCCATGAAGATCTCCGCGAACATCCCTTCGCCGTTGCCGTGGTCCAGGATGGCGTCCTCATAGGCATAGCGGGCGGCGACGTGGGGCAGGCCGGGGGCGATGCAGGCCCAGATCTCGCTGCGGATGTAGGCGCCGCAACTGTGCTTGTACGCATTCTGGAAGGTTCCCGAGAGCGGCGGCTGAAGCCCCTGGCGCATATTGATCTTTGCCGTGCCGTATTCGGCCCAATGCGGGGTGACGTAGAGGCACCAGTATTCGGCCAGGCGATGGGCGGTGACGTCGAGCCCCTTTTCCTCCATCGCGCACAGCCACAAAAGCTGGATGTCGAGGTCGTCGTTGGGCATCGGCTGGCCGTTCAGGTTCTCCTGCGCGTAAAAGCGGACATCGTTGACCTGCCGCTTCCACTCGAAGGGCGCGCCGAGGGTGCCGCCGATGTTTTTGCCGAGCCAGCAGCCCAGCACTTTGTTGTGATAGTCGTCTTGATTGAGATTCATGGCTGGATCCGGGATTGATTTATAGCGACAGTGTTCTATCACTAGCTGCCGTGAATACATCCGAGATACGCGCCAAAGGATATGACAAACGCGCCAAAAGGCGGCGCGGTCCGGCTCCTGAATCCGCCCCGGGCGACGCCGCGCAGTTGGGCTATTGGGAGGAGACGATGGTTTTCCCGCCGCACGGAGGGCCCGCCGTGATCCGGCGGCAGACGCAATGCGAGACGGCGCAGCACGGCCATGCTTTCACGGAACTGGTGATCGTCACGGGGGGAACCGGCATGCACGCGGTGGATGGCCTCCGCTATCCGCTCTCCCCCGGTGATCTTTTTGTGATTACAGGGCGGCGGCGGCACGCGTATCGCGACACGCGGCAGCTTGCCCTGGTGAACGTGCTGGTTCGCGGCGATTTCATGCGGGCGCATCGCCGCGAGTTGGACGAGATTCGCGGCGGCCGGGGCCTTTTGGGCGCGGCTTTCCACCGTCCCCGGACTCTGGCTCCCGAGGAATTGGACGACTGCTTGCGGATTGTCGAACGGATCGAGCAGGAGGTGGCCGGGCTGCGGGAAGGGGGGATCGCCATGCAAAGCGCGCTGCTTCTGGAGTTACTCATCACGGTTTCCCGCCGGGTGGAGGCCCCCGCCGGAGTGGCCGAGCTTGGCCGGGCGCAGATCGGGCGGGCTTTGAGTTTCGTCGATCGCCACTATGCCGAGGAGCTCGACCTGGCGCGGATGGCCTCGGCGGCCGGGATGTCCCCGCGTTCTTTTCAGCGCCATTTCAAGGCGGCCGTGGGCCTGCCGCCTTTGAAGTATCTTCAGCGCCAGCGCATCGCCAATGGCTGCCGGCTTCTGCGGGAAACCGGCGCCTCCATCCAGGCCATCGCTGCGGATTGCGGCCTCCCCGAACCGGCCTATTTTTGCCGTCTTTTCCGCCAGATGACGGGGACGACGCCGGGGGCTTTCCGCAGCCGCTTTACCCGGGATCAAGATCCGGGAGCCGGTGTGTGACCGGTCCCCTGGGATCTTACTTCGTGCCCTTGGCTGCGACTTGCTCTTCGAGGCGCTTGACGCGTTCCATCAGTTTGGCCAGGCGGTTGAGTCGGGCGTGCTGCTCTTTTTGCTCCTGGATCGGGCCCGCGGGCGATCCCCACCACATTTGCTTGGCCGGGATGCTCTTGCTGACGCCGCTCTTGGCGGCGACGACGGCTTGGTCGCCGATTTCGATGTGTCCGACGACTCCCACCTGGCCCGCCAGGGTGGCGTAGTTGCCGATGCGGCTGCTGCCGGAGATGCCGACCTGCGAGACGATGATGCTGTGTTTGCCGATGACGACGTTGTGCGCGATCTGCACGAGGTTGTCGATTTTGCTCCCTTCGCCGATCCACGTCCGGCCGAAGCGCGCGCGGTCGATGGTGGTGTTGGCTCCGATCTCGACGTCGTCGTCGATCTGGACGATGCCGGTCTGCGGGATTTTGACATACCGCCCGTTCGCCATTTCAAATCCGAAACCGTCGCTGCCGAGGACGGCTCCGCTGTGGATGATGACGCGGTTGCCGATGCGGCAGCGTTCGCGGATGCTGGCGCTGGCGTAGATTTTGCAGTCGTCGCCGACGCGGGTGCCGTGGCCGATGTAGACGTTGGGCCCCAGGACGGTTCGATCGCCAATGACGGCCCCCGGCTCCACGACAACGTGGGCCTGGATGGCGACGTCTTTCCCGATGCGGGCGTCGGCGGCGATGACGGCGCTGGGATGGATGCCCGGCGCGAAGACGATGGGGGGTGGGGCAAGCTGTTCGAGGATTTTGGAGAAGGCCAGGGTGGGGTTGGCCACCTGGATTTGGACGGCAGGGATGGCTTCGTCAAAGCCGTCGGGAACCAGCGCGCAGGTGGCGCGGCTGGCTCTCAAGGCGGGCAGGTATTTGGCGTTGCCAAAGAAGGTGATGTCGCCTTCCTGGGCGTCGGCGATGGCGGCCGCACCGGTGATATGGGTCGCCGACGGACCGCCGATGACGCGGCCGCCGACGAGGGCGGCCAGTTCTTCGATGCTCGCGTCCACTTATTTGGTCTTGCTGGGAGCGGGAGCGGAGGCGCTGTCTTTGGGCTTGTCGGCGTTGAGGGCTTTGATGATGTCGTCGCTGAAGTCGGTGCTGTCTTTGGAGTAGAGGACGACTTCGATGCCGTTGGAGCTGAGACCGGATTTGTCGAGGACGAGGTCATACTGGTCGGCCTTGACCTTGTCGTTGACCAGCTTGCGGATTTCTTCGACGATGCCGGCGCGCATCCGGTTGGCCTGTTCCTGGAGGTTCTTGAGGCGCTGGGAGCGCAGTTCGAGGATCTCTTTTTCCTGCCGCTTGGCTTCCTCGGCTTTCTCGTCGCGCTCCTTGGTTTTCTTTTCCTTGGTTTCCTTGCTCAGCTCGGGCTTGTTCAGCTCTTCGTTGAGCTTGAGGATGGCGTCGCGGTTTTTGTTGAAGACGTCGGCGCGTTCCTGGAGTTCGTTCTGCGCGGTGCTTTGGGCTTCTTCGATGCGCTTTTTGGCCTGATCGGTCTTGTAATAGCTGGAGAAGATTTTGTTCATGTCCACGTAGCCGATTTTGACATCAGCCCTGGCAATGGAACTGGTGGCGAGGGCAATGGCGGCCACGAGGGAAAAGGCGATCAGGTTGGTTTTCATAGAAGACGATGTTCTTTTAAGACGTTCGGAAGGTTAATCCGTTCAAAATTGGTAGCCAATATTGAAATTGAAGTGGCCGCTGCGGCTGGTGGCGTCGCCTGCCTGGACGGGATAGCCGTAGTCGATGCGGATGGGGCCGATGGGCAGGTCGAGCCGGATGCCGACGCCCACATCGGATGCGACGCTATCCGGGCTGAATTGGTAGGAGCCCGCGTTGACGTAGCCCATGTCGTAGAAGAGGGCGCCGCGAACCCGGTCGATGATGGGGTAGGTGTATTCGGCGGTGAAGCGGGCCATGGAGTTGCCGCCGATGGGCTCGTCGTTGTTGTCTTTGGGGCCGACGTCGCGGAATTTGAAGCCGCGCAGGTTGTTGGAGCCGCCCAGGTAGAGGCGGTCGAAGATCGGCACGTGGTCGCTGTTGTCCCAGCTATCGACGCTGCCTGCCTCGCCGGAGAGGGTGAGGATAGTGTCCCAGGGCAGGGAGATGTAGTGAGACACCTGGAGGTTGGCTCCGTAGATGCTGTCGTTGCCGCCCAGGGGGCCGCCCGCGACGTAGGCGGAGAGGTCGGCCCGGGTGCCGCGGCGGGTGAGGAAGACGCTGTCGCGGGTGTCATAGACCAGGGACGGCCCGACTTGGCTCTTGAGGTGGTTGCCGTCGTCCGCTTTCATGACGTCGGACGCCCAATCTTGCATCTTGTAGAGCTCGATTTCCTCCAGCCGGTAGTCGATGCGCCAGGAGAGGTCCTGGTTGATGGCTTTGCGGGTGAAGAGGTCGAACCCGTAGTTGCGCTGGTTGTAGACGTTGCTGAGGTAATCGGCGTCGCGGTAGAAGAGTTCGCCGCCGACGGCGAGCTGGTAGTCGAGGAAGTAGGGTTCCGTGAGGGAGACGACGATGTCTTTGCGTTCGGAGCCGGCCTGGACGCGGGCGCGGAAGCGTTCGCCGCCGCCGGTGAAGTTGGGCCAGTTGGTGATGTCGAAGTTGCTCTGGGAGAGTTCGACGAACCCGATGACGCTGTCGATGGTGCTGTACCCGGCGCCGAAGTTGAGGGACCCGGTGCGTTTCTCGTTGACGACGACGTTGACGTCTTTTTTGCCGGGAGCGGAGGTATCGGAGGGGAAGACGTCGACGCGGTCGAAGTAGTTGAGGTTCTGGAGACGCTGCTTGCTGGCGTCGGCGTAGACGCTGTTGTAGAGGTCGCCCGGCCCGAGGGCCAGTTCGCGCCGGATGACTTTGTCCTTGGTCCGGGTGTTGCCGCTGATGTTGACGCGGTTGACGTAGGATTGGGAGCCTTCGTCCACGCGGTAGGTGATGGCGTAGAGGCAGTTGCCGGCCGAGGTGCTGACGGGGACGACCTGGGTGTCGATGTAGCCGCGCGCGCCGTAGATGTCCTGGATTTTCTTGACGTCCTTCTGGATGCCCTCGGGCGAGTAGACGCTGCCTTCCTTGAGCCGGAGCGCCGCGCCGAGTTCCTGGGCCGAGAAGAGCCGGGCGCCGCCAATGGTAATGGAGGCGACATGGTATTGCGGGCCTTCCTGGATGGGGAAGGAGACGTCCACTTTGGAGCTGCCTTCGCGGCGGCTGATGGCGGGGTCGCCGATTTTCACGTCCGCGTAGCCGTGGTTCTGGTAGAAGTCCCGCAGAGCATCGACATCGGCCGAGATAAGGTCTTTATCCACGCGGCCCGATTTATCGAGGAAGGAGAAAATATAATGTTTGCGGGTCTTGATGACCTTGCGCAGTTCCTTGGCGCTGAAGACGGTGTTGCCCTCGAACCGGACGCGCTGGATGATGGTGCGCTGGGCTTCCGTGATGACGAAGGTGACGTTCGCTTTGTTGGTCTTCTCGTCGGTTTTGATGACGGTCTTGACCTCGGTGTCCTTGTAGCCTTTGTCCTGGTAGGCGGCGAGGATCTTCTGGCGGTCGGCCTCCACCTGGGATTCGGAAAGCTCGCTGCCGGATTTGGTTTCGATCTTTTTGCGCAGGGAGCGGACGCTGATCTCGCTGGCTCCCTCGATGTTCACTTCCTTGACCGAGGCCTGGGACTGGACGACGACGACGAGCTTGATGGTGCCGTCCGCCTGCGGGTCGGCGAAGATGCGGACGTTGAAAACTTTGGCGGTTTGGTAAAGGCTGCGGACATCCTCCTCGGCCACGCCTACCGAGTAGGGCTTGCCGACCTTGGTGCGCATGGCGTTGAGGACGCGCTCCTTGCTGACCGTGGCCGGGCCGGCAAACTGGACATCGATGCTCTTGACGACGGGGGCGGGGGCTTGCGCCTGCTGGGCCAGGGTGAGGGATGACGTGGCGACGCAAGCGGTAGCGACTGCGGCGAGAAAATGTTTGCTGGTACTCATAAAAAAGATGCCGTGCTCCCTAAAAGCCGTTTTTGAAACCGGGGACGGAATGGCGGCAATGAATGAAGACTTCCCAGGAAAAGGTCAAGTATCCTTTCCTCGGGGAATCCCCCATTGTGGAATTTTTATCCGTTTGTCACTATATTGTAAGCATGCGCGAGCGCTTGATCAGTGAGGCGGTGACGCCGGTGGCGGACGGGGGGATCGCCCGCCCGGTGGTGATTGGCGCGCCGCTGCTTCCGGCGCGGTTCCGCTGGCGCGGGGAGGAATACGCCGTGGCCGAGGTGATCGCCGAATGGAAGGAGACGGGGCCGTGCCGCCATGGCAGCGGGGAGCGCTATGTGCGCAAGCACTGGTTCCACATCCGCACGGCGGCGGGGGAGGAATGGAAGCTCTATTTCGAGCGCCAGGCCCGTTCGGCTCGCGAGCGCAAGGCGCGCTGGTGGCTGTTCACGGCGGCGCCGTAGGGCGGCTCAAGCGGGGCCCGAAGCCCTACAGCTCCTTCAAGAGCCGCGCGTGGATGCCGTCAAAGCCGCCGTTGCTGAAGACGGCGATGATGTCGCCGCTTTGGACCAGCGGCCGCAGGCGGGCGATGATCTGGTCCGCGCCCGGTTCGTAAAACGCCGGTTTGCCGGTGGCGGCGATATCGGCGATGACTTGCTCGGGCTTGAGCCGCTCGCCCTCGGGGATTTGTTCGAGCCGGGCGACTTTGGAGAAGACGACGCCGTCGGCTCCCGCGAACGCGCCGGGGAGCTGGTGCTGGAAGACGGCCCGGCGGGTGGTGTTGGAGCGGGGCTCGAAGATGGCCCAGAGGCGCGCGCCGGGGTATTGGTGGCGCAGCCCGGCGAGGGTCTGCCGGATGGCGGTGGGGTGGTGGCCGAAGTCGTCGATGATCTTGATGCCGCGGACTTCGCCCCGGATTTCCTGGCGGCGCAGGACGCCCTCGAAGCTGGCGACGGCTTTCTGGATGACCGGCAGCGGGATGCCGTAGAACCGCGCGGCGGTGATCGCCATGGCGGCGTTGCGCACGTTGTATTCGCCGGAGAGCCGGAGGTGGAAGCGGGTGCCGGAGAGGGTGAACTCGGCCCCTCCGCCCGCGGGATAGCTCGCGGCTTCGATGCGGTGGGCGGCGTCGGGCGAGAAGCCGACGGTGAGGGTGGGGGCGGGGCAGGTGCGCCCCACGTCGAGGCAGTTGGGATCGTCGGCGTTGAGGAGCGCCATGCCGTTGCCGGGGACGATGTTGAGCATCCGCCGGAAGCTCAGTTTGATGGCGTCGAGGTCGTCAAAGATGTCGGCATGGTCGAACTCGATGTTATTGACGATGACCAGCTCGGGCATGTAGTGGACGAATTTGCTGCGCTTATCGAAGAAGGCGGTGTCGTATTCGTCGCCTTCCAGTACGACATGGGCGCTGTCGCGGAAGCGGGCCCCCTGGCCGAGGTTTTTGGGGATGCCGCCGATCAGGTAGCTCGGCTCCAGCCCGGCGGTTTCGAGAATCCAGGTAAGCAGCGAGGTGGTGGTGGTTTTGCCGTGGGTGCCGGTGACGACCAGGTTGTGGCGGCCCCGCAGGAAGAACTCTTTGAGCGTCTCGGGCAGGGAAAGGTAATAGAGTTTCCGGTTCAGGACGGCTTCCACCTCCGGGTTGCCCCGTTTCATGGCGTTGCCGATGACGATCAACTGGGCGTCGGCCGGGAGGTTGGCGGCGCGGTAGCCCGCGGTGAGCTTGACGCCTTTTTTCTCCAGGAACGTGGACATCGGGGGGTAGACGTTTTCGTCGGAGCCGGTGACGGTGAAACCGCGTTCTTGGAGGGCGGCGGCGACGGAGCCCATGGCGGTGCCGCAGATGCCGAGGAAGTGGATGTGTTGGATGCCGTGTTGCATGAAGAGGAAGGGGAAGGGGAAGGAAAGCGCAGTTTGTGGAGGAACGCCAAGGCTCTTTTTAGCGGCCGCGTTTTTTTTGCGCCCACCGGGCGGCGAGCGCGGCGGCCAGCACCAGGGTGAACACGGCGAGAAGAGCCCGGCGCGGGGTGTAGAGGCGAGGGCGCGAGGGGATGGCGAAGCCGAAGGGGAGGGATTGGGCGCAGCGCTGCCCGTCCGGGGCGAGGGCGACGGCGCGCGCGGTGTCCTGGACGCCTTCCGGAACGCCCTCAAACGCGGCGTTGACGCGGCCCGCGTTTTCGGTGAACCGGACGCCGGGAACGGGGATCCAGCGTTGTTCCATGTTCCCGGCGGTGTCGAGGGAGATGCGGCGGATTTCCACCTGGTAGCGGAGGCTCCCGGCGGCCGGAAGATCGGCGGCGGCGGGCGCGTTCCAGGCGAATTCGACGGCTCCCTGGCGGGTGGTGCGCACGACCGTGACCCCCTGGAGGAAGGGAAGCAGTTTGCCGTCGGGGGGAGAGAACGGTTCGGGAGCGGGCAGGCCGGGGAGGGCGCCCGAGGGCGGGGCCGAGGGGGAGCGTTCCGTGGAGGGAGGCGGCGCGACAGGGGGGGCGGAGGCCACCGGCGTGGCCGCGGGGGTTGCGGCGGGCGGGGGAGGAAGGGGGGTGGCCGTCGGCGAGGGCGCGGCGGCCGGGGCGTGGACGGTGACGGTTTGGGTGATCGCGCCGAGAGAGAAGCGGATCGTTTCGTCAATGCGCGCCGGGTCGTCCGGGGGGAGGGCGGCTTCCAGCGAAACCGTGGCGCGGGGAGCAAGGTGGATTTGCTCCGGGAGGCGGAGCCGCTTGGAGGCGGTGATGCGCACCCGGAGATCCGCGGCGGTCCGGTTGGAAAGGCTCAAGGTGCCGGAGCGCGCGGCCGTGCCCTCCAGTTCCAGGGCGGCCGGTTTGGCGGTGAAGGGGGCGTTCGCGTGGGCGTGCAGGGGGGCCTGGGCCTCCTGGTTGGTGGAAAACCGCAGGCGGCCCTTGTATTCCACGGTCTCCCCCGGGATCAGGCCCACTTGCAGCACCAGGCGTTCGCCCCGGCCCAGGCTGTAGATAGCGGGGGTGACGGTCCAGGGAGCCTCCACGCTCACGGTTCCCTCCAAAATACCGCCTCCGGCATTGGCGATGGTGAGGGCGCAGGTGGCGGGGAGCCCGGCGGGGATTTCGCCGAATTCGACGGGAGCCGGACCGTCGAGCCTCGGGGGGGCGTCCACGATGTCCAGGAGGATCTCGGCGGGGGAGGAGGTGCCATTGGTGTTTTGCGCGGCAAACAGGATGCGGTCTTTGGCTCGCAGCTCTCCGGGCTGAAGGGGGGTGGTGTGCTGGTAGGTGAGGACCCAGACTTCCTCCCCGGCGGGCTGGAGGCTGATGATCTTGCCGAGCGCGGGCTCCTTGCGGATCAGAAAACGGGTGGTCTGTTCCTGCTTTCCATACAACCGCAGGGTGATTTGGACGGTCCCGCCGTTGAGCACCTGGACGGTGACGGGAACGGGGTGGGGCGGCAGCGGCGTCTCTTTTTTCTCCTTCTTCTCTTTGGGCAGGGGGGGGATGTTGATCGAAGCGGGCGCGCAAAGGGGGGCGGCGAGGAGCAGGCAGGCGCTCCAAAGCGCGCAAAGCCGATACCCAAATCGGGAACGGCTTGCAAACAATTGGAGTTTTCGATTGATAGCCAAAGAATGTATTATTAAGAAACAAGGACCGTTCGCCTGCAATGAGATTCCCGATCCCTCGCAATTTCGCCATCCTGGTGGTCGGAGCCGTGCTTGTATGCAGCGGTTCCGCCTTCAGCGCACCGTTTTTTGGGCTTTTTGGTGTAAAAAAAGCGAATGAATCGCTGCATCGGCAAGATCCGCCCAAGGTTTCCGCGCGGCTGCTGGACCAGGTGACGCAGGCGAACTCCCGGGTTTTGGTCTCCCTGGGCAAACAGCGGGCGTATCTGCTCCTGAACAACGAAATCGCGATCGACACGCCCATTTCCTCCGGCAAAGCGGCCGGGATGACCCCCACGGGGACGTTCCGGGTGCAGGAGAAGGACCCCGACCACCGTTCCAATTTGTATGGGAACTTCGTGGACAGCCAGGGGCGCGTGGTGCGGGCGGGGGTGAGCGCCCGGATCGACTCCGCGCCCAGCGGCACCCATTTCCAGGGATCGCCGATGTATTATTTCATGCGGATCGCCGACGGGGTGGGGATGCACGTCGGCATTTTGCCCGGCTACCCGGCCTCGCACGGCTGCATCCGGATGCCCGCGGAGATCGCCCCGATGTTCTACCAGCGGGTGCGCGTCGGCACGCCGGTGGAAGTGGTGCACTGACGCCTCCGCCTTTCCCCCGGGTGCGACTAGAGGTGGGGACTGTTCACGAATTCACTAAAAAGAATTAGGAAACCAGGAAGAAGAGAAGTTGCCGGGGAATCAAAACTTGTATGTAGAGGGGGTCAACTTCCTGCTAAGGAAGAAGAGTTGAGATCCCGGCGGCCGCCGGAATCTCAACGGCATCGACGAGACTGATCGAAACTTAGGCCGATCTCCTTGGAGAA
>JAQTMF010000104.1 GCA_028714515.1 Chthoniobacteraceae bacterium | reverse complement strand
ACATCAGGCGCTCGGCGGTGGACGTTTAGAAAAACGGGGGTAGCCTTATTCCCAGAATCTCCAATACATGCCACGCCATCGGCTCCCGTTCGATCCGGCAAGGGCGGCAATTGCCCCCATGGTGACGGAAGCCGCCCGCCAATCCCCGAGAGCATCCGCAGATTCTTCTTCCCGCTTTAGAATTCCACATCCTCCATGTTAACCACCACAGACTCTCCCCTCTCGCCCGAAGCGCAGACAGGCGCATTGCTGGCCCGGATCAAAGAGGCGCGGCAGGCGATCCTCAGTGAATTGAGAAAACTCGTCGTCGGCCAGGACGAGGCGATCGACCAAGTCTTGATCGGCATGTTCGCGGGCGGCCACCTGATGATCCAGGGGCCTCCCGGCACCGCGAAGACCCTGGTCATCGTCTCCATCGCCAGGATCATGAACCTCGAGTTCAAGCGGATCCAGTTCACCCCCGACCTCATGCCCTCCGACATCTCCGGCACCGAGATCCTGGAGCAGGATCCGGAAACCGGGCGGCGCGTCACCAAGTTCGTCAAAGGCCCGGTCTTCTGCAACCTCGTCATGGCCGATGAGATCAACCGCACGCCCCCCAAGACGCAGGCATCGCTGCTCGAAGTCATGCAGGAGAAGCAAGTCACCATCAGCGGCAAAACCCACGCCTTGCCCAAGCCGTTCTACGTCATGGCCACCCAGATCTCCATGGAGCAGGAAGGGACCTACCCTCTGCCCGAGGCGCAGCAAGACCGCTTCATGCTCTCCATCATGATGAACTACTTGCCCGACAACGACGAAATCGCCGTGGTCCGGCATTCCACGGGTTCCGCCAAGGTCACGCTGGAAAAAGTGATCGACGCCGCCGAACTCCAGGCATTCGTGAAAACCGTCCGCGGCGTGGCGTTGCCCGCGGAGTTGGGCCGCTATATCGTCGATCTGACGGCGACAACCCGCCCCACCGTCGAGGGATGTCCCGCGTTTGTAAAAGATTACGTCGCCTGGGGGGCGGGCCTGCGCGCCAGCCAAAACCTCGCCCTCGCCGCCAAGTCCGCCGCCGCGCTCGATGGGCGCGGCACCGTGCGCCTGGCGGACGTCCAAAAAGTCATCGTGCCGGTAATGCGGCACCGCATCGGCCTATCCTTCCGCGCGGAAGTGGACCGCGTGACCATCGAGGACGTGATTCAAAAGGTCGTGGCGTCGATTTCCACGCCGAAAGGAGTTTGACCATGTTAACCGCATCGCAAGAACCAAACGCCGCCGGGGCCATCGCCGCCATCGCGGAAGGCAAACAGAAGATCCTTTGCGAAGTGGGCAAGGTGATCGTGGGGCAGAAACAAGTCGTCGAGGATGTCGTGACCTCGTTCTTCGCGGGCGGGCATTGCCTGATCACTGGCGTGCCGGGCCTGGCGAAAACCCTGCTCATCTCCAGCCTCGGCAAAGCGCTCGACCTGAAATTCCGCCGCGTTCAATTCACCCCCGATTTGATGCCCGCCGACATCACCGGAACCGAAGTCCTGGAAGAAGACCGCGCCACCGGCACCCGCAACATGAAGTTCCGGCCCGGTCCCGTGTTTACGAACATCCTGCTCGCCGACGAGATCAACCGCACGCCGCCCAAAACGCAGGCCGCCCTGCTGGAGGCGATGCAGGAACACCAAGTCACCGTCAGCGGCACCACCTACACGCTCGAAGAGCCGTTTTTCGTGCTGGCCACGCAAAACCCGATTGAACAGGAAGGAACCTACCCCCTGCCCGAGATCCAGCAGGACCGGTTTATGTTCAGCCTGATCATCGACTATCTGCCGCGCGACCAGGAACTCGAAGTCGTCAACTCCACCACCAGCACAAGCGTGGCCGACGTCGCGAAGTGCATCGACGGCCCGGCCTTGATGTATTACCAGGAGCTGATCCGCCAGACGCCCGTCGCCGAGCCGATCATCCGGTACGCGGTGGAACTCGCGGCGCGCAGTCGTCCCGGCGAAAAAGGAGCCCCCTCGTTCATCAACGACTACGTCTCGTGGGGCGCGTCGATTCGCGGCGCGCACTACCTCATCCTCGGGGCCAAGGCGCGGGCCGCCCTGAACGGAAGAGCCTACGTCTCCGTCCAGGACGTGCAATCGGTCGCGATGGCCGTCTTGCGGCATCGCATCGTCACCAACTTCCGCGCCGAATCCGAAGGCATCAACTCCGAGGCCATCATTTCGCGCCTGCTGGAATCCGTTTCTCCGCCGCAATCGGGCCTCTAGACATGGTCACACCCAGTATCCTCGATTACAACGTGCTGGCGCGCATCGACTCGATGCAGATGCTTGCCAAAGTTGTCGTGGAAGGTTTCGTCCTAGGTCTTCACCGCAGCCCCTACCGCGGCTTCTCCGTCGAATTCGCCGAATACCGCCAATATTCGCCGGGGGACGAGGTCAAGCACGTGGACTGGAAAGTTTACGGCAAGACAGACCGCTACTACATCAAGCAATTCGAGGAGGAGACGAATCTCGCCTGCTACCTGGTGGTCGATGCCAGCGCGTCCATGGGCTACCGGTTTGCCCCGGAGGGGCTCACGAAGCTCCAATACGCCTCCCAGATCGCCGCCTGCCTGGCCTACTTTATGATGCGCCAGCGCGACGCCGCGGGGCTCATGCTTTTCGACACCAAAATCCGGACCGCGCTGCCGCCCCGGATGCGGCAGACACATTTGAAGCGCATCCTCTCCGCGCTGGAGCAGGCCCAGCCCGGAGGCGAAACCGACATCGCCGGGCCTTTGCACCAACTGGCCGAGGGGCTGAAACGCAAAGGGCTCATCATCCTGATCTCCGACCTGCTCGACGACCCCGCGAAAATCATCTCCGCCTTGCAGCATTTCCGCTTCCAGGGCCACGAAGTCATCGTCTTCCAAGTGCTCGACAACGGCGAACTGACCTTCCCGTTCACCACGATGACGGAATTCACGGACCTTGAGACGGGGCGGAAAACCATGATCTCGCCGGAAGGCATGAAACCGATTTACCTCAAGGAACTGCGGCAATTCCTCGACGCCTGCGAGAAAGGATGCGCGGGCATTCACGCCGATTACAAGATGCTCGACACATCCAAGCCGCTTGAGGTCGCGTTGAGCGAATACCTATACCGCCGGAGCCGCCTGGGATGATCTCTTTCGCAAACCCCTACTTTCTCCTGGCGCTGGCCGGCATCGCGGCGCCGGTGTTGATCCACTATTTGATGCGGGATCACATCAAGCGGGCCGTCTTTTCCACGGCGCGGTTTTTCAACCGGGGAGCCACGGTGGTGATCCGGCACAAAAAATTCCGGGAGCTTTTCCTGATCGTGCTTCGCTGCCTTGTCGTGGCGATTTTGGCCTGCATTTTTGCCCGTCCGTTCTTGAGGCAGAAAAGCGGGGTGAACACGCCCGTGGAAGCCGGGACGGCCCGGGTGGTGGTGGCCGACGTATCCGGTTCCATGCGCCGCGAAGGCCTTCCGGAGGCTTTGAAAAAAGAAGCCCTGGCGGCGTTTGACAGCCTGAAGCAGGGGGAAGACGAGGCAGCGTTGATCGCGTTTGCCGGCGCGCCCGGCGTTCGGGAACCGCTTGGCAAAGATCTTGCGGAACGCAAAGAGGCGGCGCGGGCGCTGGCCGCGGGCTATGGCGGCACGAATCTGCCGGATGCGTTGCGCAAAGCCGGGGAACTGCTCCGAGGCATCCGCGCCGCGCACAAGGAGATCGTCGTGATCTCGGACTTCCCGCGCCAGGGCTGGCGCGGCTACAAGGGCGACTGGAAACTCGCGGAAGACGTTAAAGTGACGTTGCGCCCTCTTCGTCCCGCGGCCACCCGCGTCAGCCCGTGCATCGTGGAGGCCTCCGCACCTGGCAGCCTCGTGCTCGACGGCCAGCCCTCCTCCCTCGCCGTGCGCGTCGCCAACTTCTCCGGCGAGCCGTGCAAGGACGCCGCCGTCACGCTGGCCCTCAAAGGCCGGGAGGCGGAAACCCAGCGTGTCAGCATCCGCCCCGGCGGCACCGCCTCCGTCCGTTTCCGCCACGTATTCGACACGCCGGGAGACAACCCCGGATCGATTTCCGTGGGGGCGGGAGCCGGGGAAAAGGGGAGCGTGTTCTACTTTAACGCCCGCACCCTTCCGCGCATTCCCGTGCTGCTTCTCACCGGCCGTCCGTCGGCCAATCCGCAGGCCGACGCGGCGTTCTTTATAGGGAAAGCGATTGCGCCCGGGGAGGAATCGCCGTTCGCGCTCAAGGTTCTCGCGGCGGAGAAAGTGACCTCCCAAGAGATCGCGGCGGCGAGCGTCGTGATTCTCGCCGACGTGGGGGAACTGCCCGCGCCCGTCATCGGAAGCCTTACCACGCTCATGCAACGCGGCGGCGGAGTCTTCTTCCTGCCCGGCGCGAACGTGAAGGCGGAAGCCTTCAACGCCGCGTTTGAAAGCCTCGCGCCGTGCAAGCTGCGCCAAGTGCTCGCGGCGCGTCCGGCCAGCGGCGAGAGCGCGGAGTCGTTGATGCGCGTGGACTTCGAACACCCCGTTTTCGAAGTATTCAGCGCGCCGCATCACGGAGACCTGACGCTGCCGAAGTTCGCCAAATATTGGGAAACCACCGACACCCAACTCTCGCGGGTACTGGCGCGGTTTGGCGACGGGCGGCCCGCGATCCTGGAGCGCGAGCGGGGCAAGGGCGTCGCCATGGCGATGATGAGCGCGGTGGACGCCGACTGGAACGACTTCGCCTACCAATCGGTCTTCCTGCCCTACCTGCACCAAACCCTTCGCTACCTCGCGGTGCGCGGCGGCCAGCGGACGGCATATTCCAGCGGCGACGTGTTGCCGCTTCCCGAGGGCGGCACACTCAAGGACCCGGCGGGCCGCGTTCATCCCGCCGCCGAAGCGGCCGTGGAGCCCGGGTTTTACAACGCAACGAACAAAAACGGGGAACCCGATTTCTGTTACGCGGTGAACGGCAATTTCGCCGAGGGGGACCCCGCGGCGGTCGCGCCGGAGGAAATCAAGGCTGCCATCGAACGAGTGCCGGGCGAGGCCGAAGGGGGGTTCGACCTCGCAACCACCACAGCCGCCGTCCGGGAGGGACAAACGAAGGACGGCGGCCTGTGGTGGGTTCTGCTCTGCGGGCTTCTCGTCCTGACCATGGCCGAACTGGCCGTTGGCAACAAAACACTGCGTCACTAGGGCCCAGAAATCCAGCATGAGCAACTATCAACAACTGGCCGCGCAATTCGGGAAAGTCCGCCGCTCTTGGAAGCGCGCGGTGGCGCTCTCGGGTCTTGCCATTGTGGTGACGGAGAGCATCGGCATTCTCGCGCTGCTGCTTTTCCTGGATTGGCTCTACCAGCCCTTGCCCGGCGTGCGGGTGGGGATGTGGGCCGCCGCGCTCGCCGGAATCGCTTTCTTCGCGGTGCGTCACGTCGCCGCGCCGTTGCTGCGCAAGATCGACGACCGGCAGATCGCCCTCTATATCGAGGAACACCGGCGCGAGCTCGACGGTATCTTGATCACGGCGGCGGAATATGGGCCCAAGCGCGGCGGCATCACGGGAAACCAGGCGGCCTTGGTCGATACGGTCATGGAGGAAGCCATCGCCCGCGCCCGCGTGTCGGCCCACCGGGTGGTGGATCTCTCGCGGCTCAAAAAATACGGAGTGGGAGCCGTCGCAGGGACCGTTCTCTTTGGCGTGCTGGGCATCCTGTTCCCCCATGCCGTGGGCCATCATATCGCCCGCGTGGTTGAGCCGTGGACCCCGACGGCCGAAGACGTGGCGAAACGCAACGCGCGTCCGGCGGCTCCGGGCCCGCTCCGGTTCGCCTTCTCCAAAGGCGACACCAGCTTGGCGCGCGGCACGTCGTTTGATTTGGAAGTCACACTCTCCCGCGCTTCGGGCCTGCCGGTGGAATTGAACTTCCGCCCGCGCACCGCCGGAGCGCAATGGCAGACGCTGCCGATGAAGGAGATCGAGAAGCTCAACGGCTTCCAGGGCACGCTTGCCGACGTCAGCGAAGACCTGGAATTCCGGGTCGCGAGCGGCGCGGACAAAAGCGAGCCTCACCGCCTCACGGTCTTTGATCCCCTCGTCGTCCAATCGCTTGAAGTGACCACGCACTACCCCGCCTACGCCAAGCTGCCCGACCACGTGGAAAACCCCTCCAACGGCCAGATCGCCGCGCTGGAGGCTTCCACCGTCACCGTGCGCGTCGCCGCGAGCAACCCGCTCAAAGAGGGGCAATTGAAGTGGAACAACGGTCAAATCCAAAACATGACCGTCGATCCGCAAGCCCCCAACACGGCCGTCGCCACCTTTGAGGTGAAGGAAGAAACCGGGGGTCAGTATGCCATCGCCGACGTCAACGGACAGCGGACGGCCGGGGACGCGGCGCTTGCGGTGCACGTCCTGCCCGACAATCCGCCCACACTCCACGTCAAATCGCCCAAGGCCATGGTGCTCACCAACCCCGTCGGCGAGATCGCCTTTGACGCCGAGGCCGATGACGACTTCGGCATCGAAAACGTCGACCTCCTCTACAGCCGCGTGGACGCCAAGGGCGAATCCCACGAAACGCGCGTGCCGCTGACGCTGGAAGCCGCCCCCACCAAAGACGCGCCCAACGCCCGGCGCGGCGCCTACCGGCTGATGTTGGAAGACTTCCAGCCCCCGTGCGCCCCGGAGGAAGCCATTGCCTACCACCTCGAAGCCCGCGACTCGAAAGGCCAACAAGCCGTCTCGGAGATCGGCCTGATTGCGGTGGGCTACTTCGAGACCTGGCCGACATGGCTCGCGGCCTCCACATCCGCCGTCACCGCCGGAGGCGACGAGGGGCCCGACCTGATGGCGATGCTCAAAGCCGTGTGGCAACTCAACACGCAGAAGCCCAGGACTCCCGAAGCCGACTTCCAGACACAGAGCAAAGAACTGGCGGGCCAGATGGCCGACAAAAAGACGGGGGCGCTGCGGAATTTCGTCGATCTCAAAACATACCCCCAACTGGCGAAAGTGGCCCCGCAGATCACGCTCCACGCCAAGAACGCCCACGACGCCCTCCTCGCCGCCGACACCGCCAAAGCCTCGGCGGAACTGAGCACCGCGGCCGCCATCGCCGCGGGAGGAAAACTCCTGGAGGAAACCGCGCTGGCCCAGACGAAGCAGACCCCGCCGCCAGCCTCCGCCGGAAGCCTGACTTCCGAGATGCCCCAGATGACGCTGCTGGAAAAAACCCGCCTTGAAGCTCTCAAAAACGCCTTGAGCGACACGGCGAAGACCGAAAAAGAGCAGGCGGGGGCGGGATCCGCGGCGGAAGTCGCCAAGGGGATTCAAGCCTTGATCACCAAACAGGACGAAGTGATCGCCAAGGCCAAAAACCAGGCCAAACCGGAGAGCGCGGGAAGCCTTGCGGCGCTCCAAAAAGCGCTGGCGCAGAAAACCAAGGAGACGGCGGCCGCCGCGGCCAACGCGGGCTCGGCGGACGCCGCGGCCATCAAGCAAAGCGCGGAGAAACTCGGCGCCGCCGCCAAAGCGATGAACGAGGCCGCGGGACACTTCGCCGCCAACAACGCGGCGGAAGCGCAAGCCAAAGCCGCCGCCGCCAGAAAGCAATTGCAGGAAGCCCTCGATGCCGTGGGCAACGCGGGCCGCGACAAACTGGAGGAGGCCATCGCCGAGGCCGAGAGCCGGGCCTCCGCATTGCTCGAAAGGCAGGGCGATCTTCTGAAAAAAACCGAGCCGCTGGCCACGGAACTCGCGGGAAACGCGAACGCCAACCAGCGTCAATCGCGCGACCTACAGGACCTGGCGGGCAGGCAAACGAAAATCCAGGGCGAAACCGAGGCGCTCAACGGTGTCATCGACCGCCTCAACACCTGGGCCGCGCAAGTGGGCAAACCCGAGGCCGTCCGCGCCCTGGGGGAAGCGCTGCGCACCGTCAAGCGCAGTCAGCCCGAGAAAAAAATGGCCAACGCCGCCGTGGATCTGAGCCAGACCAATCCCGCCGCCGCCACCGAGGAGCAGAAGAAGGCGGCGGAAGCGCTGGGGAAAATCTGCGAAAGCCTCCGCAACGGGGACGACGCGGTCTCCGACAGCAGGGCCGCACGGATTAGCGCGGCGGCGCGCAAAGCGGCGGCAGCCAAGACTGCTTTGGCGCAATTGCAACCCGGCGAAACAGCGGGCGCGGCCCCCAAGCCCGGCGAAACAGCGGGCGCGGCCCCCAAGCCCGGCGAAACGGCAGGCGCGGCTCCCAAGCCCGGCGAAACGGCAGGCGCGGCTCCCAAGCCGGGCGAAACAGCGGGCGCGGCTCCCAAGCCCGGCGAAACGGCAGGCGCGGCTCCCAAGCCCGGCGAAACAGCGGGCGCGGCCCCCAAGCCCGGCGAAACGGCAGGCGCGGCTCCCAAGCCGGGCGAAACAGCGGGCGCGGCTCCCAAGCCGGGCGAAACGGCGGGCGCGGCTCCCAAGCCGGGAGAGGCAGCCGGGAAAGAAGGCAAAGCCGAGGCGGCCTCCAAAGCCGCACACAACCTGCGCACGCTGGCGGCGGCACTCGACGACCGCGGGATCGTCTCCCAGCAAGAGGTAGACAAGATCAAGGAGATCAGCAAGGACAAGGACGAGCTGGAAAAGAGCCTTCTCGCCGATCCCAAGCTCATCAAAGACATTTCGGCCATTGTCGCGAGCATCAGCGGCAAACTGGAAAAAGAAACGAGCGCCATGGACAGCGCCAGCAAACTTTTCTCCTTCCAGCGCCAGGAGTGCCCCCCGAGCTACCGGCAGTTTGTGAACAAATACTTTGACGCATTATCCGAAGGCGGGCGGACACCCGCGAAACCTTGACCGCGATGGACTGGTTCCCAAAAATATTCAGTGTTCCTCCAGATGTCTTTCGTGAAGGCCGGTTTGTCTTCACGGGGCATATTCCGGCGGAGTTTCTTGTGCCGGTGCTCTTGGCGGTCTGCGCCGCCGCGTGGTTTGTCTATCGGCTCGTCGCGGGGCGGACGGAGGTTCGCGCGTGGCGCACGCTGCTCGGCCTGCGGCTTGCCTTGATCGCGGTCCTCTTCTTCCTGCTGGGCGCTCCCGCGATGCGCTTGATGCGCAGCCGGCAGGAAGTGTTCACGGCGGTGCTCGTGGACACCTCGCGTTCCATGAAAGTCGCCGACGTCGCGACGTCCGGTTCCTCCCCGCTTTGCCGCATGGAGGCGGCCAGCCGGTTGTTGCTGGGCGAGGCGGGGAAAGACGAAGGGCTGCTCAAGGCGCTCAACCGGAGCGGGAAAGTCCTCGTTTACGGATTCGACGAAGACGTGCGGCGGGTGACGTCCGCGGCCCAGCTCCAGCCCAACGGGCAGTTCACCAACATCTTCCGGGGCGTTCGTGACATGGAGGCCGAACTGCGCGGAATGCCGCTCGCCGCCGTCGTCCTGATCACCGATGGCGGCCGCAACACCGGCGGTTCCACGCAGGACGCCGCCGCATTGCTCAAGGCGCGCGGAGTGCCGCTGTATGTCGTTGGCGTCGGGAACGCGAATCCGCCCGAGGACTACGAAGTCGTGAACGTCGTTGCGCCGAGGCGCGTCCGGCGCAACTCCGAAGTCGAGGTGCAGGTGAGCGTGCGCCATACGGGATACAAAGATCCCTTCGACCTGACGATCAGCCGGGGCGATACGGCAATCGCCACGCGGACAATCACCCCGGCCGGTCACACCGACCTCGAACAAGTGAAGCTGAACTTCACCCCGGACCAGGAAGGAACGGCCGTCTACCGCATCGCCATCGCACCGGGCAAGGGCGAGAAAAACACGGAGAACAACGCCCGCGAGTTCACCCTGGAAATCCAGGACGACCGCCTGCCGGTGCTCTACGTCGAAGGGAGTCCGCGGCTGGAATACCGCTTCCTGCGGCGCGCCCTTTTGGGCGACAGGGACTTCCGGCTGGTCGGGCTGCTGAGGCTGGGCGACAACCGTTTTTACGTGCAGGGAGCCAACGAAAGCGAAGCCTGGCTGGCAAAGGGATTCCCCACCAGCGCCGAGCAACTCTACGGCTTCCAGGCGATCATCCTGGGGGATATCGAAGCCTCCTACTTCACGCCGGAGCAGCTTGCCATGCTGGAGGAGTTCGTCAACAAACGCGGCGGCGGCCTCCTGATGCTCGGCGGCGTCAACTCCTTCGGGCTGGGAAAATACGCGGGTACCCCCGTGGCGAAAATGCTCCCGGTGCAAATCACGGCGGCTGACGGCCCCTACAGCGACAACCAGTATAAGGCGCGGATCACCCAGCAAATCGGGGTGCATCCCGTGATGCGCCTCTCGCTGGATTCCGAGGAAAACCGCACACTCTGGAGCCAGGCCCCGCCGTTGATCGGCATCACCCCCGTCGCGGGAGCCAAACCCGGCGCGCTGACGCTTCTGACCCGTGAACAGGACAACATGCCGGTATTCGCGGTCCAAAACTACGGCGCGGGGCGGGTCGCCGCATTCACCTCGGGCGGGTCCTGGTATTGGCGGGTGTCCGTGCCTTCCAGCGTGGAGTTTCACGGGAAATTCTGGAAACAGCTCGTGCGGTGGCTTGCCGTGGGGGCGAAGGACAGGCTGACGGCCGAAACCGACGGCGACGTGTACGCCCCCGGCAAACCCGCGACAATCAGCGCCACCGCTCTCGCCAAGGACTTGCAGCCCGTCAACGACGCCTCCCTCATCGCCACCGTCACCGATCCCGAGGGCAACCAGGAGGAGGTTCCGATGGAATGGATACTCTCGGAGGAAGGCGTCTACAAAGCCCAATATGCCGCGCGCGAACAGGGCGACTACCGCGTGGCCGTCCGCGTGGAGGGCTGGGACACAAAACCGGTCGAAACCGACTTCCGCGTCGCGGAGCCGAG
>JAQTMF010000103.1 GCA_028714515.1 Chthoniobacteraceae bacterium | reverse complement strand
ACCTACTCAACACGGACGCCAGCGGCTGGCAAAACACCACCGTCCGGCTCAGCCATTACGGCCCGGTTCCTCCGCACAACAGCAATCTCTCCGAATATAACGAGAAACTTTTGTGGTGGGTGCGCCAATGGTGTGAGCGCAATAATGTACGCGTAGCCTACTCCCTGCCCTGGGGATTTCAGAACCCGGACACCGCACCCCGGATGCAACGGATCAACGCCGCGTGCCTCAAGAAGATCGCAGCCATCTTTCCCGTGCTCAAAGACACGCGCATGGGCGTTTGCACCGACAGCACTCAGTTCAGCAACACCAACTACCATCTCAATGCCGAAGCCGCTGCCGTACGAACCGACGAACTGGCCCGGCAGATCAAAAACTGGGAGGTCTGGGGGCCCGGCGAACTGGAGGCGTGGGAACAGGCGCATTCGGCAAACGCACAGGGCCGCTAGCGCGCGAGAAGGACTGGAGCGCGAAATGGAATCAATCCGGAGGATTGATAGATGTTTAGCCGGGTATCATACCAACTCGCAGAAATATCCAGACACTTGGCTCTGGAAATTTCAACAGGATTCACAAGATTTTACAGGATTCTCAGGAATAGAAATCCTCGTTCATCCGCAAAATCCTCTGTTCCATCTGTCCGTTTTACTTTTTGAACTGGTATCAGCGACACCCCCGGTTTGGTTAATACGAGTTATACAGTCAAAAGACATTTTATCCGCAGATTTCGCAGATTTATTTTATAGGAGGATTTTAATCTGCGTTCATCTGCGAAATCTGCGGATTCTTGCTCTGTGACTGTAGAATTCGTATAAGCCATTGGCTCACCCTGGAAGGGTGGTAGAACCGCTGCCACCCCTTCCGGGGTGAATGCATGGCGGGGCGAGTTCCGGTGGTGTCGGCGCGTGGCCGCGCCTCAACCACCGGCTAACGTCTGGAACCCCTCCGGGGTTCTTTCTCTTGATTCGCGCTCCCTATCACCTGGCTAAACAGATACCCGGGTTTCTTCCTACCCGCTCCGTTCCACCGCCGCCCGCATGGCGGCGAAGCGCGATTTGGCCGCCGGGGCTTCCACCGGGGTGTTCAGCAATTTTTTCAGGTCGATCCGCTCGATGAGGTTCGGGTCGAGTTCCTTGATGAAGCTGCTGGGCGTGCACGGGATCGTCCCCCCGTAGCGGTATCGGCTGAAGCAATACGTCATCGTGAGCGTCTTTTGCGCCCGGGTGATGCCGACGTAGAGAAGGCGGCGCTCTTCGTCGAGCGTTCCCTCCACCTTGGAGCGGTCGTGCGGGAGGATCCCCTCCTCCAGGCCGACCAGGTAACAGTGCGGAAATTCAAGCCCCTTGCTGGCGTGGAGCGTAATGAGCATCACGCCGGTGCCTTGCTCCTTGTCCTTCTCGTCCTCCTCCTTGTCCTGGCGCAGCGCCATGGCGTCGAGGTAGCCGCGCAGGCCGCCGTTGGAGTTCTCCAGGTACCGGGAGAAGCCTTCCACCAGGTCGCGCACGTTGCTCTCGCGCTTCAGGGCCTCGTCGCCGTTCTTGCACGAGCGGCGCAGGTCGTCGTAGTAGTTGGATTCCTCGATAATCTTCCGTAACACAGCCACCTGGTCCACGAGCGGCTCGTTGAGCTTCGTTTCCCAGGCGTCGAGCTGGGCCACGAACTCGGCGATGGCCTCGCTCGCTCGCGCGGGGATGCTCTCGCGCAATTCCGGGAGCTGCAACCCTTTGAACAGGCTGCACTTGTGCTTGATGCTCAGCTCCAGCGCCCGCTCCACCGTTTTCTCGCTGATGCCGCGCGGCGGGGTGTTGATGATGCGCAGCAGGCCCGCGTCGTTATCGGCATTGAGCGTGCAGGCGAAGTAAGCCAGCACGTCCTTCACCTCGCGCGAGTCGTAGAAGCTCTTGCCGCCCACGATCTTGTAGGGGATGCCCTTCTCGCGGAACATCTCTTCCAGCAGCCGCGACTGCGAATTCATGCGGAAGAGCACGGCAAAGTCCTCGAAGCGGAGCGTCTCGTCCACCTTGCGCCGGGCGATCTCGTTGGCGATGAACTCGGCCTCCTCGCGGTCGTTGGGGGCTTGCACGAGGCGGATCTTGTCGCCGTCGCCCATGCCGCTCCAGAGCGACTTGGGCCGCCGCTTCGGGTTGTTTTTGATCAGCGCGTTGGCCGTGTTGAGAATCGCGTTCGTGCTCCGGTAGTTCTGCTCCAGCTTGACGACGGTCGGGTTCGGGAAATGCTGCTCGAACTCCAAAATGTTGGAGACCTCCGCGCCGCGCCAGCCGTAGATGGATTGGTCGTCGTCGCCCACCACCGCCACGTTGGGCGGCATGCCGTCGTCGCGCTTGGCCAGGTAGCTGACCAGTTCGAGCTGGAGCCGGTTCGTATCCTGGAACTCGTCCACCATGATGTAGCGGTAGCGCCGCTGCCAGCGCTCGCGCACGTCGGCGTGTTCGCCCAGCAGCTTCACGGTGAGCAGCAGCAAATCGTCGAAATCGACCGCGTTGAGCTGCTTCAAGGCCGCCTGGTAACGGGCGAACACCGCGCCGATCAGCGTTTTCTCGTCCTGCGGAGCGCTCCAGCCGTTGTTCTTGGCCTTGCTGATGAGGGACTTGGCGGCGTTCGGCTCCAGTTTCTCGCCGATGGCGGCGGTCTTGGTGATGAGCTTCTTAATCAGGCCCGTCTGGTCGCCCTCGTCGTAGATCGTGAAATTCTTTTTGTAGCCGAGCTTCTCGATATCGGTGCGCAGGATGCGCACGCACAGGGCGTGGAAGGTGGACATCGTCACCTTTTTGGCCACGTCCTTGTCCACCATGCCCGCGAGGCGCTCGCGCATTTCATTGGCGGCCTTGTTGGTGAACGTGACGGCCAGGATGCTGTTCGGGTCGATCTTCTGCGCCGCCATGTAGGCGATGCGGCAGGTGATGACGCGCGTCTTGCCCGTGCCCGCCCCGGCGAGGATAAGGAGCGGCCCTTCCGTGGTGGTGGCGGCGTGACGCTGGGGGTCGTTGAGGTCGAAAAGGCGGAAGGACATGGGACGGGTATCGCGGGCCGCAAACTGTAGCCGCGAAGGCTTCCCGGCGCACGCTTTTTTCCCCGCCGAAGGGGTTGACCCGTCTATCGCTGGACAGTTTAGCGTCCTACTCGTCATGGCCGTGACGTTTCAGAAAAAACAACAAAGTGAAAGAACCCAATCATGCAAAATAAAGTCACCGTAGAAGAATGGATCGCCCTGTTCCGTGAAACAGGGCTCGACGAGGCCGCCATGGAGCGCTGGCACCGGCTCTTTGAGGCGCGGCATCCCGAAGGCCACCGGAGTTTCCTGGAATGGCTCGGGCTGGAAGCGCGCCGGATTGAGCAAATCCGGGCTGCCCATCGGTAGGCGGTTTATGGGATAAACCCGGGGGGGGGGAGGGAAATGGCTTCCCTTCCCCCCATTTCCCGAGTCCGACCCCATCGAGCGATGCAAACCTACTCCATCTCCAAACTGGCCCGGGCCTTTGGGCTGTCCCGCGCGACACTTCTTTACTACGACCGGATCGGCTTGCTGCCGCCTTCGGGCCGGAGCGGCTCGGGCTATCGCATTTACACCGCGAAGGATCACCGCCGGTTGGAGAAAATCTGCCGGTTCCGCGAGACAGGGCTGCCGCTAGCGGAAATCCGGCGCATGACGGCGGCCGGGGGCGGCCCTTTCGCGGCGATTCTGAAGCGGCGGATGAACGAAATTGGCGGGCAGATCGTGGAACTGAAAAAGCAGCAACGGTTACTCGCGGCGATGCTCCGGCGAGCGGGGGAAGAGGGGAGCGTCGTCGATAAGGCGCTTTGGGTGAAGTTGTTGAGAAAGGCCGGGATGGACGATGCCGGGATGGCGCGCTGGCACGCCGAATTCGAGCGCCATGCGCCCGAGGGGCACCACGCCTTTCTGGCCTCCCTTGGGATCGCCGAAGCGGAAATCCAAAACATCCGGCAATGGGCGGAGGGAAAATAGAGGGGCGCAGGACAAGCAGTCCCCGCGTGCCGAGGGGCAAAATACTACTTTGGCGGCTTAAGCGGCGTGGGCGCTTTTTTATTCGCGCGGAGGGCATCGAGCATCGCGACAAAATCCGGCAAGTTGCGGGAGTCCGGCTTCTCGATGAGGTCGCAGACCGCTTCGATGGCTTTCTCCGCA
This sequence comes from Chthoniobacteraceae bacterium, assembly GCA_028714515.1. GTDB lineage: Bacteria > Verrucomicrobiota > Verrucomicrobiia > Chthoniobacterales > Chthoniobacteraceae > UBA695. The sequence continues at coordinate 6,724 of JAQTMF010000103.1, read as the reverse complement.
AATTGGTTTGAGCTCCAATGCAGCGCCTTCGCATGGAGCGCAACGCGGTCTCCCACCCTTGCGTTAATCCGAAGGCTCAAATATCTGCTCATCAGGCTATTCTCCCTGCCGCCCAAAAATATCCCAGAGGGTGATTTTCAAGCGATCCATCACCTGCTGGAGCCGCCCGATGGTGATGCTTTGCTGGCAGTTTTCGAGCCGGAACAAGGTTGAAGGCGTCAGCCCGGTCTTTTTCGAGAAAGCGACGTAGCTCGCCTGGCCGCGTTCTTTCTTCAAAAAGGCGGCGAGTTGATTTTCAAGGGTGCGGACGGGAACCTTTGGCACTTGGGAAAACTGAGATTTTTTGCGTTCCGTATGCGGAATTTGTTCTTGAAAATTCCATATCGGGAATCGAAATTCGTTCCAATGGACATCCCCGAGAGATTTTGCCTAGCCAAAGCCTCCACCAGAAGCACCCTGTTGGCTCAATGCGATGAGACGGTAAAGAATGTCGAGCGCTTTGCCTCCTGGGTGGCCGCCAACTCTTGGCTGGATCGGGTTGTGGTGGAGCTGGCGATGCCGTGGATTTCCTATATCTGCCTCGATTCTGGCAGCAAAACGCTGGCGCTCGTCCAATTGGGCGAGGAGGGGTGGAGGTTCGCCGCGAGCGGCGAAATCCGAAAAACGACGGAGGGGGTTACGGTGGCGGTCGCCGGGAAGTTCCCAGCCTTTTACAAAACTTAAGGGCGCGGGAGCCTTTTCAAGGCTTCCTTGATCTGCTATTCTCCGCCTTCATGGTTACTGAACTTGGACTTTCCATGCTGGCTTGGGCTCCCGAGACGATGACGGAGGCGATCACTTCCACGGCGCTTTTCGCCGTGCTGGGGATTGTCCTTTCGATCATCGGCTTCAAGCTCTTCGACTGGATCACGCCCGTCTCCTTCGACAAGGAGTTGGAAAAGGGAAACGTCGCCGTCGGCATCCTTTGCGGGGCGATCGTGATCGGCATCTGCCATGTGATCGCGGCGGCATTGAGCTGATGGCGTGAAACGTTCCAAAACAGTCTTTCTGCTGATCACGGGATCGGTGGTGCTGGCGGCGTGCGGCCGCCACCCGCGTCCCGCTCCCGGTGCTGCGTCGCCGACGCCCACTCCCACGCCGGGATACGGCAGCTATGGCCACGGCGGCGGGCGCGGCTGGTTTTTCTCCAGCGGCCACGGGAGTTCCTCGGGCGATGGCGCTTCGCATGGCGTGGGCGTCTCCCGGGGAGGCTTTGGCGGTCACGGCGGCGGCGGCGAGTAACGGCTATGCAACGGCTTTCCATCGAACCCCGCGCCGATTGGCAAGAGAAGGTGGAGTCCCTGGGGATGGTTTTCCACACGGCGGAAACGCCGTATTGGGACGAGTCGGCCTTTTACGCCTTCACGATGCGGGAGGTGTTGGAGCTGGAGGCGGCTACCAACGAGCTGTTCCGGCTTTGCTGCGCGGCGGTGGAGCATGTCTTGAGCAAGGAGTTGTGGGACGCCTTTCACATTCCCCGGGCGTTCGCGCCGATGATCCGGCGTTCGTGGGAGGAGGACGACGTGGCGCTGTATGGCCGCTTTGACCTCTGTTACAACGGAACCGGCGCGCCCAAGCTCTACGAGTTCAACGCCGACACGCCCACTTCGCTGCTGGAGGCGGCGGTCGTCCAATGGCATTGGCTGCAAGAGTGTTTCCCCGGCAGCGACCAGTTCAACTCGATCCACGAGCGGCTGATCGCGCATTGGAAGGCGAGCGGCATCGAAGGGCGCGTCCACTTTGCCATGGCGCGCGGCAGCGACGAGGAATTCGCGACGACGGTTTACCTGGAAGACACTGCGCAACAGGCGGGCTTGGCGACGGACCGGCTTTTCGTGGACGAAATCGGCTGGGACGGCCGGGCTTTTGTTGACCGCGATGAAACGCCGATCCGAACGCTCTTCAAGCTCTACCCGTGGGAATGGCTGGTGCGCGAGGAGTTCGCGAACCACCTCCTTGCCGAGCCGTGGCGGGTGATCGAGCCGCCGTGGAAGATGATTTTGAGCAACAAGCGGCTGCTCCCGCTGCTGTGGGAGCTTTTCCCGGGACACCGCAATCTGCTCCCGGCGTTCACCACCCCCGGGCCGCTGGGGGGGAGCTATGCGCGCAAGCCGCTCTTTGGCCGGGAAGGCGCGGGCATCAGCCTGGTGAAAGGGGCGAACGAAGTGACGACCGGCGGCGAGCCGGAGGTGGACGGCGGGTTCATTTACCAGGCGCTCCAGTTGCCGCCGCTGTTCGAGGGGCATTTTCCGGTCATCGGGTCGTGGATCATCGGCGGGGAAGCGGCGGGGATGGGCATCCGGGAAGGCGCGACGCCCGTGACCAACCAGACGAGCCGTTTCGTGCCCCACCGGATCGCGGGGTAAGCCTAAAAAAGAGGGCGCTCCCCGGTTTCCCCGGAGAGCGCCCGTTTTGCGGAGGGCTGTAAGCCGAATTTTGTCGGTCCGTGTTGCCACGGGCCGGATGACCATTTATCTCGCGCCGCTTTTTGAGGGCGGCACGCCAGCCTTGCGGCCGGTGCGACGATTACCCGGGAGACAACGGGCAGGCGGCCCAACTCCCTGTTTTGTCTTGCACCACATGGGGTTTTTCGTGCCCCGGGGCTTGCGTCCCGGGCGGTGAGCTTTTGCCTCGCCTTTTCACCCTTACCGGTGTTGCCACCGGCGGTTTGTTTTCTGTGACACTTTCCGTGACCGCGGGCTTTCGCCCCCGGCCCCCGCATGTTCTATGCGGCATGTTGCCTTGCGGTGTTCGGACTTTCCTCTAGGGCGGGTTGCCCCGCCCCAGCGATCATCCGCCCTCCGCGTGGGGCAACATACCCGACTCCCGCCCAAGGGCAACAGAAATGCGCCCGTTCCCCTCCTTGCGCATCGCGGGGAAACCTGTAAGCATTGGAATACAAGTGAAAGCTCCGTTCAGTCTGTTCCTCGCCCTCCGCTACCTCAAACCGAAGCGGACGTTTGTGAGTGTGATCACGCTCGTTTCCATTCTCGGCGTCACGCTGGGGATCACCGTGCTCATCCTGGTCATCTCGGTGATGACCGGCTTCGACCGGGAACTGCGGGACAAGGTGCTGGGGTTCGAGCCGCATGTCCTGGTGCAAAGCGGCTATGAGGCCCTGGGAGACTGGCAGCCGCTGCTCAAGAAGATCCGCGAGACCAAGGCTTCCGGCGACGCCCCCGGGGTGGTGGCCGCCGCGCCGTTTGTCCAGGGGCCGGTGATTGTCGAGTTTGGCAACCAGCGGATGACGCCGGTGATTCGCGCCATCGATCCCGCCTTGGAGAAAGAGGTGACGGACATCGCCAAGTTTGTCCAGCCCGCGAGCGCGTTCGAGATTTCCGGGGACCAGACCATCATCGGCGCGGGGCTTGCGAAGGAACTCCAAGTGCGGGTGGGGGACAAGATCACCGTCTACTCGCCCGGCAACATCAAAGAAGTGCTGCCCGCCATCAAGAAGGCGGAGAAGGACCCGAAGGCGCTGGAGCAGGTCAAGGCGCTGGTGATGCCGCGCGACCTCGTGGTGACGGGGGTTTTCAAGAGCGGCCGCTATGATTACGACGCGAATTTTCTGATCGTTCCGCTCTACGTGGGGCAGGAGTTGTTTGGGATGAGCGAGAACGACGCGGTGACTGGCATCTCGGTGAAGACCACCGACCCCAACCGCGCCGGGGAGGTGGAGGCGGCCCTTCAGCCGTTGCTTCCGCCGGGGGTGGGCGCGAGGACGTGGGAGGAGTTGAACAAGACGTTCTTTGAGGCCGTGGCCATGGAGCGCAATGTCATGTTCTTCCTGCTCCTTTTCATCGTCGTGGTGGCGGCGTTCGGCATCATGAACACGCTGATTACCGTGACGGTCCAGAAGACGCGGGAGATCGGCATTATGAAAGCCATTGGGGCGACGACTTCGCAGATTGTCTGGGTCTTCCTGGGGCAGGGGATGGTGGTGGGGTTTTTCGGCAACATCACCGGGCTGGCGCTCGGGATGACGCTTATCAAATACCGCAACGAGTTTAAGGACTGGCTGGCCCAGACGCTCCACGTGCAGGTCTTCCCGGCCGATGTGTATCAATTTTCCAAGATTCCGGCCCAGGTGATCCCGCACGATGTGGCGGTGATCTGCCTGAGCGCCTTTGTTATCTGCTCGCTGGCGGCGCTGATCCCCGCTTACTTCGCCGCCCGGCTCGACCCGGTGAAGGCGCTGCGCCAGGAGTAACCAGCGTGCCGCTGGATCTTCTTCGCGCTGCCGCGCGTTGCGGCGGCTTACGCGCGCCGCTTCGGTGGCTGCCGGTGTTTGAAATGCCCGGTTGTCTTGAGCGGATCGGCGCGTGGCCGGACGGCACGGAGTGCCGTCCCTACCGGCGCGCGCGCTTGGCTTTTTGCCAATCGGATCGTGGGCCGTGTTCACGCATTCAAGACGATGAGGAAAAGACAGGGATGAATGAGGAAACCAGGAAGCCAGGAAACAGAGTGGCAACTTCTCTTCTTCCTGGTTTCCTGGCTTCCTAATGTGGTGTCAGTGAAGTTCGCAAAGGAAACAAGCCCCACCTCAGTCTCTGATCTTCGTGCCTTCGCGCCTTCGTGAAAAGAACAACCCGGGGGTGTTTTTTGATGGAATGCATCGGACATTCAGCCGAAGCGAGACAACGTCCCGGCGCTTGGTGGAACGTCTCGGGGCCATCTCGTCGCCAACGCGGGGTATGATGGCTTCCTTTTCCTTTTTCACACAAAGGCACGAAGGCGCGAAGGCACGAAGGGTTTTGGATTTCCTCAAGGAACTTCCCGGACACCACACCTATTCTTTTTAGTGAATTCGTGAACAGGCCCTGGAACCGCTGGCTATGGCCGGATTTCCACTTCGTACCACAGGGTGCGGTGTTCCGGCCCCAGGTCCAGCGCCGCGCCCGCGCCTTCGGGCCGGATGCCGATTTCTTTTCCGCGCTGGCCCCGTTCGTCCAGGGCCCACGCTTTGAGCCGGGAGGCGGGCACGGGCAGCGTTACGCGCGCGGTGATGCCTTCGGCGACGGTGGGGGCGGTTCCCCAGTCCTGGCCCACGGTATTTTTCTCGGCGTTTTTCCAGCGCATCCCGGTGCTTTCGACGGACCCCACGGCGGTGATGAGCAGGCGGCCCGGGGTGTGAAAATCCCGCCCGTCCATGGCGGTCAACGCGAGGGCCGCCCAGCCTTGCACTGCGACGGTGACATCGCCGAGAGCCACCGCTTCCCCGGTGCCCGGGCCGACAAAGGCTTTGCTGCGGGGACTGTTGACGGTGACGCGGGCGTGCGCGCTGTCCCAGGAGAACGGAGAGGCTGTGCCGGTGGCGGCGGAAGGTTCCGGGGCGGCGGGGGATTCGCCGGTCCGCATCTGGGCCGCGAGCGTGAATGCCTCGGTTTTTTTGAGGCCGAACGCTTCCAGGTTCCACCACGATCCTTCCCGCATGCACCTTTCGATGGCCTGCTCCCAGGAAACCGGCACGGTCTTGGTGACGGGGGCTTTCGCCACGTCGCCGCGCACGAACATCGCCACGGCGGCGGGCAGCGTGGCCAGCTTGGACGGGTTCTGGTCGATGTCGAAGAAGTTGGAAATGCGGCGGCTGTCCCAATCGTCAGACCGGTGGGAATAGGCGAAGGCGAAGACGCCGTCCCAGTCCTGGAACCCGGCGAAGGCGTTCGAGAGGAGGAAGGTTTCCGCCGCGTAACTGTTCGGGGCGGGCGTGTTGTATTCGGTGCAGATATACGGTTTGCCTTCCACGCGGCGGAAGGCCAGTTCGGGGAGGATGCCGCCGTCCGCGTCGCCCGCCATGGAGACGTTGCGGACGGTCCAGTTCGCGGGGTCCCACGATTTGCCCGGGAAATGCGGGTGCTGCCAGTAGGCGTGGCTGTCCACCACGTCGAGCTTGGCCTGGAGGGGCGCGAGGCTGTAGCCGACCGCCGTCCCCACCAGCAGGCTGCGGGTCTTGATCTCCTCCTTGAGGAACCGCTGCATGCCGGTCCAGTAGCCGTCCTCGGTTTCCCACAGGAAGCGCATCCAGTCGTGCTGGGCCGGTTCGGTGCGCGCGCCGTAGCCGGATTTCTTGAAGATCGGCACCGCGCCGAGGCGTTCGCCCTCCTGGAGGCCGAACCGGCCCCCCGTCCGCAGCGACACGTTGGCGAACCCGAAGTCGGTCCCCGCCGCGCTCAAATTGCTAAAGACGATGCGGGCGTTGTCGTCGCCTGCGCTGGGCTGGAACGCAAAGCTGTAATCCTTCCACTCCGGCGTGAGGACCGCCGTGGCGGACCAGAGTTGCTTCCACGGCGCGTGGGCCTGGGAGGCGCCCACGATGACCCGCCCGCGCCCGCCGGTGGCCTTGGCGCGGAAGGCGAGTGTGTAGGATTGGCCTTGTGTGAAGGCGATCTTGGATTGCGAGAGCTGCACGTGCCAGCCTTCGCGGCCTTGTTTCTCCACCTGCACGCGCAGGCCGTTGCCGTCCTTGGCGACTGTCGCGCTGGCCTTCGCCCCCTCGTGCTGTTCCAGGAACCAGGCGGAGCCGAGGCCCTGGCCAAACGCGCCGTCGCGCAGCAATTCGCCGCCCAGCGGCTCCACGGCGACGTTCCAGGCTTTTTCCAAAGCCGCTTGCGAGGCATAGCGCGTTTGCAGCCACCGGTTCCAGGGTGTTTCCAGCGCCGCCCGGTATGGCTCGGGCATCGGGTCG
>JAQTMF010000102.1 GCA_028714515.1 Chthoniobacteraceae bacterium | reverse complement strand
ACAGGCTTCCCCTCCACGATCAGCTCTACCGCCTGCGCTTTGAACTCCGCCGTGTATCGTTTTCTCATCATCTGGATCATTGTCGCTTATTCTCCTATTGCTTGGTCCAGATTTTTCACACACCTCAGTCGTCGATGGCATAAGAACATTGGTTGCAGGCTGCCCCCAAAAGTTCTTCACGGCCAATTTCCTCGCCAGCCTGACGGGTAATGCTGAGGACCATGTGTGCTCCATAGGTGGCTGAATACTCCGGGGCTGTATTCAGGAGTCTTCGATCACGAACCGAAATTCTTGACTCATTACTCTCTTTCAAGATGTCTATTAAATCTGCCAGCTCGCGGAAAAACTCTGAATCTGACGCTCGCCATGCATCGCAAAAAATTTTTGCTACATCGCGTATTTCTTCAACGTCTATCGTTTCCAGCTCCGCTGCATCTTTCTTAAAAAAATCCTTTAGTGCAGCCTCATCAGCCTCCGCTCGCACCTTTCGCTCAAGGCACCCTTCGCTGTAAGGACATGCATCGCACTCATAGTAGTAATTATGCCCTCTCTCATCCTTATCGACTCCTTTGCAGCTATTGCGATACCGAGGTTGTGGATTTCTTATCAACGCTTGAATGGCGTTTGAGGCGGCTAGCGAATTGCGATCAGTGAATCGACCCGAGAGAGCAGCATCGAAATTTTTCGGTATGCCGTTTTCCGGTTTTATCTCTTTTAGCGATTGTCCTTTGTTCATGTCTTCAAAATGTCAGGGAACGTCGCTGCGGCCTTCGTCATGGCCTCGTCGCCCGTATGGGTGTAATGCTGGCTCATCTGCTCGCTGTCATGGCCGATGTATTCCATGACGACGGAGGCGGGAATACCGGCTTCCTTGAGAAGAGAGACGGCGGTATGGCGTAGGCAATGGAAAGACAGCCCGCTGGCTGCTCGCGCCCCGCTACGGCCTTCCTTCTGACTGGTAGGCGTCTTGTGGCGGGATTGCTTCTCCCGCAAACCTGCTTGCGCCAACAGATCGGAAAACTGATTGGAGAGATTCCCCGTTCGTCCTTGTCGGCTCACGGTTGCAAAGGCGCGGGGATGAAGTGGCGCGTCGGGTGTATCGCCAGCGGTGAGTGACACCAAGTGCTTCAAGAGAGGTGTCGCCATTGGAATCATCATGGTTTTGCCTGTCTTGCGCGTGATGAGGCGAATCTCTCCTTTCACGAGGTCGATATTCTGCCAAGTCAGGAAGGCAATATCCCCAAGACGCTGCCCCGTATAAAGCCCGCACAGAATCAGAGAACGCCATTCCTCATCGGCTACGCTCAAGACGGCCTTGATCTCCGGCAAGGTGAACGGACGGCGTTTGCTTCCTCCTTTTTGTCGAATCGCATCAACAAATTCGGTCGGATCATCCAGCAGGGCCAAGTCGCGTTTGGCCGACTTGAAGATCATTCGCACCGCCTTGAGGTCATGGTTTACGGTCTTTGCCGCAAGGGTCTTTGCCTCTGCGTTGCGATAGGCGGCGATGTTCTCGCGGGTGATCTCGGTAATATCATTGTCGGCGCGCTCCCCCAAGAAGGTGACGAATTTTTCCGATGTTTTCTTGTAAAAGTCATGGGTTGATTCCGCGACCTCTGCCTTTTTGCCGTCCAGCCATAGGGCGACGAAGCCGCGAACGGTGTAACTGGCGATCTCTGTTCCGGTAATCTCTTTATGAAGGGATGCGATTACGTCGCGCACATGAACCGCTGTGTGGCGTTTTTTGGAAACGGCCTCGAAAGAGTCTGCCACCTTTTGCGCCGTCTTGCGGTTGGCATCGGTTTCCTTACGACTGGTGCCACGTATGGGAACCTTGGTGGATCGGTTGCGCCGCTTCCCGGAAAAATCAAGGAAACCCGCCTGCCAAAATTGGGATAAAGAGTGCTGCCAGAGGAACGCCATGGCTAAGACATATACTAAGACAATCCGGGGATGTTCAAGGAAATTCAAAGATGAGGCCAACAGAGTAAACCATCTTCTAAAACGTCAAAAAACAGTGCTGTTCGTATCGGAGGTTCAAATCCTCTCGCCCCGATTTTTCCCCTTCTCGCGGCAAGCCGTCGCCAAGACCTCCTTTATCGGCCGGACGGGGAGGCCACGGGAGCACCGCCTCGGCGGGAAGAGAACTTCAGCCGCGTGGAAACTTTCCCCAGCGAGGCGCGCAATTCCTGCGGCGCTTCCACAAACGCCAGGGTGGTTTGGTATTCCCGGCCTTCCCCCGCCAGGCATTCGGCCACGCAGGCGTCGGCCTCGATCCGGCGCGGCGCGCCATCTTCAAACGCAAAGGAAATGCGCAGAACGCTCCCCAGCGAAAAACGCCAAGGGGATTTGAAGCGCATCCCGCGTTCGCAGATCTCGCAGGCGGCGTCTTCCGCGGCCACGGCGTCGGCGCCGTAATCGAGATAAATGGAAGGCCGAATGGGTTGCGACTCGGGCATGAAAGGGGGAGGGGGCGCAGTGTTGGATGATAATTTACGATCCATACCAGCGTGATTTTTATCGTAACACCGAACGGCGCGGTGTCAAAGGGAGGATGCCTGCTTTTGCGAGCCGGAGGATGCGGAATCCGCAGTTTCCGCGTCCACTTCGGCCAGCAGCCGGAGCGCGACCCGCCCGAGGGCGGTGGTCACGGCGACGGTCAGGAAAAGCCCGCCGAACCAAACGCCGTACTCGCGCAGAAAGGGGTGGGTTTTCCCATTCACCAGCTTGATGCCAAGCTGCGCCAGGGTGCCGAGGTAGGCGTAGAGGAAGAGGCCGGGGAGCTGCCCCAGGGCGATCCATGCCATGCACGGCCAGAACCGGATGCGGGTGACGCCGTACAGGTAGTTGAGCAGGCTGGTGGGGAAGAGCGGATGCACCTGGCTTAAAAAAATGATCTTCCACCCCTGGCGTCCAATGGCGGCGTCGAGGGCGCGCCAACGGCGGCTGTGATAAAATTTCCTCTCCAGCCACGCCCGCCCCAGGCAACGGCTGACGCCAAAGGCGAAGGCCGCGCCGATCAAGTTGCCCGACAGCACCAGGGCCGTCCCCCACCAAAGCCCGAAGAAGAGCCCGCCGCCCATGGCGACGACCCCGCCGGGGAGCAGCAATACGTTGCACGCGGCGAAGAGGAGCGGGTACAGCAGCGCGCCCCAGAACTGCATGGCGGCGAGCCGTTGCTGCATTTGGGTGATCCATTCGACCACGGGGAAAAGCCGCGCGAGGGCGATGACGGCCAGGCCGAGCAAGGTCAACCCGGCAAGCTGGGAGGCGACGGCGCGGGAAAACCGGGTCATCCCACGCTCCGTTTCCGGGCCGCGGCGAGTTCCCCGGCGAGCCGCAGGGCGGCCAGCATGCTTGCGGGCCGGGCGAGGCCCCGGCCGGCGATCTCGAAGGCCGTGCCGTGGTCGGGGCTGGTGCGCACGAACGGCAGCCCCAGGGTAACGTTCACGCCTTCGTCGAACCCCTGGAGTTTGAGCGGGATGAGCCCCTGGTCGTGGTACATGCAGAGTTCGCCGTCGAATTCCCCGCCCGCCGCCCGGAAGAAAAGCGTGTCGGGAGACACCGGGCCGGTGAACTCGGCGCGGCCCCGCCATTGCGCGGCCAGCCGGGCCACGGCGGGCGCGATGGTGTCGATCTCCTCGCGGCCCATCGCGCCGGATTCCCCGGCGTGGGGGTTCAGCCCCGCCACGGCGATCCGCGCGGGACGGGCGGAGCCCAGGCGCAGGGTGAGAAATTCGGCGAGCAGCGAGCCGACGCGCTCGATCTCGTTGGCGGTGACGAGCCGGGGCACATCGGCCAGCGGCACGTGGATGGTGACGAGCGCGACGGTGATTTTCCCGCCGGTAAGCAGCATGGCGAAGTTGTCCACCCCGGCGCGCGCGGCGAAAAATTCCGTCTGCCCGGGAAAGGCGAATCCGGCCGCCTGAGAATGGGCTTTGTGGATGGGGCCGGTGACGACGGCGTCGATCTCCCCCGCCATGGCGAGGCGCGCGGCTTCTTCCAGGGCGGCGACGGCGGCGCGGGCGCTCTCCGGCGTCGGCTGGCCGGGGACGGTGTGGCCGGGATCGCCCAGCACGCGGTAGCGGAACCGGGGATCGAGTTCACCGCTGGCGAGCGCGGCCCGGATAATCTCTGGGCCGATCCCCGCGGGATCGCCCAGGGTGATGCCTATCGTGCCGAGTGTCTCCATCGCGGGCCGGTCTGGTTTGTTCCCGGGGGTCTCCTAGAAAATCCGGATGTAGGCTTTGGAACGCAGCCCCGCGATCCATTTATCCTGGAGCGCCTGCCGCTCGGATTGGAGGACTTTCTTTTCCACGTCGTCGCGCACGGTGGCGAGCGGCTTGGTTTCGGCGTTCTTGCGGGCCTCGACGTAGAGGAGGTAGTAGTTGGCGCCCAGTTCGACAATGTCGCTCACGCGCCCCGCCTTGAGGGCGAAGGCGGGCTTCGAAAGGGTCTCGTTCAAGGTGTTCCGCTCGATCCATCCCCAATCGCCGCCGGTCTCCTTGGAGGCGTCTTCGCTATACATCTGCGCCATTTGGCCGAATTCGGCCCCGTCCCGCACTTTTTTGCTGATTTCCTTGGCGACGTTTTTGGCGTCGATGCTGTCTTTGTGCAGGACGATCATGCGCAGCTTGATCTGCTCCGGCGTGGAATACTCGGCCTGGTGGTCCCGGTAATAGCGCTCCACTTTGGAGGGGGAGAGGATCGGCTCCGTCTTGACGGCCCGCTGGCGCATGGCCTGGACGATCATCTTGTCCGTCTCCACCTTGCGGAAGCGCTGGAGGGTGTAGCCCTGGGCCTGCAAGGTGCGGATGAAGGCGAGGCGGTCGCCCTGGAATTCCTCGCGGATGATGGTGTTGACGTGGTCGTCCACGGCGTATTCCGGGATGTTGAATTTGTTCTTCTGGAAATCCTGAAGGACGAGCTGCCGGTCGATCAGGTCGTTGATGGCGGCGAGCCGCGTTTCCTTGATTTTGTCCGCCAGCGCCTGCCCCTGGAGACTCTGGCGCAGGGACATTTCGCGGGTTACGACCAGTTCGCGGACCTGGGAGAAGGTGATGACTTCGCCATTCACCACGGCCGCGATGCCGTCCAGGATTTGCTCCTCTGCCCTGGCGGGCAGCACGGTCAGGACAATCAGAGAGGCAAGGAGCGCCAGCTTACGGAAATGCATAGGAAGAAAAGTTTGCCCAACCGTAAGGGGCGGCCGGTTGAAGTCAAGCGCCACCTTGGAGGGGCGGGGGGTCGGGGAGAACCGGAGGGCATTTTCTTATGCTGGCGCAAAGCCCGCGCGTTGGCGTAAAGTCGGGGTCCCATGCAGTTCAAGGATTACTATCAGACCCTGGGCGTTGCGAAGACGGCCTCCCAGGATGAGATAAAGAGCGCCTTCCGCAAGCTCGCCCGCACGCATCACCCCGACATGGTGAAACCGAAGGAACGCGCGGCCGCGGCGGAGAAGTTCAAGGAGATCAACGAGGCCTACGAGGTGCTCGGCGACCCCGAGAAGCGCCGCCAATACGATACGCTGGGGGCGGATTGGGAACGCGGCGCGCAGCCGCCTCCCGGCTGGCACCAGCACGCGGGGGGCGCGGGACGGAGGCATCCGGCGGGCGCGGGAGCAGGCGGCCCCGAAGACTTTGAGTTCAACTTCGGCGGCACGGGGTTCAGCGACTTTTTCGAGGCATTCTTCGGCTCCGGCGGCCGCCAGGCCAACCCGTTTGCCAGCGGACGCGCCGCGGGGGCGAGCCGGGGGGTGGATGTGGAGGCGGATCTCTCCGTCACCCTGGAGGAGGCGCTCCACGGCGCCCGCCGCAAGATCACTTTCCAGCGCCAGGGGCACCGTCCGCAGACGTACGAGGTGACGATCCCCGCGGGCGTTCGCGAGGGCCAGCGCATCCGCCTAGGCGGCCAGGGGGAAGCGGGCAGCCAGGGCGGCCCGGCGGGCGATCTCTACCTTAACGTCCGCCTCGCGCCGCACCCGGACTTCCAGGTGGACGGCGCGGATTTGCGCTACGACCTCTCCCTGCCTCCCTGGCAACTGGTCCTGGGAGGCGAGGCCACGGTGCCGACGATGGAAGGCTCGGCAAAATTGAAACTTCCGCCGGGCAGCCAGGCGGGGCAGCGTTTCCGGCTCAAGGGGCAAGGCATGTCCCGGCAGGGCGGCGGCCGGGGCGATCTCTACGTCACCCTCGCGGTGGATATCCCCAAGACCCTCACTCCCAAGCAGAAAGAACTCTGGCAGGCCCTGGCGAAGGAAGCCTGACAACCCCGTCGGGGAAACAATTTCCACGGAATCCGGGCTTTTTTCTTGTCCCGTTTTCCCCCTCTTACTAATCTCACGCCGCACGGCGAGCGAGAGAGACGCCCCCTGTGAATAACTTGTGAACAAAAACGTAAATTTCCCGGGGACCATTGCGAAGCACCTGAATACGGCCTTCCCCGCTCCCGTACAGTGTGGAACGGCGATAAAAAGCCGGTTCCACGATTCCAGTTATCACAACATGCTCTCGATCAGCCACTTGACTGATTGTTCCACCCGGGAGATTTCCAGACAAAAGGGGAAAGGAACCCCTCAAAACAGCCCCGTTTTCCAGGGAACCGCCGGGGGGCCCACCCCTCTCGCGGCTCTTTTCCCCGGCCTTTAACGGCGTGTGTATAAATCACTTATGGAAGACCCTTTCGCCCTGATCTGGAAGCATATCGCCGACGCCATCCGCCCGGAGGTGAGCGGCGATACGTTCCAGCGTTGGTTCAAGGCGATCCAGCTTTTGGCGGCCGACGAAACGCAGATCACCCTGCGCGTGCCCAATAATATTTACCAGCTCTGGATCGAGACCAACTACATGGGGCTGCTCCAGTCCTCCATTCTGAAGGTGCTGGGCAGTCCCCGCAAAGTTCGCTTCACCATCGCCGACGCCGTGGAAAAAGAGGAGTCGGCCCCGGAGGAACCGGCACCCAAGCCCGCGCCGCGCCCCGCGGCCGCGGAAAAACCGGCCCCGGCCTCGCCCAACGGCATGAACCCCCGCAACACGTTCGACTCGTTCGTGGTGGGGGCCAACAACCAGTTCGCCCACGCGGCGGCGCTCGCCGTGGCGCAGAACCCGGCCAAGACCTACAACCCCCTCTTCGTCTACGGCGGCGTGGGGCTGGGCAAAACGCATCTCATGCACGCCATCGGGCAGCACGTGGCCGCGACCAAAAAAGGGTCGAAGATCATGTACCTCTCCAGCGAGAAGTTCACCAACGAGTTCATCGACGCCATCCAGAACAGCAAACTCGTCCGGTTCCGCAACAAATACCGGCAGGCGGACGTGCTGCTCATCGACGACATCCAGTTCCTAGCGGGCAAAGAGCGCTCCCAGGAGGAATTCTTCCACACCTTCAACACCCTTTTCGACGGCCACAAGCAGATCATTCTCTCCAGCGACCGGCCGCCGAGCGAAATCCAGAACCTGGAAGGCCGTCTCGTCTCCCGCTTTGAATGGGGCCTGACCGCCGAGTTGCAGCCGCCCGACATCGAGACGCGCCAGGCCATCTTGCGCAAGAAAGCGCAACTCCTCCAAATCAAGCTCGACCCGTCGGTCTTCGAGTTCCTCGCGGAACGGATCAAAACCAACGTGCGGCGGCTGGAAGGGGCGCTCATGCGCGTCGCCTCCTTCGCCTCCTTGAGCGGGCGCGAACTGACCCCCGACGCCGTGGAGCACCTCCTCAAGGACATCCTGCAAGAGGAAGCGCGGCGCACCGTCACCATCGAGCAAATCCAGCGCAAAGTGGCCGAGCACTACGACGTCCGCCTGGCCGACATGACCAGCAAACGCCGCCCCGCCAACATCGCCTTCCCCCGGCAAGTGGCCATGTACCTTGCCCGCGAACTCACCAAAACCTCCCTCAGCGAAATCGGCGACGCCTTTGGCGGACGCGATCACGGCACCGTCCTGCACGCCCACCGGCTCGTGAAAGAACGGATAGCCGCCGACGAAAAAGTGCGCCAGGTCGTCAGCTTCCTCGATAACCAACTCAACCGATAGCGACTTCTTGACACGCGCCCCACGATTGCCATGATTTATCAAACCGGGTAATCGTTCAGCGATCAGGACCGCAGCCCCCAAATTCCAACTCCACCTTTTATGAAGTTCAGCGTCAGCAAAGAGAAGCTCCTCGAAGGTCTGCAAACCGTGCAAAACGTGGTCAGCACCCGCACCACGCTGCCCATCCTCTCCAACGTCCTGTTGCAAGCGGCCGAGGGCCAGCTTCGCTTCACCACGTCGGATCTGGACGTCGGCATCCGCGCGGGCGTGGAAGCCAGCGTCGAGAAACCCGGCTCCACCACCCTGCCCGCCCGGCGGCTCCTCTCCATCGTGCGCGAGCTGCCCGCCAACGAAATCACGGTCGAGGTCGACTCCAAAAACGTCGCCTCCATCCGCAGCGGCCCCAGCTTTTTCAAAATCCTCGGCCTGCCGGAGGAGGAATTCCCCCCGCTTCCCAAGTTCGAAAACGCCAAGACCTTCACCCTGCGGCAGAAGGATCTGCGCGAGGCCCTCAAAAAGACCGCCTACGCCATCTCCACGGACGAGACCCGCTACGTCCTCAACGGCATCCTCTTCTCCTTCCGCGATAATAAATTGACCCTGGTCGCCACCGACGGCCGCCGGCTGGCTCTCGTGGACATCGAACTGGAATTCCCGCGCAGCCACGAAGGCGACGTCATCATCCCGGCCAAGGCCATCGGCGAAATCCAGCGCCTCCTCACCGACGACGGCGACATCAAGCTGAGCATCGGCGAAAACCAGGCCGCCTTTGAAGTGGACGGCACGTTCCTCGTCTCCAAGTTGATCGAAGGCAACTACCCGAACTACCGGCAGGTCATCCCGGCGGAAACCAAGGAACGCATCACCCTGGAGCGCGTTCTCTTCCACGACGCCGTCCATCGCGTCTCGCTGCTCTCCAGCGAGAAGAGCAACTCCGTCAAACTGGTCTTCACCAAAAACAACCTGGAAATCGCCGCCAACACCCCCGACGTGGGCGAGGCGCACGAATCGCTGGCCATCCCCTACAAAGGGCGCGACCTGGCCATCGCCTTCAACCCGGAGTTCCTCATGGCTCCCTTGAAGAACCTCGCCGTGGACGAAGTTTACCTCGACCTGATCGACGAAATGAGCCCCGGCGTGGTGAAAATCCAAGGCCCGTTCCTCTACGTCATCATGCCGATGCGGATCTCGTAAGAACAGAATCCGCAGACCGCGCGGGGTACCACAGATTGAAAGAGAGACGCTCCCGATCCCCAGATTGGGAGCGTCTTTGTTCTTGGAGCCCCTCATCCAGAAGCCATCATCCGCGCCCTCTTTTGCCATTGACTCCCGCAGAAAAATCGCCCATCAATCAACGCATCCAGATTCGTAAATGAATCTAGCTGCACGACGCCGTTGCCGTGCGCCTTTTCCACGTTTAACTTCTCCCTCATAAACATCATGCCACGTAGCTTCATCTTCTCTTCCGAGTCCGTCGGCGAAGGCCACCCGGACAAAGTGTGCGACACGATCTCCGACGCCGTGCTCGACGCCTGCCTCGCGCAGGATCCCAAGAGCCGCGTGGCGTGCGAAACCTACGCCAAGAGCAACATCGTGGTGGTCGGCGGCGAAATCACGACCAAGGCGAACGTGGACTACGACGGCATCGTGCGCGGGGCCATCCGCGAGATCGGCTACGTGAACGACGACGACGTGTTCCACGCCGACAAGATCTTCCTGATGAACATCATCACCTCGCAGAGCCCGGACATCGCCCAAGGCGTGGACGAGCGCGAGGCGGAAGGCAAGGGCCACGCCGAACAGGGCGCGGGCGACCAGGGCCTCATGTTTGGCTACGCCTGCGACGAAACGCCCGAGCTGATGCCCGCGCCGATCATGTTCGCCCACCGCCTCGGCCGCGAAGTCACCCGGCTGCGCAAAGCGGGGGCCGTCCCGTGGCTGCGCCCCGACGCCAAGAGCCAGGTATCCGTCCGCTACGAAAACGGCAAACCGGTCGAGATCACCAACGTCGTCATCTCCACCCAGCACGCCGCGAGCGTCAAGCACGCCGAAATCAAAGACTTCCTGATCTGCGAAGTCATCAAAAAGCAGTTGCCCGGCGCGCTTCTCACCGCGAAGACCGAATTTCTCATCAACCCGACCGGCCGCTTCGTCGTCGGCGGGCCGCAAGGCGACACCGGCCTCACCGGGCGGAAAATCATCGTCGACACCTACGGCGGCATGGGCCGCCACGGCGGCGGCGCGTTCTCCGGCAAGGACCCGTCCAAAGTGGACCGCTCGGCCGCCTACATGGGCCGCTACGTCGCCAAGAACATCGTGGCCGCCGGGTTCGCCAGCCGCTGCGAAGTCCAGTTCGCCTACGCCATCGGCTATCCCGATCCCGTCAGCGTCCACATCGACACCTTCGGCACCCAGACCGTCGCGGAAGAGAAGATCGAGGCGGCCGTGAAAGCCGTCTTCAGCTTCAAGCCGCGCCGCATCATCGAGCAACTGAACCTCCTGCGGCCGATCTACAGCAAAACCACCAACTACGGCCACTTCGGCAAGATCGACGACCTCGACGCCATCACCTGGGAGCGCACCGACAAAGTCGACGCCCTCAAAGCCGCCATCTAGGGCCCGGTTTGTCCCTCAACTCTCCACACTCGCCTCTCTCAACTTTCCCAATGAGCAACCAAGATTACAAAGTCCGTGACCTCGCCCTGGCCGACTGGGGACGCCGTGAAATTTCCATCGCCGAACAGGAAATGCCCGGCCTCATGGCCATCCGCGAAAAATACGCGCCGAGCAAACCGCTCGCGGGCGTCCGCATCATGGGCTCGCTCCACATGACGATCCAGACGGCGGTGCTCATCGAGACCCTCGCCGCCCTCGGCGCGCACGTCCGCTGGTGCAGTTGCAACATCTTCTCCACGCAGGACCACGCCGCCGCCGCCATCGCGCAAGCGGGCGTCTCCGTCTTTGCCTGGAAGGGCGAAAGCCTCG
>JAQTMF010000101.1 GCA_028714515.1 Chthoniobacteraceae bacterium | reverse complement strand
AGTATTCTCATTCCCGCCTACAACGCCGGACCGTTTTTGGGCCGGGCTTTGGAGAGTGTGCGGGACCAGGTTTACGCGGAGTGGGAGGTGGTGGTGGTGGAGGACGGCAGCCGCGATGAGACGGAGGCGCTGGTGCGGGCGTTTGCGGAGGGGGTGCCGCAGACCGTGCGGTATGAGAATTCGGGCGCGCGCCTGGGGGTTTCCGCCGCCCGCAATCGCGCGATGGCTCTGGCCCGGGGCGAGGTGTTCGCTTTCCTGGATGCGGATGACTGGTGGACGAGCCGCCATTTGGCTCTGGGCCTGGCGGCGCTGGACGCGGGCGCGGATGTCTGTTTCTCCGGGTTCCATGTTTATGACGAGCCGGAGGCGCGGGAGCGGGAAACCGTTGTGCCCCGGGTGCCGCCGGACCCGCTGGCGCGGCTCTTCCGCAGCAATTTTATCCAGACGGCGAGCCTGGTGACGGTCCGCCGCGCGGCGGCCGAAAAGGCGGGGGGGTTCGATGGGGCGTTGAGCGTGGGGGAGGATTGCGATTACTGGATGCGCGTGGTGGCGGCGGGGGGACGGCTGGCGTGCACGGGGGAGCCGACTTGTTTTTATGTCAAACACGGGGGGAGCGCGATGACGCGGACGCTGCTGGTGGCGGAGCATTCGGCCGCGTTTTACCGCAAATATCTGGCGTGCCCGTTCCTGCCCGCCGTTTTGCGCAAGGCGCTGTATGCCGGGAGCCTGGTGAACTTGGGCCGCCTGGTGCGGCGCGAGGAGCCGGTGCGCGCGCGGGCGCTGTTCCTGGAGGCCTGGCGCATCCGCCCGCTGCGGCTGGATTACTTGGCGTATGCCGCGGGGACGCCGGTGCTGGCGCGGCTGCGGCGTTGAGCGATCCGCTTGCCCCAGGCGATGCTTTTGCACTCCGCTCCCTGGCGGAAGAGCCAGGCGGCGGGGACGAGGAGGAGGCAGAAGGCGAGCCCGCAGCCGAAGAGGGGCAGGGGGGGAAGGTGGGGGAGGGCTGCTTTCGCCGCTTGCATGAAGGCGTTGAGGAGGGGCTGGTGGAGGAGGTAGAGGCTGTAGCTGATGCCGCCTAGCCAGGCCATGCTCCGCGTGAGCCGGGAGGGACGCGCCGGGTTGCCCGGCCGGGCGAGGCAACCGGCGAAGATCCGCACGGTGGCGAAGGCGGTGAGCGGAAAGGAAAATGCCGCCAGGGGGGCGCAGAAGAGGGTGGCCGCGGTTGCCAAGACGAAGGGCCACAGGGGCCAGCGGAGGAGGAAGAGCGGGCGGCCGCGCAGGTGGTCGTCGGCGAGTTTGGCTCCCACGCCCCAACTGAGCCAGTAGTAGAAGGGCGAGGTGTTGACGAGGACGGGGAGATGCCACCAGAGGTCGGCCAGGCGCAGGGCGCCCTCGATGCCGCCCGCCAGCAGGAGGGCGCGCGTCCAGCCGAGGCGCTTTGCCGCGAGGAGCAGCAGGGGGTAGAGCAGGTAGAGTTGCGCTTCCACGGCGATGGCCCAGAAGGAGGGGTTGATGCCGCTGACGAGGCGGCCGTCGGCGTTGTGCGCGAGGAGGAGGTGGCTGCCGAACTGGGCGGCGTGCCGCCAGGTGAATTCGCCATAGCGCGTGAGGGGGAAGAGGAAGGTGAAGAAGCAGAGGGCGAGGAGGTAGGGGGGGTAGATGCGGAAGAAGCGCCGCTGGAAGAAGGGGCTCCAGCCGCCGCCGGGCGGGCGCTCGTGGCTCAGGTGAATGCAAAAGCCGCTGACGGCGAAGAAGATGGCGACGGAGATCCAGCCGAAGCAGATGGGCAGCAGGAGGAGCAACGGGCGGGGGGTGTGGGCGAAGTCGATCCACCAGCCGTTCCACTGGAGCCGGTTCATCCCGGCCGCGCAGTCGAGGGCATGGTAGAGGAGGACGATCAGGATAGCGATGCCCCGGGCGGTGTCCAGGAAGGCCAGATGCGCGGGCCCGCCGGGAGGGGACTGGCGGGGGGGAGGGGGGGCGTCCATGCGCTTGCCACGATGGCAGAGGGGCGGCGCGCGGACAACCCGATTCGCGCCCCGCGCGGGGCTCCGGGTACGGCCCGGGCGGTGCTCGGATTTTCCCCCTTTTTGCCTTGGCGGGCCCGCGCATTTGACGAGAATGCGGCTCTATGACCCCTCGCCTTGCGATTTGCACGCTCCTGGAAGGCGGCTATCACCTGGGCCTCGGCCCGCTGGTTAATTCGCTGTACGGAAACGGTTTTCGCGGCGTTGTTTGGGCGGGAATCCGGGGGGAGTTTCCGCCGTGGGCCCAGCCTTTGCCGGAAAACGGGGCTTTTGCGGAGTTCACGGCCGCGCCGGATTGCGTGGTCCGCTTTGTGCGGCTGGATACGGCGGCGCATCTCACCAATCACAAGCCCGACTTTATGCTCCGCGTGCTGGAGGCGGAGTCGCCGGATTGCGCGGGGCTTTTCTATATGGACCCGGATGTGATCGTGGACCGCGCGTGGCGTTTTTTCGAGGACTGGGTGACTTGCGGGGTGGCGGTTTGCGAGGATGTGAATTCGCCTTTTGCCGCCCAGGATCCCCGGCGGGTGGGCTGGCGACGGTTTTTCGCGGAGCGCGGCGTGGCGCTGCATCCCGGTTTTGCGGAGTATGCCAACGGCGGGGTGGTGGGGGTGCGGCGCGAGGAGGTGGCTTTTTTGCGGCTCTGGAAGCGGATGCAGGATTTGCTTTGGGAGGCGCTGGGCGGGGACGGGTTCGCGGGGATTGGCGGGGGGCGGCCGATGGAGGGGCGCTCGGGGTTTGCCGATTGCTTCGATAAGACGGACCAGGATGTTCTGAATGCGGCGCTGGAGGCGGCGGGGGTTCCCGTCAGTTTTGTGAATCGGCAGGCGATGGGGTTCGCGCCGGGGCTGGCGTGGCTGCCGCACGCGCTGGGGCCTTCCAAGCCGTGGGGCAGGGATTATGTGCGCGAGGCGCTGCGCGGCGTGCCGCCCCGGGCCGTGGATAAGGCTTTCTGGCTTTGGGCGGAACGCGGGCCCGTGCGTGTTTTTGCCCCGGCGGTTTTGCGCCGCCAGCGCGCTTGTCTGCGCGTGGCTTCGGCGCTGGGACGGGTTTTTCGGCGGGGATAGATATGAGAAAATTCCGAAATCCGGGGGGGGATGGCGGTTTTCGAGATGTTGCGCGCTTTCGGCGGTGTGGGAGGCGATTCTGGAAACGCACGGAGTGTTTTGTGTTGCCACGGGGTGCGAATCTGGAGATTCGAAGAGCAGGGGCATTCCCAATCTGGAGATTGGGAACGAGGTTGCTGAATCCGTGAATACGGGCCGATTCTTTTTTTCCATGCGTATTGTTTTTCTTTGCGGCTGTTTGGAGCCGGGACGCGACGGGGTGGGGGATTATACCCGGCGGCTCGCGGCGGAGTGTGTGCGCCAGGGGCATGCGTGTTGCCTCGTGGCTCTGCGGGACGCGGCGGTCCCCGGGGCGCGCGCGGTGAGCGGGGAGCAGCGTTGCGAGGAGGTGTCTTTGCCTGTTTTGCGCTGCGGGGCGGCGCTTCCGGTGGCGGAACGCAATGCCTCGGCGCGCGCGTTTGTCGATGCGTTCGCGCCGGATTGGATGAGCCTGCAATTTGTTCCCTATGCGTTTCACCCGAAGGGGATCCCGTGGCGGTTTGCGCGCGATTTGCGGGAGGTGGCGGCGGGGCGGCCGCTTCATCTGATGTTCCATGAGCTTTGGATTGGCGAGGGGGCGGGGGCGTTGTGGCGGCACCGGCTGGTGGGGGCGGTGCAGCGGCGGTGCATTTTGCGGATGGTTGGCGCGCTGCGCCCGCGCGCGGTGCACACTTCCAATGCGACGTATGCCGCGCGGCTTCGGGCGGGGGGCGTTGGGGCGGAGGAGTTGCCGCTGTTTGGCAATATCCCGATCGCGCCGCCGGATGCGCCGCTGCCCCCGGAGTTTCTGGCGGCGGGGATTCCGGTTTCGGGGACGGGGCGCGGGAATTGGTGGCTGGCGGTTTTCTTTGGCATTCTGCACCCGGAGTGGCGGCCGGAGCCGTTCGCCTCGCTGCTTTTGCGCGCGGCGCGGGACGCGGGGAAGCGGGTTTGCTGGGTTTCCGCCGGGCGGATGGGGGCGGCCGGGGAGGCTCTTTGGGAGCGGTTGTGCCGGGAGTACGGGGGGGAGATCCGCTTGGTCCGGTGCGGCGAGCAGCCCGCGGAACGGATTTCCGCGCTGTTGCGGTGCGCCGATTTTGGGGTTGCCGCGTCGCCTTGGGCTTTGCTGGGCAAGAGCAGCGCTGCCGCTTCGATGCGGGACCACGGGCTTCCCATTATTGTTCCGCGCGACGAGGGGGCTCCGCCCGGGGGGGCGGGTGCGTTTTACCGGTGTGACGCGGTGCTCCCGGAGCGGCTTGCCGGGGGGTTGCCGAAGAGCGTCCCGGCTTCGCGTTTGGGCGAAATCTGCGCTGGCTTTCTGCGCGCGCTCCGCATAGCTTCGCCGCAGCCCGGGGAGCCCCCTTCTCCTGGCGGCGCCTTGTGAAGATTCTTCTCTCTTCCCACGCTTTTTTTCCGAATATCGGCGGCATCGAGTCCGTCTCGGAACTGCTTGCCGCCGAGTTTACGCGGCGGGGGCACGAGGTGGTGGTGGTGACGCGGACGCCGGGACCCGATGAGACGCGGCGGCCTTTCCGCGTGCTGCGGCGGCCTGGGGGGCGCGCGCTGCTGGGGGCGGTGCGCTGGTGCGATGTTTTCTTTCACAATAATATCAGTTTGCAGACGCTCTGGCCGCTCTTGTGGGTGCGCAGGCCTTGGGTGGTGGCTCACCAGACGTGGATTGCCCGGCTGGACGGGCGCTTGGATTGGCACGACCGGCTGAAGCGCTTTTTGCTCCGGTTCGCCGCCGCGAATGTGGCGATCAGCCGCGCCGTGGCCGCGAGCCTGCCTGTCCCGTGCGTTTTGATCCCGAACCCGTTCCGCGACGATTTGTTTTGCCGGATGCCCGGGGTGGAGCGCTCGGGCGGGGTCGTTTTTCTGGGGCGGCTGGTTTCGGACAAGGGGGCGGATTTGCTTTTGCGGGCTTTGCGGCTTTTGAAGGGGGAGGGGCTGGTTCCGCGGCTCACGGTGATCGGCGACGGGCCCGAGGCCGGGGCTTTGCGGGAGTTGGCGCGGGAGCTGGGGGTGGCGGAGCAGGTGGATTTCGCGGGGCCTCGCGGCGGATTGGAGCTGGCGCGGATGCTGAACGCGCACCGGGTGCTGGCGGTTCCCTCGCGCTGGGCGGAGCCGTTCGGGGTTGTCGCGCTGGAGGGGATCGCTTGCGGATGCGGCGTGGTGGGCTCGCGCGAGGGGGGGCTGGCGGATGCCATCGGGCCTTGCGGGATCACGTTTCCCAATGGCGATGTTCCGGCGCTGGCCGCCGCTTTGCGCGAGGCCTTGACGCGCCCGGACTTGGCCGCACAATGGGAGGCGGCCGCTCCCGCGCATCTCGCCGCCCATACGGCGCGTGCCGTGGCGGACGCGTATCTTGAGGTTTTCGAAAAATCGACGCGATGATTCTTTTCTCCCATCCCACCGGCAATGCCAATGTCCGGCAGGCCGCTCTGGCGCTGGCCGGGGCGGGGTTGCTGGGCGAATATTGGACGTGCGTGGGCTGGAACCCGGGGTCCGCGTGGAACCGGGTGCTGCCCCGGGCGGTGCGGCGGCTGTTGGGGCGGCGGGCGCTGCCGGAGGCTCTGCGGGAGCGCGCCCATTATTATCCCTGGCGCGAGGCGGTCCGCATGGCGGCAAGCCGGTGGCCGCTGCCGTGGCTGACGGCGCACGAGACCGGCCCTTTTTGCATCGACGCCGTTTACCGGACGCTGGACCGGCGGGTGGCCCGCCGCGCGGCCGGGGCGGATGCGGCGTTTTCGGCTGTTTATGCTTACGAAGATGGCGCGGCCGCGACGTTCGCCGCCGCTCGGGCCCGGGGGATGCGGTGTTTTTACGATTTGCCCATCGGTTACTGGCGGGCGGCCCAGGCGGTGTACCGCGAGGAACAGGAGCGCGAGCCGCAGTGGGCGTGTACGCTGACGGGGACGCTGGATAGCCCGGCCAAGCTCGCGCGCAAGGAGGAGGAGCTGGCTCTCGCCGACGCGGTGTTTGTGGCGAGTTCTTTTACGACGCGCACGCTCGCGCGGGCGGGGGAGGCTTTTTCCAAGCCGGTCCACGTGATCCCGTATGGCGCGCCTTTGGCGTTCCCGGTCGCGGCGGGGCGGGAGGAACCGGCGCGGCGGGGCGGTCCGCTGAAGGTTCTCTTTGTGGGCGGGCTGGGGCAGCGCAAGGGGCTTTCGTATTTGCTGGAGGCGGTGGAGATGCTGGGGGCCGGGGTGGAGCTGACGCTTGTGGGGAGGAAGACGACGGAGGATTGCGCGCCGCTCGATGCCGCGCTGCGGCGGCACCGCTGGATCCCTTCGCTGGCGCATGACGCGGTTCTGCGGGAGATGAGCCGGCACGATGTGTTTGTTTTCCCGTCGCTTTTCGAGGGGTTCGGCCTCGTGCTTTTGGAGGCGATGGCGCAGGGGCTCCCCATTATCGCGACGGAGCATACGGCCGCGCCCGATTTGCTGGAGGAGGGCGGGGGCGGTTTTCTGGTGCCGATCCGTTCCGCCCAGGCTATTGCCGAAAAGCTGGATTTACTTGCGCGGGATCCCGGTTTACTCTGGGCGATGAAATCCGCCGCCCGGGAGACCGCTCTGCGCCATACTTGGGAGCGCTACCGCGAGCGGCTGGCCCAGGCGGTTGCCGCCGCTCTGCCTGAAGCGCAAAGCTGATGAATTTCGCCGATTTCCAACGTACGAGCGATCCTGCCGCCGCCGATCCGCTGAAGTGGATCCGGCGGTTGATCTGGCTTTATTTCGTTTTGCTCATTTACGAGGGGGCGCTGCGGAAGTGGGTGATGCCGGGGCTCGCCAACCCGCTGCTCATTGTGCGCGATCCCGTGGTGATTCTGATTTACGGGCTCGCGTTTGCCAAAGGCGTTTATCCTTCGGGCAGCTTTGCCGGGTGGATCACCGGCCTGGGGATCGTGACTTTTCTTGTTTCGCTGGTTTCCGGCGCGGGGAATCTCTTGGTGAGCCTTTACGGGTGGCGCACGGATTTTCTCCACTTGCCGCTCATTTTCCTGATGCCCAAGGTGCTGACGCCGCGCGATGTGCGGGCGCTTTGCATCGGGCTGCTCTTGACGGCGATCCCGATGGTGCTGCTGGTCATGGTGCAGTTCAGGGCGGGGCCGTCGGCCTGGGTGAATGTCGGCGTGGGCGGCGGCGAGGGGGGGCAACTGGATGTCGGGTTTGGCAAGATCCGGCCTCCGGGCACGTTCTCTTTTACCAACGGCCTGGCCAATTACCTCACGCTGGTGGCGGCTTGTCTGCTCTTTGCCGTTTTGGACCGGCGCTATTATCCCCGCTGGCTGCTTTTCTCGGCCGCTCCGGCGACGATCCTGATGGTGGTGATCTCCGGCAGCCGCGCGACGGTTTCCGCCGTGGTGATTTCCGTGGCGGTTCTGGTGCTGATTTGCTTGCGGCGGCCCGGGTATATCGGCGGTTCGCTGAAGTTCGTGCTGCTGGCGCTGCCGGGGTTGTGGCTTGTGATGTCGCTGCCGGTTTTCCAGGAGGGGATGATGGTCCATGCCGCGCGGTTTGGCCAAAGCTGCGGCGGGGTGCAGCACGGGATTATCGAGCGGGCGCTGGGGGATTATTTGGACGGTTTCCGCGCGGCGGCCGATGCTCCGTTCCTGGGCTATGGGCTGGGGATCGGCACGAATGCGGCCGCGGGGATGTTGAGCGGCGAGCGCGGTTTTCTGCTGGCGGAGGGGGAGTGGGCGCGCGTCGTCAAGGAGGCGGGGCCCGTTTTGGGGATGGCTTTTCTGCTGCTGCGCGTGGCGATTGCCGCGTACTTGGGGTGGATGGCTTCGTTCGCGTTTGAGCGGCAGCGCAACCCGCTCCCGTTGCTGGTTTTCAGCGCGAGCTTTTTGCTGGTGATCCAGGGGCAGTTTGGCCAGCCGACGGCGCTTGGCTTTGCGGTGTTTGGCGCGGGGTTGTGCCTGGCCGCGATGAACGCGGTGGAGGAGGGCAGGCCGGAATTCGCGGCGGTGCAAGTCGCCGCGCCCCGGCGGCGCGGGCGCTCGATTTTCGCGGAACGGTTGCACGGAGGGGCGTTCCAATGAACCCGGTGCGCTGTTTTTTGGCCCGGCGGCGGCGCGCGGCGCGCGATGCCCGCGCGGCGGATTACCGTGACGCCGTTCGCGGCGATGCGCCGTTGCGCGAGCAGCTTTCGCGGTTCAACCGCTGCTGGGAGGGCATTCAGCGGACGGTTCCGTTTTACGCGAGGCTGGTGGAGCGGCGCGCGGCTCCGCGTTCTTTCGCGAGCTGGGAGGATTTCGCCGCCGCGCTGCCTGTCGCGGATCGGCCGTTTGTTTACGCGCATTTGCCGGAGCTTGCCGACGCGGCGCGGCCCGCCGAGGGGTGGCGCGTGACGGGCGGCTCCTCGGCCGAGCCTGTTTCGCTGCCCGCGTGGAGGGCGGAGACGGCGGAGACGGAGTGCAATGAGTGGCTGGGGCGCTCCTGGTATGGCATTGACCCGGCGGATGCTTCTTTCCGCATTTGGGGGCATAGCCACTTGCTGGGGACGGGGGCGCGCGGGTGGATCCATGCCCGCGAGCGCGAGGTGAAGGATGCGCTGCTGGGGATCGAGCGCGTTTCGGCTTACGACCTTGCCGATGCCTCGCTGTTGCGCGCGTTCGAGCGTTTGCTGGTGTCGCCCGCCGCTTATATGCTGGGTTACAGCGCGGCGCTGGACCGCCTGGCGCGGGTGGTTCAAGCGGCCGGGCGGGTGAGCCGGGCCCGCTTGAAGGCGGTTGTCGCCACTTCCGAATCGTTCCCCCGGGCCGATTCCCACGAACTCATCGAAAGCGTTTTCCGGGCTCCGGTGGTGATGGAATATGGGAGTGTGGAGACGGGGGCGCTGGCTCATACGCATCCCGGCGGCGATTTGCGCGTTTTTTGGCTGAGCTATTTTGTCGAAGCGACCGAGCCCGCGCCTTGCGGGGGCTACCGGGTCCGCGTGACGAGCCTTTACCCGCGCGCTTTCCCGCTGGTCCGCTATGATTTGGGCGATGCGCTGGCGCTGGACGCGCCGTGCCTGGGGGTCCGCGCCTTCCCGGAGGTGCTGGGCCGCGCCAATGCTTTCCTGGAACTCGGAGGGGGCGAGCGGATCCACTCCGAGGCGGTTTCCCACGCCGTGAAGCCGGTGCGGGAGGTGAGCGGCTACCAGATGGTCCAGGAGGGGGAGCGGCTCACGCTTTTTCTGACGACGCTCGCGCCGTTGGGGGAGGAGGCGATGGACGGCATCCGCGACCGGCTGGGGAAGATCAACCCGCGCCTGGCGGCGGTGGAGATCCGCGTTGTGGAGCGGCTTGAACAAACACGGGCGGGGAAAACGCCGCTCCTTTTGCGCCGATGAAATCCGCACCTTTCAAAGTTTTCCTGGTCGGCAATTCCGACGAATTCCAGTTCAGCATGAAGCTGTTCCCGGAGATGCTTTTGCGCGGTTTGCGGGAGCGCGATGTCCCGGCGGAGCTGTTGCGCCCGCGGACGGTTTTCGGGAAGCTCGCTCCATGGGCGGGCCGCTTGGGGAAGTGGCTGTTTTATATCGACAAGTTTCTCCTTTTCCCGGTGGTTCTGAGCTGGCGGCTGCGGCGCGAGAAGGGGGGCTTTGTGGTGCACATTTGCGATCACTCCAATGGGATGTATGTGCCCCGGGTGGCGTGCTGGCCTCACCTGGTGACTTGCCACGATGTGATGCCGATCCGGTCCGCGCTGGGGGAGGTTCCCCAGAACCCGACTTCCCGCACGGGGAGGCTTTTCCAGCGGCTGATTCTCGCCGGGTTGCGCAAGGCGGGGTGTATCGCGTGCGTATCCCATGCTACCCAGGAACATCTTTTGCGCGTCGCGCGAATCCCGCCCGGGCGCTGCCGGGTGATTCTCAATGGCTTGCATTATCCGTATACGCCGATGCCGGTGCCGGAAGCGCGCGCGCGGGTGGCGCGTTTGCTGGGGGGCGAGGTCCCGCCCTTCGTGCTCCACGTGGGGGGCGATGCCTGGTACAAGAACCGGGGCGGGCTGCTGGCGATGTATGCGGCTTTGCGGCGGCGGGCGCGGGCGCAGGGCGCGGAGCCTCCGCGGCTGGTTTGCGCGGGGCCGCCTTTGCGGCGGGAGTTGATCCCGTTCGCGGCGGAGGATCCCGCGATGCAGCATGATGTGGTTGCGCTGCAGGGGGCTTCCAATGAGGATTTGCGCGCTTTGTATTCGCTGGCGGAGTGTTTGCTTTTCCCTTCGTGGGACGAGGGCTTTGGCTGGCCGATCGTGGAGGCCCAGGCTTGCGGCTGCCGCGTGGTGACGACCGGCCGCGCGCCGATGACGGAGGTGGGGGGCGCGCCGGCGTTTTATATCGATCCGGCCGACCCGGATGCCGCCGCGGTGATTGTGGCGGAGGTGCTGCGCCAGCCCCGGGCGGAGCGCGAGGCGCGCGTTGCGGCGGGGTTGGCCAATGTTTCGCGGTTCACTTTCTCCGGGATGATGGAGGAGTACCTCGCGCTTTACCGGAAGCTGGCGGCGAGGTCCGGGGAGGGGGGCGTATGAAGATTACGATTGTGCAGGGGGCGTTTCTGCCCGTTCCGCCGCGCATGGGCGGCGCGGTGGAGAAGATTTGGTACGCGCTGGGGCGGGAGTTTGCCCGGCGCGGGCACGAGGTGACGCATATTTCCCGGCGCTGCCTGGATTTGCCGGAGCGGGAGACGCTCGGCGGCGTCCGCCATGTGCGGGTGACGGGGGCGGATGCGCCCGGGTCGCTCGTGGCGCTGAAGGCGCTGGATTTGCTCTACTCGCTGCGGGTCCGGCGGATTCTGCCGCCCGCGGATATTCTTGTCACCCATACCTTCTGGCTGCCGATGCTGGTGCGCGGCGAGCGCTTTGGGAAACTGTATGTGCACGCGGCCCGGTATCCGAAGGGTCAGATGCGCTTTTATGCCCACGCGGGGCGTATCCAGACGGTTTCCCGGCCGATCCGCGATGCGATTGTTTGCGAAGCGCCGCGTCTTGCGGTGAGGGTGCG
>JAQTMF010000100.1 GCA_028714515.1 Chthoniobacteraceae bacterium | reverse complement strand
CCCTATCACCGCTACGCCCCAGGGCTCCGGGGTGTGACCTCGTCTTGTGTGAAACTCCACGATCCAACTCTTTGCCCATGCTTGGCTCATTTCACACGAAGGCACGAAGGTTTTTATTCTTTGATTCCACACCCCTCCCCGCCTTCTCCTCCCATGACCGCTCGACAAGTCAAACTCTGGGAGCCTCCCCGGCAGTGCCCGGGGGATCTCCTATTGGACTTTAGTCCACCGGCACGCCGCGCACTGCTCCGGGAACCGGGGCCTCGTACGGCACCGGCGCGCGGCGGGGACGCGGGAGCTTGGCCACGGGCAGCAGGTGCAGCCCGGCCAGCGTGTCGATGTCCAGCCGTCCGCTGGGCGGCAATCCCCGCTCGGCCTGGAACCGCAGCAGCGCCTTCTGAAACCCGGGGCCGGGCAGGCCGTCGGGCGCGCCCTTGTAGAATCCCCGTTGCCCGAGCAGGGCTTGCGCGTCGCGCACGGTGCGCCGTTGGATCTCAACCGGGGCGTTTTCGTAAGGCGAGCGGGCAAAAACGGCGGCGTATCCCGGATCGGCCGGGGGCGGCGGAACCGGGGCCACAGGCGCTGGCGGCGGAACCGGCGCGGCGGGCGCGGGAACGGCTTCGGGAGCGGGCGGGGGCACGGGCGCGGCCTCAGGCGCGGGGGCCGGGGCGGGACTGGCTTCCTTGGCGAGCGCGGCGGAGGTCTCGGCGGTGAGTTCGCCGGAGGGCTCCATCTGGTTGCGGATCTGGTAACGGCGCAGGGCGGCTTTGGTGGCGTCGTTGAGTTCGCCATCCACGGGGCCGGTGTAAAAACCGGTGTCGCGGAGCGTGGTCTGGGCGTTACGGACGGCGTCGTCGGCCTGGGCGAGCGGGGCGGCCAGCGTGACGGCGAGCGCGGAGAGGAGAAGCAATTTGTTCATGGGCGCAAAACAAGCGTGTGGGCACCGATAGCACGAAAACACCGCGCGCAAAAGGGCAAAGGCGCGGGGAAGATGGTTGAGAGAGGGGAGGGTTGAGAGTTGAGAGGAGGAAGACGCGGCTTTTATTCCAAATCGCTTTCAAGATGAGCGCTCATTGGAATTAGCGCTTCTGCACCAGCGCGGGCGCGGTGGGGATGTTCCGGGTTTTGCACCACGCGGCGATGCCGTCGGCGATGCCGGCGGCGAGGCTGTTGGCGTAGTCAGCGTCGTTGAGGAGGTGCGATTCCATGCGGTTGGAGAGGAAGCCCCCTTCCACGAGGATCGCGGGGCAGCGGGTGTGGCGCGTGACGTAGAGATGCCGCGCCCGGATGCCCCGATCGCGCGCGCCGGTTTTCAGGATCACGGCGTATTGCACTTCCGCCGCGAGGTTTTCCCCCAGGTCGGCCGGGCTCGACCGGGTGAAGAAGCCGACCCACGTCCAGTCGTTGGGCGGGGGTTCTTTGTTGTCGGCGTAAAAGGTTTCGATCCCGGCGATGTCCCGGCCGTTGCCTTGGTTGAAATGGATGCTGACAAAGAGCGCCGGGCCTTTGACGCGGTTGGCGATGGCGGCGCGGTCGGGCAGCGGCACGAAAACGTCCTCGGTACGCGTCTGGACGGTGGGGAATCCCCGGCTGTTGAGGATGCGCTCCAGCCGCAGCGCGACGTCGAGAGTCAGGTCTTTCTCCCGCACGCCCCGGCATTTGGCCCCCTCGTCCTTGCCGCCGTGCCCGGCGTCGATGATGACGGCGGGGAGCCGGGCGAAGGGGAAGGTCAGGTCGTCGTCTTCCTCGGGGTCGGGGGCGATCACAAGGGCGAAGCTGCCCGCCAGGACGACGACGCCGACGCAGGCGACGCAGGATCTCCACCGGAGACGGCGCAGAAGCGAGGCGTTACTCCCCCGGCGTCGCGGAGACCAGCGCGGCTCCGGGGAACGCCCCAACGGCAGGCGTTGCGCCCAGCCAACGGCCTTTTCCCAGATCGCGCGGATTTTGCCCATCAAAACGGATTCGGCGCGGGCCTATCCCGTGGAGGCGAATCGGGCGGGAGGAGGCGTCAGCGCTTCCAGTCGAGCACGCCTTTTTTGATGGCGTACACGTATCCCACCGTGATGACGCCGATGAAGCTGAGCATGCTCCAGAGGATCAGCGGCCCGTTGATTTTGAGGTATTCCCGGTAGGCGGCGGCCCACGGATACATGAAAACGACTTCCAGATCGAACAGGATGAAGAGCATCGCCACCAGGTAGAACTTCACCGCGAACCGGGGTTGCGCGCCGCCGATGGGGAGCATTCCGCACTCGTAGGGGCTGTCCTTGGTGGGGTTGCGGCGGCCGGTCTTGCCCAAAAGGACGCTAAAGACGAGCGCGACGGTGACAAACCCGATGGCCACGAGGACCTGGATGAGGAGCGGGAGATAATCCTTAAGCATAGACGAGCGGGAAAAGGGGGCAAAAAAGGGAGCCCCGCGTGGAGTGTGGCGATTCGGTGGGAAGCGGTGGGAAGCGCTGCGGTCAGGTTTTAGGCGGCGGCCGCGGCGGTGGCGGGAGCGGCGGGAACCACCGGCTGCATCGTGGCGAGGGAGGCCAGGCCGCGGTATTTCTTCCCGGTCTTCTTCACCATTCCGCGCGCGACGAGATTCTGGAGCTTCTCGTAGGCTCGCAGACGAAGCATTTCTTCGCCCCCGCTGGCGGCGTTGCGCGCACGGAGGTTCTCGTGCACGATGTCAAAGAGCTGCTTAAATTCGAAAGAGCTTTTCCGCGAAAGGACGCTGACGAGTTCCTCGGTGACGAGATCCGGCAGTCGACGAGAAAACGCAGTTTTCTTCTGAATAGGCATAGACAACCACAATAGCACATTTTTCAAGCGAAGCACGAGGGAAAAATGGAAACCCAAAATTTTCCTCTCCGTGCCCGCGCGGCTTCTTATTTGATGCCGGTGGCGAAGAGGGTCTGGAAGTGGGGGCTCTCCGCCTCGCGGTCCACGACGGTGATGTCGATGTCGCGGAAGCCGCCGTTGCGCAGCAGGCTGTCGATCTGCACCTCGCTAAATCCGAGCCAGAGGTCCGCATAAAGCTCGCGGGCGCTTTCGAACTGGTGGGCCAGGAGGTCGAGGAGGACGATCCGGCCGCCCGGCTTGAGAATGCGGTGGGCGGCGGCGATGGCGCGTGCCGGGTTGAGGGCGTGGTGGAGAGCCTGGCTCAAAAGAACGAGATCGACGGAGGCGTCGGCGATGGGGGGCGCCTCGATGTCGCCCAGCCGGTATTCCAGATTGGCGAAGCCGTGTTCGCGGGCCAGCCGCGAGCCGAATTCGACCATTTTCTCCGAGTTATCCACGGCGATGACGGCCTTGGCGCGGCGGGCCAGCAGTTGGGAGAAGGTCCCCTCGCCCGCGCCGAGGTCGGCCACGGTAATGGGCCCCACCAGGGCCAGCAGCATGTGGGCAAAGCCCTTCCACGAGCGCCCGGGGCAGTAGCTGCGCCCGAATTTCCCGGCGAGTTTGTTGAAATAATCGCGCACCTTGTCCTGGCGCTTGTGGCGGATGAGCTGCAGGGCGGCCCGGTCGTGGGCGGCCTCGGCGATCTCTCCGGCGCTGGCGGCGAGGATTTCCTTCAAGGGGCCCTCGAAGGGAGCGGCGGGGCCGTAGTAGATGTTTTTGCCCGCACGGCGGTCGCTGACGAGCTTGGCGGCCTTGAGCTGGGCCAGGTGGCTGGAGATGCGGCTTTGGCCCATGCCGAGGATCTCCTGAAGCTCCACGACGGAGAGTTCCTCTTCGCCCAGGAGCAGGAGGAGGCGCAACCGCGTGGGATCGGCCAGCAGCTTGAGCGATTTCACGATGGGAATCATGGCCTTAGGAACATATCAGGCCATCTTGATCGGTCAATCTTGGAGCATTTTCGGTTTAGGGCCTGTTTACGAATTCAAAGAGGTTTATCCGCAGATTTCGCAGAGAAACGCAGATTGAAAGGCAGCGGAGCTTTTCTGGAATCCGTGAAAATCTGCGAAACATGCGACAAAAGGCCGGCCAACTTGCTTGTCATCCCGACCGCAGGGAGGGACCTCGCAAACGTCTCGGCGCTTTCCATTCTTCGGGATCGTGATGCCTTGGCGAGATCCCTCGCAAGCTCGGGATGACACGTGGCGACGCGCCGTTTTCATGCCACGTGGAGCGGTTTACGAATTCAAAGAGGTTTATCCGCAGATTTCGCAGAGGGCCGCAGATTTAAAGGCGGAAGATCCCTTTTTGTCATTCCGGGAATCCGCGAAAATCTGCGCAATCTGCGGATAACTCTTTTGTCTTTGATGCGAAGTGTTGCGCGTTACAGGGTACTAGTGCTTGGAATCCGGCGAAGGGGCGGGCTTCGCGATCTCGAAGGGAAGGGCGGGCAGGAGGCCGATGGACCACCGCTTCTTTTCCGGTTTCTTGCCTTCCTGCGGGGGCGGGGTCCGTTCCATGAAGGCTTCGGCGATGAGGTTGCCGCGCAGGCCGGGGGCCACGCTGGCGTCGGCGCGCAGGGTGAGGGCCACACCTTCGGGGGCCATTTCCACGGATTCGACGCGGATGCCGTCGGGCGGTTCGCTGAGCTGGACCTGGAGTTCGCCGGGCGCGGCGCTGGGCCGGTTGTTGGGCATGCGGATCAGGGCGCGGACGGTGCCGCCGGGGGCGAGCGTGACGGGGTCCGGCGAGGGAACGGCGGCGGCGCGGACGCGCGCGGTGCCGCTGACGCAGGCGAGCAGCGCTTGGGCGGGGACCAGGTGGTGGTAGGCGAAGGCTTGCAGCATGTCGTCGGCGGGGACGGCGGGGCGGAGGATCTCGCGGCCCGCGACGGTGGCGCGCCCTTCGACGGTGAGCGGGATCGGTTGGCTGGACGGCTCGGGCGGGAAGGTGACGGTGACGCGGACTTTCTCCTGCCCGGCGGGGATGCAGCCGCCTTGCATGGCGAAGCCCGGGGGCGGGTCTTTGAAGGCGAGCTGGATGTCGCCGTCGAAGCCGTCCTGGCGCAGGGCGTAGACGGTGAAGGGAAGGGTGACGCCCGGGCGCGGGGCGTTCAGGCTGGAGGGGACCCAGCGGAGCGCGAAGCCGGGCCGGGGAGCGCTGATCCGCAGGCGGTAGGCGTATTCCGGGCCCCCTTTTTTCTGGGCGTCGCCGAGGTGGACATAGTAGGTGCCGCCGGAGGGGGCGGTGAAGCGAAGGAGGGAATCGGCCTGGTGGGTGAGGAGGCCCGCGGCTTTGTCTTCCTGGTCGTCGTTGAAGGCAACCTGGGCGCCGAGGGCGTCGGTGATTTTGAGCCACGAATCGAGCGGGGAATTGAGCCGCCGGGCGGTCACTTCGGCAACGATCCGGGCCCCGGCCTGGCAGGAAATGGCGAAAACGTCCTCGTCGCCGGGCGTGGCGATGCGGCCGTTGACGATGGCGGGAAGCCGGACGGTCTGCGCGCTCTCGACGGTGTTGTTGGGCTCTTTTTCCTCCGTTTCGGGCAGGGTGCCGGCGTCAAAGGCGGTGTCGCCGATCACGAAGCCGTTGCCGAGGCCGGGCACGGGGTGGGGCCCCTCTTCCGGCTGGGGCGGGACGATGACGCGCTTGCGGGAAAGGTTCCAGCCCGCCACGTCCACGGCGGCGGCCGCGTTGGCGGGCCCGCCCAGGGGATAGATGCCGGTGACGAAGGGGATTTCGCCCACGGTGAGGCGGTAGACAAAGTCCTCGCGGCCCCGGTAAAGGGCGTCGCGGATTTCGAGCAGGTAGAGGCCGTCGGCGGGGATTTCGCAGGTGAGGACGGGGTCGGGGCTGAACCGGAAGGCGTTGGCGTAGGCGACCTCGTGCCCTTTCTCGTCGGTGAGGGTGACGACGGGCTGGAACCAGCCGGGCACGGCGTCGGCGAGGTAGGGTATCAAGTCCCGGCCCTGGATGGCGGCGACCAGGCGCGCGCCGCGCCGGGCCTGGAAGGCGACGCGGTGGGTCTCGCCCGGAAGAATCTGGCCGTTGTAGACCGAGGGGAGCGGGATGCGCGGGGCGGTGTCGAGGGTTTTGCCCGTTTGCCCTTCTTTGCAGCTCTCGGGGAGGGTGCCGACGCAGAAGGCGAGCGGGTTGGTGAGGCCCAGGGTGGTCAGGAGGCGCAACTCGCGCGGGCCGGGGGCGGCGTCCGGGGCCGCGTCCACTTTGAAGATGGCGGTTTCCGAGATTTGCTGGTTGGGCTGGCGCTTGGGGTCGTTCTCTTGCTGGCGTTTTTTGAGAAATTCGCGGATCTCGTCGTCGGTGGCGCCGGATTCCTTGAGGACTTCGGCAATATGCTCGGGGCGGTTGAACTGGGCCGGTTTGAACGGCTTGGGCGGCGGGGCCTGGGCCAGGGCGTCCGTCTCTTTTTTGCGGGCCTCCTGGAGGTAGTCGCGCAATTCCGTCATCCGCTTGCCGGGAAGCGGTTTTTCGTAGCGCAAAAGCGTGACGGTGACGCCGCTGCCGGAGACGAACGCCTGGGTGACGCCGTCCAGGAACTGCCCCCCGGCCGTGATTTCACACGAGGTCCCGCGCTGGACGCCCGCCGGGAAGAGGTAGCCGATGCGCGGCAGCCGTCTGCCTTGTTGCGCAGGGGCGGGGAGCGCGCCCGCTCCCAGGAGGAGAACGGCGGCGAGCATGCGAAGGACGAGGCGGTGCGGCATGGCGGCAAAGGGGGGGTTACATGATTTCCTTCAGGCGGCCGCCGGTGGGGATGCCGGGGGCAAGCGCCTGGGTGAAGCGGATGGCGGGGTCGCCCATGCGCGGGAAAGCGCCGTCGGGGTCGATGCCGAGTTGTTGGTACATGCTGCCGAGCAGGTCCCACGGGTAGACGGGGCGTTCGCGGACTTCCTCGCCCTTGGCGTCGGTGGAGCCCACGACCTGCCCGCCCCGGAAGCCGCCGCCCGCGATCAGCGCGGAGAAGGCTTTGCCCCAGTGGCCGCGTCCGCCGTTCCACGGAGCCTCCCACTGGACCTTCGGCGTGCGTCCGAATTCGCCGCTGACCCAGACGATGGTGCTCTCCAGCAGCCCGCGCGAGGCGATGTCCTGCAAAAGCGCGGCCAGGCCTTTGTCCAAATCGGGGACTTTGCGGCGCATGACCTGGAAGTTCTCCTTGTGGGTGTCCCAGCCGTTGGAGTTGATGGTGATGAAGCGCACGCCCCGCTCCACGAGGCGGCGTGCGACGAGGCACGACTGGCCGAACGTGTTCGTCCCATACCAGTCGCGCATCGGCTGGCCTTCCTGGGCGAGATCGAAGATTTTGGCCCCCTCGCCCAGGATCATATCGTAGGCGGTCTCCTCGCTCTGGCGGAATTCGGCCAGCACGTTGTCGCCCGGCAGGGCGTTGCCAAGGGTGTCGAGGTGGTGGAGCAGATCACGCCGCTCCTGCTGGCGGCGGGTGGAGATCCCCTCGGCGACGATGCCCTGGACGGCGAACGGTTGCCGCGCCGGGTCGCCCCCGGTGGCGAAGGGTTTGTACCGCGGCCCGAGGAACCCGGCTTCGGAAAAGCGCCCCTGCGGCTGGGTGAGCACGATGTAGGGGGGGACCATGCCGTGGTAGCCCGCCTCGTAGCCTTTCAGGAGCGAGACGACGGCGCCCATGGAGGGATAGACGAGGCGGTCCCCCTCGGCGTGGCCGGTTTGGACAATGTAGGCGGCGGTCTCGTGGCCGTTGTTGCCGTGCGTCATGCCGCGCAGGAGGCTGTATTTATCGGCCTGCTGGGCGAGCTGCGGGAGGAGTTCGCCGATGACCATCCCGTCCACGTTGGTCGGGATCGGTTTGTTAAGCGGGCCACAGTAGTCGTACCCGGCGGCGGGCTTGGGATCGAAGGTATCGAGATGCGAGGGGCCGCCCCAGAGCCAGATTTGGATGACGGCCTTCGCCTTCGCCCCGGGGGCGGGAGCGGCGGCCGCGGCAGCCTGGGCAAAGGGGAAATGTTTTCCCAGGAGCAGCCCGGCGGCGGCCAGTGCGCCGCCGCGCAGGACGCTGCGCCGGGAAACCGGATGGCCAAAGGAGGAAGAGGAGGGCATGGGGGTTAGGGTCTGTTCACGCATTCAAAGAGGTTTATCCGCGGATTTCGCAGAGGGACGCAGATTGGAAGACGGAAGATTCCTTTTTGTCATTCCGAAAATCTGCGGGAATCTGCGTAATCTGCGGACCCTTCTCTGTCTTTTGGAAGTTAATGGCGGTAAAGAAACTCGGTGTTGTTGACGAGCGCCCAGGCAAGATCGCCCAGGGCGTTGTCGCCCTTGGCTTCGGCCGATTGGAGGTAGGTCTTGAAGGCCGCTTCTTCGTCGGCGGTGGGGTAACGGGAGAGGATCGTCAGGTAAAGCGGCGCGACGGCTTTTTCGGGGTTCCCCGCCACGCGGAAAAGGGCGCGCAACGGCTGGCTGTCGGAGAGCTTGGAACGGATGTGGGCGGAGTTGAGGAGGTGAAGCCGCTGGGCGGCCGTGGCGCGGTTGTTGCGCTCGGCAAGGAGCCCGGAATCGCGCGGGGGCCTGCCGAAGAGGTCCAGGAAGGCGCTGCTGATGCTCCCGTCGGGAAGCGCGATGGAGCGTTTCTCGGGCGGGATCCACGTGAAGGGCTCGGGCGTCATGCTGGAGTATTCGTCCGTCTTCCCGGTGATCTGGTTGAGGGCGTCGATGACCACCTCGGCGTCGAGGCGGCGCAGCGGGTAGGCGGCGAAGTCGGCCGGGCCGCCGGGGTGGGCGGAGGGGATGCACGAGAGCTGGTAGGTCCGCGAGTTGAGGATGAGCCGGTAGATGTGCTTCAGGTCGTAGTGGGAATCGGTCAACTCCCGGGCGAGCCAGGCAAGCAGCTCCGGGTGGCTGGGCGGGTTGTCGCGGCGGAAGTCGTCCGGCTCCTGGACAATCCCCTGGCCCAGCAGCCAGTACCAGACGCGGTTGACGGCGACGCGCGCCAGCGGGGAGTTGGGGGAGGAAACGAGCCAGTTGGCCAGGACTTCACGCGGGTCTTTCTC
Organism: Chthoniobacteraceae bacterium; assembly: GCA_028714515.1. Lineage (GTDB taxonomy): Bacteria > Verrucomicrobiota > Verrucomicrobiia > Chthoniobacterales > Chthoniobacteraceae > UBA695. Next base: position 2,458 of record JAQTMF010000100.1, on the reverse strand, counting down.
CGGCGGGAGCGACACGCGGGTGCCGTCCGGGAAGGCGGCGCGGGTCTGCGGCTTGGTTTTCTCGTCCACGCCGCTGAAGGTGACGATCTCCTCCTTCCATTCGCCGGTGGCTTTGAAGCCGATCTGCGAGAAAAAGACGGCGAACGCGGCCCGCTTTTCCTCCGGCCATTTCTCCATGCGTTCGCCCAGGAAGGCGAGGGCCGCGATGCGGGCCAGCGCCTGGGGATCGTGGCTGCCCGCCGTGCGGTAGAAGTTGACGGCGGGGGAGCGGAAGTTGCTGCCGCTGGCGGTGAGCAGCTCCCGCACGCATTGCGGGTAGGGCCTGTTTTGCCGCAGCGCGGTGCGGATCCACCGGTCGTAGGCTTGCGCGGCGTTGGGCCAGAGGTTGACGGGGAACTCGGATTTGACGCGCAGGAGGTCGCCCCACTTCATCCCCCAGTAGTCGGCAAATTCGTCCCGCTCCAGCAGGCGGTCGATGAGGGCGGAGCGCTTTTGGGGCGAGGGATCGTCGAGAAACGCCCTCGCCTCGTCCGCCGTGGGGAGGGTGCCGATCACGTCCAGGTAAACGCGGCGCACAAAGACGCCGTCGGAGCAGGGCAGGGCCGGTTCCAGTCCCTTTTTCTGGAGCCGGGCGAAAACGAAGCTGTCGAGCTTGCCGAGGGGCGCCACTTGCAAGCCGGACTTCGTCGGCGGGACGGAAGTTCCGCTTTCGAAAACGGATTCCCCGGCGGAAGCGCAAAGGGCCGCGCCGGAAAAAAGGGAAACGAGAAGGAGGGCCTTCATGGAGGGGGGAGGGCGGTTTTCTAGAGAATCGCTGGATTTATAGCGGGCGATTGTTAAGGAAGTATGAAGATCGGGATTTTTTTAGGGATTTTTGGGGGCTCCCCCGCGTTTCCCCTGCGTGGGAAGGCTGTTTTTTTAAATGAGAGCGCGTAGAGTAACCCCTGGCCCATGAGCGATACCAAACCACCGCGCGACGCTACTCCTCCCGGCAATCCCGGCGAGGTGCCCCCGGGGGTTTTGCGCGCTTCCGTGGACGAGGCCCGGCATTCGGTGACGATCGACTACGATCCGTCGGTGATTACCGATGAATCCATCCGCGACGTGGCCAGCCAGTTGGTGCCGGAGGAGAAATCCGTCTTGGGCAAATGCTTGCTGCGGCTGCGCGGGCGGGCAAGCGAGGCGTGCGCCATGCGGTTTGAGCGGAAGGCGGAGGCGATCCCGGGCGTCCGGCGCGCCAGGGCGACGTTCATCGGCGGCGTGATGACCGTCACCTACAACCACCAGGTGCTCACGCCGGAGGAGGTGGTGGAAAAAGTCAGCGCGACCGGCGCGGACGTCCGCCCGCTCACGCGCGAGGAGTCCAAGCCGTGGTACCGCACCAACGGCGTGGAAGCGGCCTGCACGGTGCTCTGCCTGCTGTTCACCATCGCGGGCTGGTACGTCCACCGGCGGGCGGCCGGCGACACGCCGTTTTCCACCCTGTGGTATGTCCTGGCCTACGTAACCGGCGGGGCGTTCGGCGTGCGGGCGAGCCTCCGTTCGCTGCGCCAATGGACGATCGATGTCGATTTGCTGATGGTCCTGGCGGCGCTGGGGGCGGCCTTTGTGGGCGCGCCGCTGGAGGGGGCGACGCTGCTGTTCCTTTTTTCGATTTCCAACGTCCTCCAGGAGTTCGCCATCGACCGGACGCGCCGGGCGATCCGCTCGCTCATGAAAATGCGGCCCGAGAACGCGCTCACGCGGCGCGGCGAAGCGACGGCGCTGCTGCCGGTGGAGCAACTGGTGATCGGCGACATCGTGCTGGTGCGCCCCGGGGAGGCGATCCCGCTGGACAGCGAGATCGTGGAAGGCTCCAGCGCCGTGAACGAGGCGTCGGTGACGGGCGAGTCGATGCCGGTGCTCAAAAGCGCGGGCGACCCGGTGTTCGCGGGGACGATCAACCAGAGCGGCGGCCTGGAGATCCGCGTCACGCGGCTGGCGAAGGACTCGACCATCGAAAAGCTGATCCGCATGGTGGAGGAGGCGCAGAGCGAGAAGGCCGGGGCGCAGCGGTTCCTGGACCGCGCGGAGCAAGGCTACGCGTGCGCCGTCCTGGCGTTCACGCTGGCGCTGATTTGCGGGCCCTCCATTCTCCCGCATCTTTTCCCGCAATTTTTGGAGCACCAGTCGTTCGACCAGATTTTCTACCGGGCGATGACGGTGATGGTGGTCGCCTCGCCGTGCGCCCTGATTTTGAGCACGCCCGCCTCCATCCTCTCGGCCATCGGCGGGGCGGCGCGCCGGGGCGTCCTTTTCAAGGGAGGCGTGCACCTGGAGCAGACGGCCGAGGTGGAGGTGGTCGCCTTTGACAAAACCGGGACGCTCACCGAGGGCAAACCCTGCGTGACCGACGCCGTGGCGCGCGGGAGGCGCGTGTCCCTGGACGAGGAGGCGGCGAAAAGCGGCGCGCACACGG
>JAQTMF010000099.1 GCA_028714515.1 Chthoniobacteraceae bacterium | reverse complement strand
CGGGATTTTGCTCAGATGCCGCAACAACGCCCCTTCATCTTATCCCGTAAATCCTCCTTAATCTTGTTAATCCTGTTATCAATTCACGAGGTCCTAACCGACACGCTTGCCTGTAATTTCCCTTCCTTCCAATTCGTGAACACCGCCCAGGTCCCTTACAAACAAAATTCAATGAGGAAGCCATGAAACCAGGAATCGGAAAGAGACGGCCGTCTCTTTTCCTGGCTTCCTGGTTTCCTCATTCCTCTTATTCCTTATGAGCACGCCTCTTCTGCGCATCCACCCCGCCGATAACGTCGCCGTCGCCCTGGAGGACCTGGAAGCCGGGCGCTCCCTCCCCGTGGGGGACGCCTGCCTCACGCTCTCCCAGCCGATCCCGCGCGGCCACAAAGTCGCCCTCGCGGACATCGGCGAAAAAGCGAATGTGATCAAGTATGGCAGCCCCATCGGCCATGCCACGGAGGCGATCCCGGCTGGCGCGTGGGTGCATTCCCACAACATCAAAACGAACCTGAGCGGGATGCTGGAATACGCCTACCGGCCCCAGCCCAACGCCGTCGCCCCCCGCGCGGGCGGGCCCATGTTTGACGGATTCAAGCGGCCCAACGGCGACGTCGGCATCCGCAACGAACTCTGGATTCTCCCAACGGTGGGCTGTGTGAACCACGTCGCCGAGGCGCTGGCCAAGCGCTTCGGCGAGCGGCTGCCGCACGGCACCGTGGACGGCGTCTACGCGTTCACCCATCCCTACGGCTGCTCCCAGCTTGGCGAGGACCATGCCACGACCCGGCGGCTCCTCGCGAGCCTCGCGCACCATCCCAACGCGGGCGGCGTGCTCGTGATCGGGCTGGGCTGCGAGAACAACACCATGGCCGGCTTCCGCGAAGCGCTCGGCGATGCCGACTCGGGCCGCTACCGCTTCCTCGTTTCCCAACAGGTGGAGGACGAAATGGAGACGGGCCTGCAATTGCTGGAAGAGCTGGCGCAAGCCGCCGGAGCCGTCCAGCGCGAGCCGGTGCCCGTTTCCGCGCTGCGCGTCGGCCTCAAATGCGGCGGTTCCGACGGGCTCTCCGGAATCACGGCCAACCCGCTGGTGGGTTCGTTTTCGGATTTGCTCATCGCCAGCGGCGGAACGTCGGTTCTCACGGAAGTGCCGGAGATGTTCGGCGCGGAAACGCTCCTCATGAACCGTTGCGCGACCCGGGAGATTTACGACAAATGCGTCGGGATGGTGAACGGCTTCAAGGAATATTTCCTAAGGCACAACCAGGTGGTGTACGAGAATCCCTCGCCCGGCAACAAGGACGGCGGGATCACGACGCTGGAGGAAAAATCGCTCGGCTGCACGCAAAAGGGCGGGTGCGGGCAGGTGGTGGACGTGCTGGAATACGGCGGCCGCCTGGAACATCCCGGCCTGAACTTGCTCAACGGCCCCGGCAACGACATCGTGGCCGTCACCGCGCTGGCCGCGGCCGGGGCGCACGTGATTCTCTTTACCACGGGACGCGGGACGCCGCTGGGCGGCTGCGTGCCGACGGTGAAGGTCTCCACCAATTCGGAACTGGCCGCGCACAAGAAGAACTGGATCGACTTCGACGCGGGAGAACTCCTCCACGGCACAACGCGCGAGGAACTCACCGCGCGCCTCTTCCTGGACGTGCTGGCTATTGCCAGCGGGCAGAAACGCACGAAGGCGGAGATCAACGGCTTCCGCGAGATCGCCATCTTCAAAGACGGCGTGACGTTGTAGAAGGAGCAAGAGAGGGCGGCATCTGGCGCTGCCCGAAGCGCGGCAGGGCGGCAAGGAGTGCCGTCCTGCCGTTATGCTATTTCGCCGTGGTTACGGCGTGGCCGTAGCGGACGCGTTTTTCTTTGCGCCAAAGGCGCTCGGTCCCAAACTCCATTTGGGACCGCACGTGCAACGGCAATTCCATTGCGGAACGGAACCCCGTTTACAGAAAACGCCTCGGTAAATGGGGGAAATCCGTCCGGTCTTCCACGGGTTGCGAAGCAGGAGCTTCGGGGAGCAAGTGCGTTCCCAATCTGGAGATTGGGAACGAGATCCCCTCTGGCGATCGCGCACGTCATTTTGCCATATTCGGCCGTGGTTACGGCGTGGCCGTGGGAGCAGCCGGGGTGGCCGTGGCGGCCGGGTTCTGCTTGTGGCCGCGTTTTGGGTGTTCGGCGTTCTTGGTGCCGGGATCCTGGTCGCCGTCGGGGCGCACGGGCTTGATTTCGTCGCGGGTCAGTTGGCCGTCGCCGTTTTTGTCCAGCGTCTTGAGGGCGGCCGGAGCGTTGGCGATCTCCTGGGCGTCGATCACGCCGTCACGGTTCGCGTCGAGGGCTTCGATGAGCGGATTGTGCGGCCGCTTTTCCGCGCCGTCGCCGCCCGGGCGTCCGCCGCGGCGCTCTTTCGCCCGGCCTTCCGCGCGGGGCGGCTGGCCCTCGGGGCGCGCGGGACGCAGTTCGTCGCGGGTCAGTTGGCCGTCGCCGTTTTTGTCCAGCGTCTTGAGCGCGGCCGGGGCGTTGGCGATCTCCTGGGCGTCGATCACGCCGTCATGGTTCGCGTCGAGCGCGGCGATGAGCGGCATGCGCATCCCCCGCCGTTCCGGCTTGGCTTTGCCGGACGGGTTGGGCTGCGCGGGCGACGGCGCGGCCGGAGACGGCGCCGCCGGGGCGGGCGTTTCCTGGGCGAAGGTGGTGAACGCGGACGCCACGAGCGTCAGCGCGACAGTGGTGAGGATTTTATGCATAGGTAGTGATTACTTTGGTTTGGGTGCAGTGCTTGTTCCTGCATCAGATTCGACGCCCGCTCTGTTAAGAATCCATGTGAAGCGGCGGGCGAAATTGTTAAGAAAGTGTAAAAGTTGCGGGCTTTCCGCCGGACCCGGGTTACTCTTGCGCCCATGCCGTCCCTGCCGCCCAAGGCGTCCTCTTCCTGCGCGGGAACCGCCCCGCTGCCGCGCGTGCTCGTCATTGACGACGACCGTAAACTCTGCCGCCTGATCGCCGATTACCTGGGCGCGATGGGCTACGCCGTGGAGGCCGCGCACACGGGGCCCGAAGGGGCGCGCAAGGCCACGGAAGAGCCGTGGGACGCCGTGATCCTGGACGTGATGCTCCCGGAGATGGACGGGTTTGAAGCGCTCCGGCGCATCCGCGAGCGTTCCGCCGTGCCGGTGCTGATGCTGACGGCCCGTGGCGGCGAGGAGGACCGGATCGCCGGGCTGGAAAGCGGCGCGGATGACTACCTCCCCAAGACGTTCTCCACGCGCGAACTGCTGGCGCGCCTGCGGGCGGTGATGCGCCGGGCGGCCCGCGCGGGCTGCGCCGACGGGGCGGAACCGCCGCCGGAGATCACGGCCGGGCCGCTGCGCCTGGAGCCCGTTTCGCGCACGGCGGCTCTCCACGGCGCGCCACTCACGCTCACGCCGATCGAGTTCGACCTCCTGGCCTGCCTGGCCCGCGCCCCGGGGCGCGTCCGCAGCCGCGAAGCGCTTTTGGAGGAAATCCGCGCGCGGAATTACGAAGTCTTTGATCGCTCCGTCGACGTCCACATCTCCGCGTTGCGCAAAAAACTGGGCGACGACCCCAAGGAGCCGCGCTTTATCCGCACCGTCCGCTCGGCGGGTTATACGCTGATCCCGCCGCCGCCGTAGACCATGCTTATCATCGAAATATTAGGAAGCCAGGAAACCAGGAATCGGAAAGAGACGGCCGTCTCTTTTCCTGGCTTCCTGGTCTCCTGATTCTTTCTTTCCCCCATGCGCGTCCGCTGCCCCCTTTACGCCAAGATCCTGCTCTGGTTCTTCCTGAACCTGCTGCTTTTGGGCGCGGTGCTGTACGGCTTTTTCCGGTTCCAATTCCACGCGGGGCTCGATTCGCTGCTGGCGGGCCAGATCGCCGGGCGGATGGAGATGGTGGCCCGGATGCTGGAAATCGAGCTGCGGGAAACGCCCCGGACGGCCTGGGACGGCGTGATGGCGCGCTTCAACGAGTCTTACGACGGCGTGGAGTTCTTCCTCTTCCGCCCCAATGGCACGCAGAGCGCGGGCGCTTTGGTGGAATTGCCCCCGCAAGTCCGGGCCCGTTTCCCGGCGTTTCGCGGCCAGATCCCGCCCGCGGCGCTTGAAGGTCCGTCGCGGAGGCCCCGGCAACTGGCCCTCCCCGTGCCGCCGTCCCAGCCTCCCCGCCCGCACCCGAAGTTCATGGTCCGCACGGAAGCTCCCGTCCGCTACTGGGCGGGCGTGCGGATCAACCTCGCCAAACGGATGGCGGGCGCTCCGGCGGAAACCCAGGTGCTCCTGGCCGTCTCCCCGACATTGAGCGGCGGCGGCCTTTTCTTTGACGCCGGGCTGTGGGCGACGGTGGGCCTCGGGACGCTGGCGCTTTCCCTGCTGCTTTGGGTGCCGTTCGTCCGGGGCGTCACGCGCTCCGTCTCGCAGATCACGCGGGCCACGGAAGAGGTGGCGCAGGGGAACTTCGAAGTCCGCGTGGACGCGGGGCGGCGCGACGAGCTGGGGCGGCTCGGCCTGGCCATCAACACGATGTCGGAGCGGCTCGCCGGGTTTGTCACGGGCCAGAAACGGTTCCTGGGGGACGCGGCGCACGAATTGTGTTCCCCGCTGGCCCGCATCGAGCTGGCCTTGAGCCTCCTGGAGGCGCAGGCGGCCGGCGCGCTGCAACCGCGCATCGCCGACGTGCGCGAGGAAGCCCGGGAGATGGCCCGGCTGGTGGACGGGGTTCTCGCTTTTTCCCGGGCCGGGTTGGGGAAACGCGAGATCAGGCTGGAGCCGGTGGCGCTGGCGGAGGCGGCGGCCCGCGCGGCCGGGCGCGAGGCCCCGGGAGGCCTGTCGCAAATGGATATTCCGGCGGATCTCTGGGTGCTGGCCGAGCCGGGGATGCTCGTGCGCGCCGTGGCGAACCTGGTCCGCAACGCCGTGCGCCACGCGGGCGGCGCGGAGCCGGTGCGGCTGTACGCAAAGCCTTCCGGCGACCGGGTTGTCCTGACGGTGGAAGACTCCGGCCCGGGCGTGCCCGAGGAGACGCTGGCGCGGATCTTCGACCCCTTCTACCGGCTCGACGCCTCGCGCAGCCGCGAGACGGGCGGGTTCGGCCTGGGGCTGGCCATCGTCAAATCGTGCGTGGAGGCGTGCGGCGGCAGCGTGGTGGCACGCAACCGCCGTCCCTCGGGCCTGGAGGTGGAGATCACCCTTGCCGCTACGGCGCGTCCGACGCCGGAGCTGCCTGCCCCTGGGTCTTGTTGCTGAGCACGCGGTTGACGGCGTTCAAGTAGGCGCGGGCGCTGGCTTCGATCACATCGGTGCTGGCCCCCTTGCCTGTGACGAGCGGGCCGCCGCCGAAGTCGCACTTGAGGGTCACTTCGCCCAGCGCGTCTTTGCCCTGGGTGACGGCCTGCACGTTGTATTCCACCAGGTGCCCCTGCTGGTTCAAGATGCGGTCGATGGTTTTCATGGCGGCGTCCACGGCTCCGTTGCCGGGGCTGGAATCCTGCAAAATCTCCTCGCCCCGCTTCAGCCGCACGGTGGCGGTGGGGATGGTGGAGCTGCCGCTGGCGACATGGATGTAGTCGAGCGTGTAGCCCTCCAAGTGGGCGTCGATGGAATCGTCCACCAATACGGAGAGGTCGTCGTCGTAAACGAATTTCTTCTTGTCGCCGATTTCCTTGAACCGGACAAACACGCTGCCCAATTCCTTTTCGTTGAGGAAATAGCCCAAATGCTCCAGGCGCTTCGCCACCGCGTGGCGGCCGCTGTGCTTGGTGAGCGGCAACTCGGTCTCGCCCCAGCCGACATCGCGCGGGTCGATGATCTCGTAGGTTTCGCGCTTCTTCAAAATGCCGTCCTGGTGGATGCCGGAGCCGTGGGCAAAGGCGTTCTCGCCCACGATGGCCTTGGAACGCTGGACCATCAGCCCGCTCATGCGGCTGACCAGGCGCGACGCCTTCACGATTTCCTTTGTGTTGATGCCGGTGGTGACGCCGCCGTAGTAGTCGTTGCGCATCTTGAGGGCCATGACGACTTCTTCCAACGCGGCGTTGCCCGCGCGTTCGCCGATGCCGTTGATGGTCCCCTCCACCTGCCGCGCTCCGGCCCGGACGGCCGCCAGCGAGTTGGCCGTGGCGAGCCCCAAATCATTGTGGCAGTGGACGCTGAAAATCACATCGTCGGCGTTGCGGACGTTGGCCCGCAAGTAGCCGATCAACTCCGCGTATTGCTCGGGGACGGTGTAGCCGACGGTATCCGGGATGTTCAGCGTCGTCGCGCCCGCCTCGATGACGGCGTTGAGCAAGCGCACCAGGAACTCGGGGTCGGTGCGGGTGGCGTCCATGGGGGAAAACTCCACGTCCTTTACGAAGGTCCGCGCCCGGCGGACGCATTCGACGGCGATGGGGATCACGTCATCGACCTGCTTTTTGAGCTGGTTCTCCACCTGGATCTTGGAGGTGGAGATGAACGTGTGGATGCGGCCGCGTTCGCCCGCCGCCTTGATGGCGGCCCCGGCGGCGTCGATGTCCTTGGCGATGCAGCGGGCCAGGCCGCAGATGACGGGGCCTTTGATCTCGGTGGCGATCTTGCTCACCGCCTCGAAGTCGCCGTCGCTAATGACCGGGAACCCGGCCTCGATGACGTCGATGTTGAGCCGGGCCAGTTGCCGGGCGACTTCCATTTTTTCCCGCAAATTCATGGAGGCGCCGGGGCACTGTTCCCCGTCGCGCAACGTGGTGTCGAAAATGATCACTTTGTCTGACATAAAAATTCTCCGATAAAAACGAAAGGTGGATGCTTTGAGAAAGAGACGGCCCGAACCGCACTCCACCTTGGGGAGCAGCCGCAGCCGATGGACGACGATAAGCTCCGCAGGTCCGCCCCGCCTGTAAACTAGAGCGGGAGCCCGTGGAGCAACGTAAGTCGGCTGGTCAGCAAAAGACGCATTACAGAGGGATCTATAGCGGGTTCCCCGGGAAATTCAACGGAAAAACGGGGGATTCCGCCGGGGCGGCGCAATTTGTCAGTTGCATTTCTTGGCGAAACCGGGCACATTCCCCCGCTCCCACTTGCTGGGAAGGCGGTAACGCTCACGTGGCGGAATGGCAGACGCGTACGGCTCAGGACCGTATGGGGCAACCCGTGGAGGTTCGACTCCTCTCGTGAGCACCACCCCTTTTTTGGGGGTGGCTCCTAACTCGTAAGGTAGTGGGGTGTTAGCTAAGTTCATGGCAGAAAGCGTGAAAGGAAACGCGGTTTCCAAACGGGTCATCCCGAGCTTGCGAGGGATCCATAATGGACCTGAGGACTCTGAAAAAGAGGAAGCGCTGAGACGTTTGCGAGTTCCCTCACTGCGTTCGGGATGACAAGCACGTTGGCCGGATTTTGTTGTCTATTTCGCTAACAGGACACTAGCTCGCTCCCAAGTTCGCGCTTGGGATTGCCCAAGCCTTTCGGTGGGTTCTGTCGGGTAGCTTGCCCGCCTCTTCCCTTTGACCCCATCGACGGTTCCGTCCGCGCCGGATTGACAATCCCCGGCCTCTCCAACAGCCTAACCTTTCTCAAGGAAAGCAAATTCAATGAACGGAAACGAACACCCACCGGGCGGTATGCGAGAACTGCTCGCCATCGCCCTGCCGATGATGGCCTCCACCGCCTGCGAAATGGTGATGACGTTTACCGCCCGCCTTTTCCTCGCCAAGCTGGGCACCGCGCAGATGAATGCCGCCCTCGGTGGCGGGCTGATGAGCTTCCTGATGGTCACGTTCTTCGCCGGGTTGCTCGGCTACAGCACCGCGCTCGTCGCTCAATACTATGGTGCAAGGCAGAAGCACAACTGCGCGAAGGTCGTCACCCAGGCCTTCTTGATCGCGCTTGCGGCCTATCCCCTCATCCTCATCGGCCGCCCGCTCGTGGAGAACTTCTTCCGCCGCTCCGGCATCGCTCCCGAGCAGCTTGAGCCGCAGCTTCTCTATTTTCGAATCCTCGTTTGGTTTTCTTTTATCGGCCTTTTGCGTTCGGTGTTCAGCGGGTTTTTCTCCGGGATCGGCAGAACCCGGATGGTGATGTTCGCCTCGCTCACGTCGATGTTGATCAATATCCCCGCCGCTTACGTGTTGATCTTCGGCAAATGCGGCTTCCCGGCCATGGGCATCCGGGGCGCGGCCTACGGGGCTGTTCTTGCCGGGATGAGCGGGGTCGCCATTTTGGCTTTCGCTTACTTTTTTGGAAAACAGCATCGGGAGTTCGCCGTAAGCCGCTCGTTCCGGTTTGATCCCGGCATTCTCGGGAAGCTCGTCCAATTCGGCTACCCCGCCGGGCTGGAGTTCTTCCTCAACTTCGCCGCGTTCAACGCGATGATCGCCATTTTTCATTCGTGCGGGCAGGTGATCGCCACGGCCGCCACCGTGACGTACAACTGGGACATGGTGGCCTTCGTCCCGCTGATTGGCATCGAAATCGCCGTCACGAGCATGGTGGGCCGCTACATGGGAGCCCTCTCGCCCGACTACGCCCACCGGGCCACCCTTTCCGGGTTGAAAACGGGGCTGATTTATTCGGGCGCGATGCTTGTCGCCTTTGTGGCCGCGCCCGGCTTTCTGGTCAACGTCTTCCGGCCTGCCGCGAACTCCGCCGTGTTTTCCGAAGCCCTGCCGCTCTCTCTCTTTATGGTGCGGCTCGTGGCCCTGTATGTTTTGTTGGAGGCCGTGGTGATCGCGTTTAGCGGAGCGCTTCGCGGCGCGGGCGATACGCAGTGGGCCATGCGCATCTCGGTTCTGCTGCACTGGATGCTGGTGGGCATCCTGTTTGTGATGCTCAAGGTGATGCACGTCTCGCCGGAAACGGCGTGGGTCGTCACCATCGTCTGGTTCCTGCTTTTCAGCATGGCGTTCGTGGCCCGCTATCGCGCCGGCAACTGGCGCAACATCCGGGTCATCCAAGAAGATCGCGCCCCCGGCCTCAACGACGGGTTCCACGAGACCGCCGATCTTTAAGGGGCGGGCTGGATTTTTGGCCCATTTTCTGCGAGGATCCGTTCTCTCTTTGAAAACCGACCCTTTTCCGCCCGGCGTGACCAACGCGAATTGGTTCAGCTTTTACAACGCCATCTCTTTCCAGATTTTTCTTGGGCCGCCGGTCGTGCTTTATGCCAAAAGCCTGGGGGCAAGCGCCACGCTGCTGGGCATCCTCGCCTCCTTCACGCCGCTGTTGGCGATTTTCCAAATCCCCGCCGCCCGCTTTCTGCCCCGCTTCGGCTACCGGCGGTTTATCCTGGCGGGATGGGGGACGCGCAATATCTGCGTCTTCACGGTTGTGGCGGTTCCGTTGCTCGGCTTCCTGGGCACCGGGTGGCGGCTCGCGCTGCTGTTCTTGCTGGCGTTCATTTTCAACTTCCTGCGCGGCGTGACGAGCGGGGCGTGGCTGCCGTGGATGACGGAGATCCTGCCGGAGACGATCCGGGCGCGGTTTCTTTCCCGCGATCAGCGCTTTATGCAGTTGGGATCGCTGGTGGCGCTCTTCTTCTGCGGGTTCGTGTTGCAGCGGGAGTCGAGGCCGTGGGAGTTCTCCGCCGTTTTCCTGATCTCGGCCATCGGCGGCGCGGTTTCCCTCTATTACATTAACCGCGTGCCCGATGTGAAGGCGCCCGAAAAACTGAAGCGGAGCGGTACGCGGGTGCCCTGGCGCGAGATCGTGACCTACCCGCCGTTTGCCCGGGTGGTGATTTTCAACGTGGTGACTTCCATCGCCTACGGGAGCCTGGAGGTTTTTACGGTCGCCTTTCTGAAAATGCACACGGGTTTGGGCGAGAACCGCATCCTTTTCCTGACGGGAACCAGTTTCGTTGCCGGGGTGGCGGCGCTGGGGACCATCGGATGGCTGCTGGACGCGTTTGGCTCCAAGCGCCTCCTTTCCTGGGGGCTGGCGCTGCATGCCTGTTTTCTTTGCGGCTGGTTGGCGCTCGCTTCCGGGCTCTTTCCCGTGGGAACGTTGGTGGTCCTGGCGATTTTCGCGCTGTCGGGCACCGCCACGGCTGCCATTGGGCTTGCGAATCTCCGGCTGATCATGGGGGTGATGCCGGAGATGGGGCGGAACCACTTTTTCGCTTTTTACTCGATGATCACGAGTCTCTGTCTCGGCTTTGGGCCCATCCTGTGGGGGGTGTGCCTGGACGCGACGGAGGGCTTCCACTTCCGGATGGCGGGGGGCTTTGAATGGAACCGCTTCAGCGTCTACTACGCGGCGCTTCTGGTGTTGACGGCGCTGGCGGCCGTGGCTGCGGCGCGGTTGATGGAGGGAGGCCCCGGGCTGGTGAAGCGCGCGGAAGCTCCCGTTCGGGCCGATCTCAACCCAGGCTCTCGTGGTCAATGACGGTGAGCCGCCGCCGCCGCTGGCCCAGGCGCGGGATGCACGCGATGAGCGCCCGGGTATACGGATGCCGCGGGTTGTGGAGAACCTCCTTGGCGGGCCCGGTTTCCACGATCTTCCCCCGGAACATGACGGCCACGCGATCGGCGATGCCGCCGATGATGCCGAAGTTGTGCGTGATGAGCAGGATGCTCATATGGAGCTGCGTTTTCAGCTCCCGCAAGAGGTCGATAATCTGCGCCTGGATGGTGACGTCGAGGGCCGTGGTCGGCTCGTCGGCCACGAGCAAGTCGGGCTGGGCGGAGAGGGCCATGGCGATCATCGCCCGCTGCTGCATCCCGCCGCTCAACTGGTGGGGGTAGTCGCGCATCCGCTGGGCGGGATCGACGATGCCCACCAGCCCCAGCCATTTGGCCACCTCCGCGTCGATATCGGTGACTTCGGGGCGGTGGAGCCGGAGCATTTCGGCGATCTGGCTGCGGATGGTGAAAACGGGGTTCAGGGAGGTGGAGGGCTCCTGGAAAACGTAGGCGATCCGCTTGCCCCGGATGGCGCGCAGTTCGCGCGGCGGCATTTGCAGGATGTCGTGGCCGTCGAGGAGGATCTCGCCGCCCACGTAGCGCGCGGGAGGCTCCGGGAGCAGCCGGGTGAGCGCCAGGGCCGTGACGCTCTTGCCGGAGCCGCTTTCGCCCACGACGGCGAGCGTCTCTCCCTTTTCGATCTGGAAGGAGACGCCTTTGACGGCGTCCACGGCGTTTTCTTCCGTGGCGAACCGGATGGAAAGGTTGCGGACTTCGAGCAGCGGCGGGTTCATGGTGACGGTGGCGGGCCTTCCCAGAGTTTGGCCGCAAAACGGCGCGTGTCAAACTTAGGACGTGTTCACGCATTCCAAAAGACAGAGGAGGGTCCGCAGATGACGCAGATTCTCGCAGATTTTCCGAATGCCAAAAAAGGGATCTTCTGCCTTCCAATCTGCGTCCCTCTGCGAAATCTGCGGATAAACCTCTTTAAATTCGCGAACAGATCGG
>JAQTMF010000098.1 GCA_028714515.1 Chthoniobacteraceae bacterium | reverse complement strand
ATCCGGCCGACGACGGCGAAGAGGAGGCCGCCGATGATGCCGTGGGAGAACATTTGCAATACCGCGCCGGTGAGGCCCATGCTGTTGAGGGTCAAGAGACCCAGCAGGACGAAGCCCATGTGGTTGATGCTGGAGTAGCCGACGACGAATTTGAGGTCGCGCTGCGCCAGGGCGACGAGCGCGCCGTAGAGGAGGCCGGTGGTGGCGAGGATGGCGAGCGGCATCCGCCACGCGGCGAGGCCCTCGGGGAAGAGCGTCATGGCCACGCGCAGGGCGCCGTAGGAGCCGAGTTTCATGACGACGCCCGCCAGCAGCATGGAGACGGCGGTGGGGGCGGCGACGTGGCCGGTGGGGGCCCACGTGTGGAAGGGCCAGAGGCCCGCGAGGACGCCGAAGCCGATGAACATGACCGGGAAGGCCCACATCTGGAAGGCGTGCGGGAAATGGAACTTGGCCAGCGACTGGATGTTCAGGGTCACGTCGGGGGCGAGGACGTAGATGCCCAGGATGCCCAGCAGGATGAGCGCGCTCCCGGCGACGGAGTAGATGGTCAGTTTCATCGCCCCGTATTCCCGGTTGGTGGAGCCCCAGTTGGAGATGAGGAAGTATTTCGGGATGATGACGATCTCGTAGAAGACGAAGAGCAGGAAGAGATCGAGGCTCTGGAAGACGCCGTAGACGCCGCCGATGATCGTCAGGAAGAGGGCGAAGAAGGCGCGCGGCTGCCGGGTGACGTTCCACGAGAAGAGGACGCCGGTGATGGCGATGATGCCGGTCAAGAGCAGCAAAACGAGGCTCACGCCGTCCGCGCCGGTGGCGAAGCTGATGCCGAGCATCTCCACCCACGCGGCGTTGATGCGGAATTGCATCGGATACGCGCCGGGCGCCATGTCGTAGGCGCGGAAGGCGGCGATGGCGAAGCCGAAGCCTGCGAGGGCGGCAACGAGGGCGATCCATTTGGCGGCGCGGCCGAAGCGCGGCGGCAGCAGCAGGATCAGGAGGACGCCCAGGAGGGCGGAGACGAACGTGGCGGTGGGGAAAAATTCGGTCGGCATTAGCGGAGAAGGTGGAGGACCGTTTGGTTGAAGAGGGCGATGAGGATCTGCGGGCAGATGCCGACGATGAACATCAGCGCGATGGCGGGGGCGACGGTGAAGCGTTCGCCCGCGGTGAGGTCGGGGAAGGTGAGCCAGCGGGAGTCCAGCGGGCCGGTGAAGACGCGTTCGATCAGCGTGAGGAGGAAGACGGCGGTGACGAAGAGCCCGATGGCGGCGAGCGCGGCGGGCCACGCGGCGAGGGCGAAGGTTCCCTTGAAGATCAGGAATTCACCGGGGAAGCCGTTCAAGCCGGGCAGGCCGAGGGAGGAGAAGAGGGCGATGCCCATCAGGCCCGCGAGCACGGGGGCGGCGTCGCGCAGGCCGCCGAAGTCGTTCAGACCCCGCAGTCCGCCGCTGCGCAGCTCGATGAAGCCGATGAAGCAGAAGAGGGCGGCGGCGGTGAGGCCGTGGTTGAAGATTTGGAGCAGGACGCCGTTCATGGCGGCGGCGGGGTCGGCTCCGCCAACGCCCGGCAGGACGGCGCTGGCGGCGAAGAGGCCCAGCAGGCAGTAGCCAAGGTGGTTGATGGAGGAGTAGGCGACGATCCGCTTCAAGTCTTTCTGCGCCAGGGCGGCCAGGGCCGCGTAGATGATGGTGACGAGCGCGAAGCCGAAGAGCGGCCACGCCAGGTGGCGCATCAGCCCCGGGAAGAGCGGGAAGAGGAGCCGCAGGAACCCGTAAACGCCCATTTTGGAGAGCAGGCCGGTGAGCAGCATGGAGACGGGGGCGGGGGCCTCGGTATACGCGTCGGGCAGCCACGTGTGGAACGGCACGACGGGGACTTTGACGGCCAGCCCCAGGAAGATGCCGCCGAAGACGAGCAGGTTGATGTGGGTGGCGAGGCCGGGGAAGGCGTCGCTGAGGGCATGCCCGAGTTTTTCGTTGTGCGCGAGCGCGGCGAGGTCGGTGAGGTTGAAGGTCGCCGTCGCCTGGTGGATGGCCAGGAAGCCCAGCAGCATGGCGAACCCGGCGAAGAGGGTGTAGATGAAGAACTGCGTGGCGGCGGCGGTGGCTTTCGCGCTTCCGCCCATGCGGATCAGGAAGAAGGCCGGGACGAGGCTCAGTTCGTAGAAGAGGAACCAGTGGATGAAGTTGAGCGCCGTGAAGGTTCCGAAGAGCGTCGTCTCCAGCACCAGGATGAGGCTCACGCCGAGCTTGGTGGAGCGCGCGCCCAGCGCCAGGAGGGCGAAGAGGGTGACGATCCCGGTGAGGACGAGCAGGAGGAGGCTCAGACCGTCGGCGGCAAGGTAATACTCGATGTGAAGCGAGGGGATCCAGGCGAATTGCTCCACGTATTGCAGGCTCCCGGCGGCGCGGTCGTATTGGACGGCGAGGACGAGGGAGAAGGCGAGGGCGGCCAGCGCGGTGACGATGCCGGCGGCGCGAAGGAGGAGGGCCTGGCGCGCGGGGATCAGCGCCACGAGAAGGGCGCCGAGGAGCGGCAGGAAGGTGAGGATGGAAAGGGTGTTGCTCATGCAGGTGCTACGCTAAAAGCCAGGCGACGAGGCCGAGGAGGACGACGATTCCGATGCCGAGGACGCGCAGATAACCTTGCACGCGCCCGCCCTCGCACGAGGCGATGCCGCCGCCGTATTCGCGCAGGGCGTTGCAGGAGGAATCGAAGCCGAAGTTGATGAGGAAGCGGTCCATGCCGTTGCTGATCGCCGAGACGAGGAACGACAGCCAGGCGACGGCGCGGACGGCTCCCGCGACGATTTGCCGGTCCACCCAGGCCATCACGCGGCCCAGGACGCGCAGCCCGCGGATGACGGTGGCCTCGTAGATTTCGTCCACGTAGAGACGGTTGGTGAGGGCGCGGAAGACCGGGGCGGCGACGGTTTGCAGGGGATCGGTATCGCCCAGCGGACGGCGGCCGTAGATGAGCCAGCCCAGCCCGATGCCGAAGAAGACGATGGCGGCGGAGGTCGCGGCGATCTGGAGGAACCCGGGCTCGAAAAGCGCGGCGGGCAGGAAGGAAGGAGCGTGCCCGGCCAGGAATTTCTCATACCACGGCCACGCGGGCGTGGCGGGCAGCGACATAAGGATCGCGGCGGCGGCGAGGATCACGAGCGGGACGGTCATGACGGCCGGGCTTTCGTGCGGGTGGGCGGCGTTGCCCCGGTAGCTGCCGAAGAAGACATACATCATCTGGCGCGTCATGTAGAAGGCCGTCAGGAACGCGGCGGCAACCGCCATATAGAAGGGGGCCTGCGAGACCGTCCAGAGATGGGCCTCGTGCAGGATGGCGTCTTTGGTCCAGAACCCGGAGAAGAAGAGCGGGAACCCGGCGAGCGCGAGCATGCCGACGGTGTAGGTCAGAAAGGTCGTTGGCATCTTGCGCCAGAGGCCGCCCATGTTGCGGATGTCCTGTTCCTCGTGGACGCCGTGGATGACGGAGCCCGCGCCGAGGAAGAGCAGGGCTTTGAAGAAGGCGTGGGCGAGCAGGTGAAGCATCGCGGCGGCGACGCTGCCGACGCCCAATGCGAGCATCATGAAGCCGAGCTGCGAGACGGTGGAGTAGGCGAGGATGCGCTTGATGTCCCATTGCCCCACGGCGATGAGCGCGGCGAAGAGGGCGGTGAACGCGCCGATGCAGGCGACGACGACCAGGGCGGAAGAGTGGGGCCCCGTGGCCGTGAAGATCGGGAAGACGCGCGCGACGAGGTAGACGCCCGCGGCGACCATCGTGGCGGCATGGATCAAGGCGCTGACGGGAGTGGGGCCTTCCATGGCGTCCGGCAGCCAGACATGCAACGGGAATTGGCCGGACTTGCCCGCCGCGCCGCAGAAGATCAGGAGCGCGATGATGTTGGAGACCGCCATGCCCCCGGCCAGCGTGTGGGCGAGCGTCGTGAGGGCCGTTTGTTCCAGGCAGCCCGCGCCGTTGTCGTAAAAGAGGAGCGTGCCGCTGGCTTTGTAGAGCCAGAACATGCCGATGAGGAAACCCATGTCGCCCACGCGGGTGGTGAGGAAGGCTTTCTTCGCGGCGGCGGAGGCGGAGTGCTTGTGGAACCAGAAGCCGATGAGCAGGTAGGAGGCGAGGCCCACGAGTTCCCACGCGACGAAGGTGAGGAGCAGGCTGTTGGAGAGGACGACCCCCAGCATCGCGCCGGAGAAGAGGCCCAGGAAGGTGAAGAACCGGGTGAAGTTCCGGTCATCGTGCATGTAGCCGAGGCTGTAGATGAAGATGAGCAGCGAGACGAAGCTGACCATCGCGGCCATCCCGGCGCTCAGCGGGTCCAGGACGAGGCCGAGCTGGAGAGTTTGGTTGCCGAAGGTGAGCCAGGGGAAGTTGAAAAACTGATGAACGATGCCTGGCTCGCCGTGGTCTTCACACATGGCGACAAGCAGGAGATAAAGGCTGGTCGCACAGGCGATGGCCTGCGCCGTAATGACGAGTGTTGCGGAAAGGCCGCGCTGTTCCCGTTTCAGGAACGCGGTGATTCCGGCCGCCAACAAAGGTAGCAATGGAACGAGAACAGCCGCGATGCTTACGATGTTGTCCATTTTCCTTACCCTTTTAACTGGTTGGCTTCGTTGACGTCCACGCTGTGCAAACGGCGGTGGACCTGGATGACGATGGCGAGCCCGACGGCGGCTTCGGCGGCGGCGATGGCGATCGAGAAGATGGCGAACATGACGCCGGTGATCGTCTCCGGGTGGGCGCTGAATTTCCAGAAACTGATGAAGTTCAGGTTGCCTGCGCCGAGCATCAGTTCGATGCCGATCAAGACCATGATGGCGTTGCGGCGGGTGAGCGCGGCCAGGAGCCCGAGCGCGAAGAGCGCGGCGGAAATGGCGAGCAGGATTTGGAGCATCATGACTTGGAATCCTCCTTGGCGATGAGGGCGGCTCCGACGAGCGCGGCGGTGAGCAGGACCGCGATGCCGAGCAGCGGGAGTAGCGTGTAGGTTAAGAGGTTCTCGCCGATGAGCGCGACGGGCGCGGCGGCGGGCTGGGCGGGCAGCTCGGCGTTCGCGGCGCGCGGGCTGAAGGCGATGGCGGCGAGCAACCCCGCGAGGACGAGGAAGGAGACGGCGGCTCCGGCGGCGGCATGGAGCGCGCTGGAAAGCCGGAAGTTACTCAGCGGGTTGTTGCTGGCCTGGACTTCGCTGGCCGGGGTGAGCAGGATGGCGAAGAGGATCAGCATGGCGACCGCGCCGACGTAGACGAGCAACTGGACGAAGCCGACGAATTCCGCGCCGAGGGCCATGAAGAGGACGCCCAGGCAGATGAAGCTCAGCACGACGCAAAGCGCGCTGTGGATCAGGTTGCGCAGGCAGACGGCGGCGAACGCGGCCAGCAGCATGAGCAGCCCGGGGATGAGGAAGAGCCATTGCGGGAGCTGGTCCCACGGCAGAGCGGCGATTTTTTGGAAGAGCGCGTGCATGTTACTCGGAGAAGAGATACCGGCGGTTGGTGGCGGAGTGCCGCCGGGTGAAACAGAAGGTGCCCAGGAGCAGGTAGGAAAGGAGGACGATCAGCGCGGAGGCGCTCCAGGCCGCCGGGCTCATCCATGCTTTCGGCCCCTGCCCGGCGTAGTACCAGGCGGCGGCGGCCAGCAGCGTGACGAAGCTCATCGGGAGCAGGAATTTCCAGGCGAACTGCATCATCTGGTCGATGCGGAAGCGCGGGAGCGTGGTGCGCACCCACACCATGGAGAGGGCGACGGCCCACAGTTTGATGAAGAACCAGCACCAGGTGGGAACCCACTCCAGGAATGGGAACGGGGCGTTGTAACCGCCCAGGAAGAGGGTCACGAGCAGGCCGTTGACGGCGAACATCCCGACGTATTCCGCCATGAAGAAGATGGCGTATTTGAACCCGGAATACTCGGTAAGATGGCCCGCGATGATTTCGGATTCGCCTTCCGGCAGGTCGAACGGGCAGCGGTTGGACTCGGAGAGCGCGCCGATGTAGAAGAGCACGCAGGCGGCGAAGCCCCACGGGGTGCAGACGAACCACTTGGGCAGGAAGCCGCAGAAATAGCCGCTCTGGGCCTCGGCGATCCCGGTGGGCGAGAGGGTCCCCGCGACCAGGGCCACGACGAGCGCGGAAGTGACCAGCGGCAGTTCGTAGCTGATCATCTGGGCGATGGCGCGCATGGCTCCCAGGATGGAGTATTTGTTGTTGCTGGCCCAGCCGGCCATGAAGACGGCCAGTTCGGTGCCCGCGCCGAGCGCGAAGAAGGCGAGGATGCCGACGGACAAGTCCACGGCGACCATGCCGCGCCCGAAGGGGAGGAACACCGGCAGCATCAGGGCCGGGGCGACCATGACGATGGGGGCGAGGTAGTGAACGACTTTGTCGGCGGCGCGGGGAACGAGGTCCTCCTTGGTGAGCATTTTGATGCCGTCGGCGACGGGCTGGAAGAGGCCGAACGGGCCGACGCGGTTGGGGCCGTAGCGGTTCTGCGCCCGGGCGAGCAGCTTGCGCTCGAAGACGGACATCAGCGCGAAGAGGACGAGGAAGGTGACGAGGATGGCGACGATGAGGACGAGGGCGGAGACCGTGTCGAGCGCCCATTGCGGCATGGTGATGCCGCAGAGTTCGCCGAGCTTGGTCAGGAACTCGCGCAGAAGCCGCATGCACTCCACCGGGAGCGTTTCCAGGTTTTTGAAAAGCCCCAGGAACTGGAGGAGGAAGTCTTTGAGAAGAGCGAAAAAATTCACGTGGCTTATTCCGGTTGGGTGGGCTTCGTTTCGGCCGCTTTTTCCCCGGCGGCCTTGGCGGCTGCGGCGGCTTTCGCGGCGGCGACTTTGGCTGCCGCTGCCTTGGCCGCGGCTTCCTTGCGCAGGCGCGCGGCTTCGATGCGGGCGTCGGTGGCGGCGGCTTCGGTGGGCCGGATGCCGTGGTAGTAGGCGTTGGACTTGAGAAGTTGCGGCTTGTGGAGGACCAGCGGGGCGAAGCGGTCGTAGCCGCTCACTTCGTAGATGTTATCCATGCGGATCGACTCGAACGGGCACGATTCGACGCAAATCTGGCAGCCCATGCAGACGGAGATGTCGATGTCGAACACCTTGGGGCGCATGATCGGCTTGCCGTTGGCGTCGGTGTCTTTGACGATGTAGATGCACTGGGGCGGGCACTCCTTTTCGCAAATCTTGCAGGCCACGCAGCGGATGCCTTTTTCGGGATCGTCGCCGTCGAAGACGAGGAAGGGGAAACTGCGCGAGGCTTCCGCGAGCTTGGGGCGCTCTTCGGGGTATTGCTCGGTGATGAGGCGTTTGGCGTGGGCGCGGTCGAAGTAGCTGCCCACGATGTTGAGGGCCGTCACCGCCATGCCTTTGATGATGCCTGATCCGGGAAAATTCATGGTGTGTTTAGCGGTCCACTTCGCCCAGAACGATGTCGATGGAGCCGAGGATCACCATCACGTCGGCGATCTTGGTTCCCAGGCACATTTCTTCGAGCAGGGTGAGGTTGATGAGGCTGGGCGGACGGACATGGTAGCGGTAGGGCTTTTCCGTTCCGTTGCTGACGAGGTGGAAGCCGAGTTCGCCCTTGGGGCCTTCGATGCGCCCGTAGGCTTCGCCCGCCGGGGGCTTGAAGCCGCGCTGTTTGACGGCCGGGTTGACGACGGGGCCTTCGGGGATCTGGTCGAGGGCTTGCTGGAGGATTTTGAGGGATTCGCGCGCTTCCAAGAGGCGGAGCATGAAGCGGTCGAAGCAGTCGCCCACTTCTCCGCGCGGGACGCGGAATTTGAGGCGCGGGTAAATGCTGTAGCCGTCCACTTTGCGGATGTCGTAATCGACGCCGGAGGCTCTTAATACCGGGCCGGAGAGGCCGCCGTTGATGGCGCGTTGCGCGCTCAGGACGCCGACGCCCTGGAGCCGCGAGAGGAGGATCTCGTTGCCGGTGAGGAATTGCTCCATCTCGTCGAGGAAAGCGGGGTAGGTGGCGAGGTAGGCGCGGGCTTTGTCGAGCCAGCCCGCCGGGGTGTCGCAGCGGACGCCGCCGAAGCGCGCGTAGTTGAGCATCATGCGCGCGCCGGTGAGTTCCTCAAAGAGATCGAGGATCTTTTCCCGCTCGCGGAAGGCATACATGAGGGCCGAGCCCCACGCGCCCATGTCGC
The DNA here is from genome assembly GCA_028714515.1 of Chthoniobacteraceae bacterium. Classification (GTDB taxonomy): domain Bacteria; phylum Verrucomicrobiota; class Verrucomicrobiia; order Chthoniobacterales; family Chthoniobacteraceae; genus UBA695. Next base: position 3,300 of record JAQTMF010000098.1, on the reverse strand, counting down.
CCAGGATGAAGCCGAGGAAGGCGGTGTGGTTCTGGAGACGGGTCATCTCGCCGACGATCACGCGCAGGTATTCGGCGCGCTCCGGGACTTCGATGCCCGCGAGTTTTTCCACCGCCACGGCGTAGGCCCAGTTGTTGGTGCCGGAGCAGATGTAGTCGAGCCGGTCGGTGTACGGCATGGCGGCCAGCCAGCTATTCTTTTCGGCGATTTTCTCGTGGTTGCGGTGCAGGTAGCCGAAGACGGGCTGCAGTTTGACGACCGTTTCGCCTTCCATGCGGACGTTCATGCGGAAGACGCCGTGGGTGGAAGGGTGGTGCGGCCCGAGCGAGACTTCCAGGGCGCCCGCGTCGGCCGTCCCGGAGAAGAAGTTGGAAGAGGAGGCGCTCATGCTTGGGGGACGGGGGAGGCGGAGGCGGCCGCGGCTTTCTGAACGATGTCGCCGTGCGGGGTCGGCTCGTATTCGCAGTCGTTGGGGGCGACGTAATCTTTGCGCAGGGGGAAGTCTTCGAATTCTTCCCACATCAGCAGGCGGCGCAGGTCGGGGTGGCCCTCAAAGCGGATGCCAAAGAGATCGAACGCTTCGCGCTCCTGGAAGTCGGCGCTTTTCCACACTCGTGTAAGGGAGGGGACGGATGCGTCGGCGCCCCGGTCGCCCGTGCGGGTCTTCAGCACGATGGGCCCGTGCTTTTTGGCGATGGAGAAGAGGTGGTAGACGGCTTCCAGGTATTCGGGGTAATCGACGCCGCTGACGTCGGAGGCGTAATCCAGGAGCAGTTCGGGGTCGTTTTTGAGAAATTCGGCGACTTGCACCGCGTCCTCCCGGTGGACCAGCAGGGCGTGCTGGCCCGAGGGGCTCGGGTTGTTCACCAGCTCCACGCGCGCTTGCGGCAGCGCGGCGTGGAGGCGGTCCAAAACGGTTTGAGGCAAAAGGGGACTCATTCGGCGCGGGAAGGGGTGGGCGGACAGAAGACGCCCGGGTTGGAAGGGGGGACCAGATCGTGCGGGCCGTAGGCGGGCACGGGGTATTCGGCGGGAGCCTCCGGGTTGGCATGCCGGGGAAGGTCTTTCCCAAAAAGGCGCTGCCCGGCGATTTTCTTCTGCAAGGTGATCAAGCCTTCCAGGAGCGCTTCGGGCCGGGGCGGGCAGCCGGGGACATACACATCCACGGGGATATACCGGTCGATCCCCTTGAGCACGTTATAGCCTTCTTTGAAGGGCCCGCCGGAGATGGCGCACGCGCCCATGGCCAGGACGTATTTGGGCTCCGGCATCTGGTTATAGAGGCGGACGACCAGCGGAGCCATCTTCTTGGTCACGGTTCCCGCGATGATCATCAAATCGGCCTGCCGGGGCGAGGGGCGGAAGACTTCCGCTCCGAACCGGGCGATATCGAAGCGGGCGGCGGCGGCGGCGATCATCTCGATGGCGCAGCAGGCCAGGCCGAACTGGAGCGGCCAAAGGGAGTTCTTGCGGCCCCAGTTGTAGCCCCAATCCAGTATGTCCTCGAACGACGCTACAATAATGCCGCGTTGTTTGAGTTCTTGTTTGAGCGCGTCGTCGGTCATGAGCCAGTCAGTTTGGATGGATTTGGCGGAGGCGACAAGACGGCTATTGCCGGGTTCCGCCCACAAATTGTTCATCCGATTTCGTAATTTCCGGCAAGTTCTTCTGGATTTTCCCTGGAATTGCCTCATTTCTAAAGGAACGTCGATGTCGGATCTTCTTTTCATACTTGCCGCGGCGCTCTTGAGCATGGGATTGCGGACGTTTTCCAACCCGATCCTTTTCAAGCTCGGGTCGTTCTGCGTTCTGGGCACCTCTTTCCTGGTGGGCTACTTCGCCACGGGCCGGTGGGAGACGGGGGGGCTGTTTGCCGCGAGCTGGCTGATGCTGCCGTGGCTGGAGATCCTGACGCGGGTGCGCAAGGCCCGTCTGCCGGTGGTCAAACCGCTGCGGCATCAATTTCCCCCTCCGCGTTCGCTCTTCCCCGACCTGGGCGCGCTGACGGCGGAGATGGAGGAGGGGGGCTTTGAGCAGATCGATGACGCCGGATGGGATTGGGGGGATCACCGCCAATTTTTCCGCCTCTTTTACAAGAAGGACGAGCATTTGCAGGGAACGATCTGCCTGGTGGACCAGGAGGACATGGCGTTCTATTACCTGAGCTTTTCTTGCCGCAGCGCGGACGGCACCTCCTGGACGACCTGGAATTACCCCTTTGCCTACGCGATGAAATTCGCGCCCCAATTCCGCACCAACCGGGTGCGGGGCGACCGGCCGGTCCGCGAAATGCTGGAGAGCCACCGGGCGTTTTTGGAGAAATCGGGCGTCGCGCCCGGGATGCTGATCCCCGCCACGCCGGAGGAAATGCAGCTTGCCATGCAGCACGACCTGGAGCGGCAGATCGCCCACAATGTTTCCGCCGGGCTGCTTCAGCCGGAGGGCGAGGGGATGGTGCGGTATTCTTGGCGCGGCATGTTTTTCGTCTGGGTGCAGTTTTTGCGCGACTTCGTGCGGCTGTCGTAGGGGATCGGCGGATTGCCTCGGGTTTTGAGGGCGGGCGTGGGTAAACGCGCCGGGTAGGGGCGGCACTCCGTGCCGACCGCGCGCCGGCCATTTTTTCGCGGGCCCGAGGGCGATTCACGCTCTGACCGGACGGCACGGAGTGCCAGTATCTGTTTAGCGCGCAGGAAGGGCATCAATCCGAAGGATTGAAAGAGGTTAGCCGGGGGTCGAGCGGAGCGACACCCCCGGTATACTGCGAACAATCGGCTCACCCTGAAAGGGTGGTAGAAAGCGCGTTTTCTGCCACCCTTCCAGGGTGAATGCATGGCGGGGCGAATCCCGGTGGTGTCGGCGCGGGGACGCGCCTCAACCACCGGCTAACGTCTGGAAACCCTCCGGGTTTCTCTTTTGATCCGCGCTGCCTATTTCCTATTTTCCCCGGCTAAACAGACACAGTGCCATCCCCACCGGCGCGGGGCGCCCGATTTCCGAATCCGTTCCCTCACTCCCTGGCGGGAACTTCAGGCGGACTCCGGGGGCGGCTTCGATTCTGAGGTATGCACCCCTTTGCGCCTTTGCGTTTTTGCGCGAGGCTCCTTCCGCTTCTGCTTCTCGCGGCGCTGCCCGCTTGCCGGAAGGCGCAGGGCCCCGCCGTGCCCCCGCCTCCCGAGGTGCTTGTGACGAAGGTGGCCGCGCGCGATGTGCCGGTGTACCGGGAGTGGCTGGGGAACCTGGACGGCTCGGTGACGACCCAGGTGCGCGCGCGCGTGGCGGGATACCCGGTGGCGCAGAATT
>JAQTMF010000097.1 GCA_028714515.1 Chthoniobacteraceae bacterium | reverse complement strand
AGTAGAGGTTCGTATCGCTGATGTTGCTGTTATACTGGACTTGCGAATACCGGCCTTCCAACACACCGGTGATAAGCCGGGAAAATTGGTAACGCACCGATTGCCCGATGGTTTGCGTGGTGGAATCGTTCTGGTCTACCGCCGAATTTTTGTAGTAGATGCCGTTGATGGAGTAGGTGGTGTCGGTGGAGACCCGCGGCAGCCAACTGTAAAGGAGGTCGAATTTGCTGTTGATGATGAAATATTCCTGCCCCCGGGACTGCACGGCGCCGTTGATGGTGGAGACGGTGGGCTGGTTGGTGTAGGTGGCGTTCACCACACCGGACAACTGGGCGCGCGGGCTCAATTTGTAGGCGGTGACAAGGTTCAGGCCGCCGGTGGGGGTCAGTTGATCGCCGGAGCGGTCCCAATAATATTGGCCGCCCGCGTTGGCTCCCAACGAAAGAGCGAACCGGTCTTGGGACAAGAGCAGATCGACGCCTTCGGTAAGGCTCGTGATCATGCTCCCGTGCTCGTTATCCTTGGTGCTGTAGACGTTATCGTCGTAGCCAAGCGACGCGGTCGTGGAGAAATTCAGCGGGGCGCGGTCGAAAGTGCCCTGGCCGGGGGTAAAATTCAGGGGCGTGTATCCCATGCCGCCCGGCAGGGAAAACCCTTCGGCTTCTTCGCCCGAGGCCGCCGCCGAGCCCGAAAGGGACGGGGTGGGGATCTGGGCGCTGGGAGCAGCGGTCCTGTCGCTCGCCGCGGCACTGGCGTCGGTGGCGGGGGCGGGGGCTTCCTGAGCAAGGGAAAGAGAAGAAAAAACGAGTAACGCGGCGCAAATTTGATGGCGGTTTGACATAGGAGGAAGGGGCTAAAGATGAAACGCGACGCTTCCCAAATACTCAAGGATCGCTTGAATCGCAATGGATTCTTTTGTTTTTACGCATTTTGGGACCTTTTTTCGGGGCCCTAATGGCGTTTTTCGCGTTGGCAATGGGAAAGGCATGGCATTATAGTGCCCGGCATGACCGAGTCCCTCTCCGCGCTAACTGCCGCGGTACGCGACGTTCCGGACTTTCCCAAACCAGGGGTCCTTTTCAAGGACATCACGCCCATCCTGGCCGACGGGAGGCTCTTTCGGCTGGCCGTGGACTGCTTCGTGGAGGCCAATGCGGCGCTGGGGGTGGAAAAGGTGGTGGGAATCGACGCACGCGGATTTCTTTTCGGCGCGGCGGCGGCCTACCGGATGGGCGTGGGGTTTGTCCCGGTGCGAAAAAAGGGGAAACTCCCCTTCCGCACGGAATCGGCCTCGTATGCCCTGGAATATGGGAATGCGGCGGTGGAAATGCACGTCGACGCCATCGCGCCCGGGGAACGGGTGGTCCTGATCGACGATCTGCTGGCCACGGGCGGCACCGCGGCGGCTGCATCCTGCCTGGTCGCCAAGATGGGCGGGGTGCTGGTGGAGGCCCAGTTTTTGATCGAGCTTGAATTTCTGGCCGGGCGCAGTGCGCTCGCCCATCTGCCTGTGCGCACGTTTTTGAAATTCTAACCCTCTTCGACCGGCTGCTTTCCATTCCCCGGCTTTTTCCAACGGATGTCCCCCTCCGACCCGCCCTCCCCCCTTCTGCACCGTGTGCGCGACTGGCTGTTTGACAAGAACGGCCTGCGCGGGAAGCTCTTGTGCAGCCTGACGGGCAGCGTGCTGGCCATGCTCTGCCTCTCTCTGCTGTTCTCGGTGGCCATGCGCCAGGTTTTCCACGGAAAGCAGGGGTCGGCGGGAGTGGGGGAATACCTGCGGCTGGCCGGGTATTGGGTTTCCGGGCTGATGTCCATCGGGGCGCTGGGAGCTTCCACCTGGTATATCATCCGCACTTACCGGGACCGGCTTTGGGCCGTCGAGCAGGCGGAAGCGCGCGCCTGGTTCATCATCGAGTCCTGCCCGGACGCGATCGTGATGGTGGACAGCCAGGGAGTCATCGAATTGTGCAATGCGGCCACCGAGCTGCTTTTTGGCTATCCGCGCGGCCAGCTTTTGGGGGAGAAAATCTCCAAGCTGATCCCGCAGAGGCACTTCCTCTTTGATGTCGCCGCCATGGGCCGCGAAAACTTCATGGCGTTTGCCGAAAAACGCAACGCCGTCCGCTTTCCGGTGGAAATCGCGGTTTCGGAGGCGGACTACGAGCACCACCGGCGGTTCGTCGTGCTGATCCACGACGCCTCGGAACGGCGCTACTCCGACGAAACCGTCCACCACATTTCCCTGAGCGTCTCCTCCACGACCGGCGTGGAATACGTCCGCACGCTGGTGCAGCAGCTTTCGCTGGCCTTGCAGAACGACTACGCCTTCATTGTGGAGACAGACACCCGCCCGGAAGCCGGGTTTTGCTCCCTGACGCTCGCCGAATCGGGCCGCCTGCGCAGCAAAACCAACTACGGCTTGCAGGGAACCGTCTTCGCCGAAGCGCTCAAAAACGGGTTCACCGCCATCGTCCAGGGCGTCCGGGCGCAATACCCCGCCGACAACCTCCTGGCCTCCCTGCGGGCGGAATCGTTCATCGCCACGCCGCTCATCGACCAGCGGGAGCGCATCGTGGGCCTCATCGGCGTGATCGGGTGCAACGCCGCCGCGCAAATCGGCATCGCCCGGCAAACCCTCCAAATCTTCGCCGCCCGCGCCGCCGCCGAGATCGAGCGCAAACAGGAGGTGGAGGGGCTCGCCTCGGAAAAAGACCGCCTGGCGGGCGACGTCAACGTCCTGCGCGAGGGCGCCGAACGCGACCGCGTCCGCTACGAAGACGAAATCGCCGCCGAACAGGAATTGCTGGAAGTCACGCTCTGCTCCATCCGCGAGGGATGCATCACCACCGATAACGACGGCCGCATCGTCACCCTCAACCCCGTGGCCGAGCGCCTCACCGGGTGGATGCAAAAGGAGGCGGAAGACAAGCCGCTCAACGAAATCCTCCACCTCACCAGCATCCGCGGCAACCGCCCCCTGGACACCCTGCGCCTTTCCGAGAAAGCCCTCCAAACCGAGCCGCAATCCATGGTCGTCGCCCGCGACGGCACCCAGCGGCGCGTCGAGATGAGCGCCGCCCCCATCCGGGCCCGCAAGAACCTCAAGCTGGGCACGGTGCTCGTCCTGCGGGACGTCACCGACAAGCAATTCCTGGAAGAAGAACGCTACAAGGCGGAAAAGCTCGAATCCATCGGCGTCGCCGCCGGGGGCATCGCCCACGACTTCAACAACCTGCTCACCGCCGTCATCGGCAACCTCTCCCTCTCGCTCATGGGGGCGCAAGGGAGCGTCCGCGACCGCATCGAAGCCTCCAAAAACGCGGCCCTCCGCGCCCAGGACCTGGCCCGGCAGCTCCTCACCTTCGCCAAGGGCGGCGCGCCGATCAAGCGGACCGCCTCGCTGCGCCAGCTCGTATTGGACACCGTCGGCTTCTCCTTGAGCGGCACCAACATCCGCTCCTGCTTCGACCTGCCCGCCGATCTGTGGCCCGCCGACATCGACGCCGGGCAGATCAGCCAGGTCATCAGCAACCTCGCCGTCAACGCCGTGCAAGTCATGGAACGGGGCGGCACCCTGTATGTGAGCGGCGAGAACCTGGTGGTGAACGACCAAAACGCCCCGCCCACGCTGGAACCGGGCCGCTACGTCAAAATCAACGTCCGCGACGAGGGCCCCGGCATCCCGGAGGACATCCAGAAGAAAATCTTCGACCCCTACTTCACCACCAAGCCGACCGGCAACGGCCTGGGGCTGGCCACCTCCTACTCCATCGTCAAAAACCACGACGGCTTCATCGGCGTCGAATCGCCCGCCGGGCAAGGCGCCATCTTCCATCTCTACCTGCCCGCCTCGGAAAAAGAAGTGGAGCAGGTGGTCAAGCGCCCCGCGGCCCGCACCGTACGGCACGGGAAAATCCTCGTGCTCGACGACGAGGAAGTCATCTGCGAGCTGGTCTCCTACACGCTGACCTCCTGCGGCTACACCGTCATCCCCTCCTACAACGCCGAGACCACCCTGCGGCTCTACAAGGAGGCGCTCGACGCCGGCCAGCCCTTCGACCTCGTCATCATGGACCTCACCATCCCCGGCGGCATGGGCGGGCGCGAGGCGATCCAGGAATTGCGGAAAATCGACCCCAACGTCAAAGCCGTCGTCTCCAGCGGCTATGCCATGGACGCCATCATGACGCAATGCCGCGACTACGGCTTCTGCGGCGCCATCCCCAAACCGTTCGACCTTTCCCAACTGGAAATTTGCGTCCAGGAAGCGCTCGCAACATAGCGCCGGGGGCCGCCGAACGCGGAGATCTTTCCTTTTTATCTCTCTTTGTGCGCGTATCCTCGAGTCCGGCATTGACCGGCTCGCACCACGAATGCCAATCTGAGCCCGCCCTTTTCTCCGCGATTCATGAATTTGCCCAACCGCCTTACCGTCGCCCGCTTTTTCCTGACGCTCGGCTTTGTCGCCGCGTTGAGCGTGCCGTGGCGTTTTGGCAACACCGTCGCGCTGGCATTGTTCATCGTGGGGAGCGTCACCGACTACGCCGACGGCTACATCGCCCGGCGGCGCGGGCTCGTCACCGACTTTGGCAAATTGATGGACCCGCTGGTGGACAAAATCATGATCACCGGGGCCTTCATCTGCCTGACGCCCGACATCCCCGCCTGGGCCGTGGTGGTCATCATCAGCCGCGAATTCCTCATCACGGGGCTGCGGCTGCTGGCGGCTTCCAAAGGCACCGTCCTCCCGGCCGAGGCGCTGGGCAAACACAAGACCGGCTGGCAAATCGCCACCGTCATTTTCTTCCTGCTGATCCCGGCCCTGCGGGAGTTTAACGGCCTCGGAGTCCCCTCCGCGTTGCTGGATCAGGTCCAGGCCCGGCTGGGCAACCCGCTCATCGGCGTGGCGCTCGGGCTCACCCTCTATTCCGGCATCGGCTACCTCTGGAAAAACCGGGAACTGCTCAAAACCCAGTAGCGGCGCGCAGCCGGGGCGAAGACGAGCCGCGCCTCTAGAAAAACCAACTGACGCCCACGGTCCCCCCCACGGCATTCACGCCGAGATTGCGGCTGGCCGTATTGGCGTTGGAAATGTGCTCGAAATCCGCCAGGAGAACCGCCGCCCAGCGCGGCGTGAAGCAGTAGCGCAAGCCCGCGTCGGCCACGAGAGTGAACTCAAAGCCGCTGCCGATCAGCCGTTGGGTGTGGTCCTCGTAAACGGTATCCCCCAGCACCCCCGCCCCCACCTGGAAAAAAGGAACCCATTTTGACCCCGGCTGCACGAAGTTGTACCGCAGCAAAGCGCGGCCGCCCCCGAGGAACCCGGAAGGTCCCCGCGTCACCCCCGCGCCGAAAACATTCGCGAGAGCCTCCCAGTTCCCGCGCAAAGCGTTCCAGCCAAGGAGCGGCGCGGGGTCGCTCAGCATCCACCCGAGGCTGAGATCGCCCTGGCCGTAGGCGAAAATCGGGCGTCCCTTGGTGGCACAGATCGGGGAATACAGAAAGCCGCCCGAGAGCGACAGCTCGAGCGCCCCCTTGGCAAAAGGGCCGTCATCCGGCGGCGCGGCGGGGGCAAGAAGAGAAGCCGGGCCGGCGAACGTCGAGGAACACCCCAGCAGGCAGAGAGCAAAAAACGGGAGAGATTTTAAGAAGGAGGAGGACATCATGGCGCGGGAGATTCGCATGCGCCCCGCGATGCGGTTGCCCAGGGTTGAGCGACGAAAAGGGGAAATCCCCGCCGCGAGGCGCGGCCCCCCGGGGGGAAAGTTGAGGAAATCGGGGAAGTTTCCGGTTGAACTCCGCGCGATTTCCCCCCATGCTGCCGAACTCCGTTTTTGGAGCTGCAAAGGATGGGTGGCAGAGCGGTCTAACGCGCACGCCTGGAAAGCGTGTGTACCCTTATACGGTACCGGGGGTTCGAATCCCCCCCCATCCGGGCTTTCTTAAATACCTCACGTCATTTTCTGACGATATGAGCGTGGACTCAAACCCGTGTGGCTTTTGAATCGGGTAGTGAAGTAAAAGGGGCTCTCAAAGCCCACTTGAGTGGCAACCTCTCCGACAGGCATTTTTGTTTCCTTGAGAAGATACCGCGCACGCTCGATGCGGCAAATCTCCAAATACCTTCGGGGAGATTGGCCGGTGTGCTCGGCAAAAAGCCGGAACATCTGGCGCTCCGACAATCCGCAGGCACGCCCCAGAGCTTTGGAATCAAAAGGAGCCGTTAAGTTTTCGCTCAGAAGGTCCAGAACGCGCTGGAGCCGGGGATCGAGCGCGCTTTGGTCATGAGAATGCGCCACGCTTAGGCCACGGATAAGGGCAGTTTCCAACAGCTTGTAGGCGAGCTGTTCCCGATAAACCGCGCGGCTGGAGCCGACTTCGCACATCTCCGACAGGTCTGCCATGACCTTCTTCCGTAATTCCGGAGTGGGCAAGGAAAGGAGTGTCATACCTTTCGATTCGGTTAACCGCCTTAGTATTACGCTCAACGCGTCGTCGGGCTGGACGTGAACCCAGATATGCCCCCAATGAACGGGATCGCCGACGGGCTCATACCGCCGAGGCTGATGGGGACGAAACAAAAGAAGTTCGCCCGTCCGGGTTGTGAGCCGCTCCGCCCCACAGTGAACCAATCCCTGCCCGGTAAAAGTGTAGGCTACCTGCCAATCGTCAAGGCGGCTCTCTTCCCATTGGCGAAAGGTGCGATGAAAGAGTAACCGGCCTGCGACGAACGAGCCGGAGTATTCCCAGGATTCATAACACCTCATAATGGCAGGAGATTGAAGGTATTTGGCACCAGAAACCATTCCTAAATTTGCCCATATCACCTAGCGTTCCAACGAGCGGCATGAAGATGTGGGCGACATGCTTGGCACCAAACTCACTTATCCGATTGCTTGCTTTTGAAAGCCCCCGGCCGAACAACGGGGACGCCTCAATCCAATATCATCCCTCCTAAAAGCCAGAAAAACATGACGACTCATTTTTCGATTCCCAAGAGCAGCTTCATCAAGGGGCTGGAGTGGTGCGGCGAGCGCATCCCCTATCCTGAACAGGACGTCAAGGGGGATACCTATCCGATGACTTGGGCTGACGATGGCGAAATATACGCGTCGGCAGGAGATCCCCAGTGGGGGAAAACGTTTGACGGGCTTGATGTCGAGAAGTTCAGCGGCGGTCCCTCCGACTACAAGATCACAAAGGTCAACCACATGAACGATTATGTGGGCTGGGGTGGAAACGGACCAAAGCCGACCGGCATGATCTGTGTTGACGGTATCCTGTATCTTGCTTTCCAAAACCTGCGGCGCATGCAACAACCGCCCTTCAGCCTGATATCACAGCATGGAAGCGACGCCCACATCGTCTACGCTGACCGCAACCTTTCCGGCTGTAATGGCGTAGGTCCATGGATTCCCGCTATAAATAACATCGCGTCGCCCATGTTCCCCGGACACAAGTTCGGCGGACCGGCATTCGTGAACTTCGGCCAGAACAACGCCAATGCACGCGACAAATATGTCTACGCCGTGTCGTCCGACCAGTGGGACAACGGCAGCAATCTTCGGTTGGGGCGTGTTCCAGCGGACAGCATCATGCGCCGTGAAGCATGGGAGTGGGTCTGTTCATTTGAACCATCGGGCGAACCGGCGTGGAGTCACGACCTCGATGAGTCCGTTCCGATCCTCAGTCTTCACCGTTGGCTCGGCACTCCCGAGATGGTTTATTTGGCTGGCATCCGGCGTTACCTGTTGATGACCTGGCGCCTGCACAAGGATTTCTCCCCAAAAGATGGAACCGACCTGATTGTGCTTGAAGCGCCTGAACCGTGGGGACCATTTTCCTTGGTTCACTTCGAGGAATACTGGGAAGGCAAGGAGTTCAATCCCTACTGTCCGCGAGTTCCGTTGAAATGGATGGATGGGGATGGGACAGCCGGCTGGCTGCAATTTTCGGGAAACTGGAGTCCATCCGGTCAGCAACCAGGGGGGCCTTACCGGTCCAACGTGCGTCAGTTTCGGCTGAGAATGGTTTGACGAGGTAGCAGCGTGACAAGAATCGGTGCATAGCCGCAATTACCTGCGTGTAGGCCTGCGTTATGCGGTCACTATGCGTCATTACGTTGCTGGTCCCCCATCCGCCGGCACTTACGCAACGGACAACAAGGCGGCAACGGTTGATGAACCGGTTTTTAGCCCTGCGTCAGGCTAAAACGAATGGGCACCTCCGCATACGTCGCCACCGGCACCCCGGCGGCCGTGGCGGGCTCAAAGATCCAGCGTCTGACGGCTTGGATCGCCGCCTCGTCAAGCGAGGAGAACCCACTCGTTTGCTTGATGACTACTTCTTCGGGCCGGCCATCCGAGCCGATCTTGACGCCCAACCGGGCAACCCCTTCCTGGCGCTTGCGGCGCGCTTCGGGCGGGTAAACAGGCTTCGGATTACTCTCGTGGCGCGCGACAGCCGGAGTCGCCGCCGAGGATGCCGCTTGCGAAGCGGTTGTTGATACCGGCTTCGGAGCGGCTGGCAACGCCCGCTTGGACATCAACCGGCGCTCCCACTTTTCAAGGGTCGCTTTGCCCCATTTTTGGAAATCCACAACGTTCACCGGCTTGGAAATGAAGTCGTCCACCCCCGCGCCGATCGCCTCCTGCCGCTTCTTTTCCCCGGTTTCCGCGGTAATCATGATGATGAGGGGCTTGTCGTTGCCTTCCATTTTCCGGATCTCTTTGCACAAGGTTAATCCGCCCATCGATGGCATCTGCCAATCGGAGAACACGACGGGAAAGGGCTTTTTTCGAAACGCCAACAACGCTTGCAGGCCATCCGAGACAACCACGACATGATGGCCCGCCTGCTTCAGGATCATCTCAAGGATCATACTGGCCATCTCATCGTCTTCGGCAATCAGGATTCTCATTGGATCGCATTCTCGGTGGGGGAAAGATGCTGCGCCGCCTCACCTTGCCGGTATTACATAGAGTTTTTCAAAATCGAGCCACCCCAAAAATCGAATGCCTTTGTTTGAGCCTTCCCACGCGGGCACGGAAATCGCCTGGAGCGCAGCAAGCGCCGAGGAAGACGACGCCGGGGGCCTCACCCCTCCAGCAGGTGGCGCAGGGCGAGGGGATCGACCGGCTTGAGCAGAAATTCGTGGAACCCCGCCTCGCGGGCGTGCTCCTCCTCGCCGCCGTAACCGCTCATGGCGAAGAGCCTCACCCCGGCCAGCTCCGGCGTGCTGCACAGGCACTTCGCCACGGAAAAGCCGTCTCTTTCGGGCAGCCCGATATCCACCAGCGCCACCTCCGGCCGGAACGCGAGGGCCTCCTCCAGCACCACCGCCCCCGAGTTCACCAGGCGCGGCTCGTGCCCCCAGCGGGAGAGCAGGCGGCTGAGCGTGCTGCCCAGGGCGGCATTGTCCTCCACGACGAGTACCCGGCGGCAAACGGGCAGACGCGGGGAGACCAGGGCGGCTTCTTCCGCGGGCTCCGAAGACGGCGCGGGCGGCGAGGCCTGCAGCGGCAGGCGCACGATAAATTCGGCTCCCCGCCCCGGTCCCTCGCTGCGCACCTCCACGCTGCCGCCGTGCAGGCTGGCCAGTTGACGCACCAGCGGCAGGCCCAGCCCCAGGCCCGTCCGGTCGCGCCCGGCATCCGCCTGCACAAACGGCTCAAAAATGCGCTCCAGCATGGCGGGGGAAATGCCGATGCCCTCGTCGCGAACGCGGAGCAGCGCGTGCGCCTCGGCCGCCTCCAGGCAAAGGCGGACTTGTTTGCCGGGGCCGGTGAATTTGGCGGCGTTGGCCAGCAGGTTGCTGACGATCTGCTCAAACCGCACGGGGTCGGCCTGCACCCAGACGGGCGTCTCGGGCAGTTCCAGGATAAACTGCTGGCCGCCTTTGAAGAAGGCGCTGCGGGCGGCGCGGGCGGCGGCCCGGACGGCCTCGACCAAATCCAGCGCCGTCTTGCGCAGCGCGATCTTCCCCCGCGTGACGCGGGAGAGATCCAGCAAATCCTCGATCAGCCGGGAGAGATGCGTGACCTGGGTCTCGATGATGGCGGCGGCGTCCTCGGGCGCGGGCGAGCGGAGGAGTTCCAGGGCGTTGACGATGGAAGCCAGGGGATTGCGCAATTCGTGGGCCAGCAGCGCCAGGAAATGGTCTTTCATCTCGTTGAGGCGGCCCAGTTCCCGCTCCCGTTCCAGCAATAGCGCGTGCTGCGCCTGTTCGGACTGCCGGCGCTCCCGCAGCGCCCGGGCCAGGAAGGCGGAGGAACATCGCAGCTCCATGTGGGCCATGAGGTGCCGCCCGAGGGTCTTCAACGCGTCCTTCTGCTCGGGCTCAAAACTTTCGCGAGGCTCCGTATCGACCACGCAGAGCGCGCCAAGGGCATGGCCTTCGCGCGTAATGAGCGGCACCCCCGCGTAGAAGCGGACGCCAGGCGGCCCCACCACGTAGGGGCAGGAGACGAAGCGCGGATCGTCCAGGGCGTCGAGCACCACCAGGATGTCGGGCTCCAGGATCGTGTGGGCGCAAAAGACCGCCTCGCGGGGCGCTTCCGTGAAGTCGATGCCGATGCGCGCCTTGAACCACTGGCGGCGCTCGTCCAGCAGGCCGATCCCGGCGATGGGGGCATGGAAGACATAGCTGGCCAGCGCGGCGATTTCGTCAAAAACCGCCTCCGGGGGGGTATCCATCAGCCCGTAATCACGGAGGGCGGCAAGCCGTTCGGCCTCCCGCTCCGGCATTGGAGCACTCATCGTTCCCTCCCGCGTTTTCCGGTAGACATTACATGCTCTCCCTTCCTTGGTGGTGGTTGCACAGGAGAAATCGTGCAAAGGCCCGGTTCTGCGGGCGGCATGTTCTGCGCACCCGCCTCGCGCCTGCCTCCGGGGGAAGCAAAGGCGCGGCAGAGCTTCACCGCAGATCCCTGCCCGGCTCGGTTTGGAAATTGGCCCGGAAGCTGTTGCTGGTGTGTGGTTTGAGGACTTTCTCGATGTATTTCAGGTAAATCGGGTTTTCCTGGCAGATCGTCAGCTTGTCGAGCGATTCGCAGTCGATGGAAAAGAAAAAGCCCCATTCGCCGGTGGGGTCCACCGCGCGGCCGCACTGGACGGCGAGCACCTCGTCGATCTTCAACAACTGGGAACGGGTCTGGCGCATCATCGTCTCCACTTCGCTGGAGGCGACCTCCGGCTTGAGTTGAAAGAGGGCGAGGTGGTGAATCATGGCCGGGAGGGAGTTTGGGGAGTGGGGGAAGACGAAGCAAGAGCGATTCGCCCGCGCGGGCCGCCATGGATGCCGCCTTCTCTTGGGACGTGCTTACGCATTCAAAGAGGTTTCTCCGCAGATTTCGCAGAGGGACGCAGATTGGAAGGCAGACGATGCGCCGATATTTCAACAGGATTCACAAGATTTTACAGGATTCTCAGGAATAGAAATCCTCAAAATCCTGTCAATCCTGTTATCAAAAGACGGCGGCCCGGATTCAAACCGGCGGGTTTCTTCCGACCCGCGCCCACCCCAATAGAGGTGTTCAT
>JAQTMF010000096.1 GCA_028714515.1 Chthoniobacteraceae bacterium | reverse complement strand
CCGCTGGGCCCTGGCCCGCGCGGAAGGGCGCGCTGTGGTATCCACCAATTTCCGGCCCTATGAAGCCGTCCTTTTGCACCTCGCCACGCGGATCCAGCCGGATATCCCCGTCCTGTGGGCGGATCACGGCTTCAACCGGCCCGCGACCTACCGGCACGCGGAGCAACTCCGTGCCCTGCTCGGCCTGAATATCAAATCCTACCTTCCGCGCATCACGGCCGCGCACTACGAAGCCGTCCACGGGCCGCTTCCCAGCCTGGACGACGAAGCGGGGCTCCAACGGTTCAGCGCCTTGATGAAACTGGAGCCGTTCCAGCGGGGGATGCGGCAATTGGCCCCGCGCGTCTGGATCACCGCCCTTCGCAAAGTGCAAAACCCGAACCGGGCCGGGCTCGGCATCGTCGCGCAAGACCCGAACTTCCACACCCTCAAAGTCAACCCCGTCTTCCACCTCGGCGACCAGGAAATGGAAGCCTACCTTTCCCGCCACAACCTGCCCAACGAATGGGACTACTTCGACCCCGCCAAGGCCGACGAAAAACGCGAATGCGGCCTGCACGCCGCCTGGGGAGGCGAAGCGGTCCGGCCATGAGCACGCCTGTTTCTCCGATGCAAAACTATCACATCGACCACCTGGAATACCTCGAAACCGAGGCCATTCACGTCCTGCGCGAAGTGGCGGCGGAATTCGAGCGCCCCGCGCTGCTCTTTTCCGGCGGCAAGGACTCCATCTGCCTCCTGCGGCTGGCCGAAAAAGCCTTCCGCCCCTCGGCCATCCCGATGCCGTTCCTCAACATCGACACCGGCCATCATTTTCCCGAGTTGAACGCCTTTCGCGACCGCCGGGCGAAAGAGCTGGGCGCGAAGCTCATCATTCGGAAAGTGGAAGACGCCATCGCGCGGGGAATCGCCATTCCCTCTCCCGGCGAAGTAAGCCGCAACCGGCTCCAAATCCCCACGCTGCTGGCCGCCATCGACGAATTCCAGTTCGACTGCTGCATCGGCGGCGCGCGGCGTGACGAGGAGAAAGCGCGCGCCAAAGAGCGCTTCTTCAGCTTCCGCGACAGCTTCGGCCAGTGGGACCCCAAAAACCAGCGGCCGGAGATCTGGAACCTCTACAACACGCGCGTGAACCCCGGCGAAAGCATGCGCGCCTTTCCGCTCAGCAACTGGACGGAAATGGACGTGTGGGAATACATCCGCAAGGAGGGCCTCGAAGTCCCCAGCATCTACTTCAGCCATCCGCGCTGCTGCGTGCGCCGCCACGGCCAGTGGCTCCCCGTCAATCATCTGGTTCCGCCCAAAAAAGGCGAGCAAGTCGCGGAGCTCACCGTGCGCGTCCGCACCATCGGCGACATCATCAGCACCGGCTGCGTCGAATCGCCCGCCGTGACCGTGGACGATATTCTCGCCGAAATCGCCGCCGCCCGCGTTACCGAGCGCGGCTCGCGCGCCGACGACAAAGCCTCCGAGGCGGCCATGGAGGACCGCAAGAAAGCCGGGTATTTCTAAGTAATAACTATGATCTCTTTGCCTGAACCAGCCCATCCCGTCGATCTGCTCCGCTTCAACACCTGCGGCAGCGTCGATGACGGCAAATCCACCCTCATCGGCCGGCTGCTCTACGACTCGAAGTCGCTGATGGAAGACCAGCTTCAAGCCCTGGAGCGCTCCGCCGACATCACCGGCGGCGGCCACATTAACCTGGCCAACCTCACCGACGGCCTCCGCGCCGAGCGCGAGCAGGGGATCACCATCGACGTCGCCTACCGCTACTTCGCCACGCCGCACCGCAAATTCATCATCGCGGACACCCCCGGCCACGTCCAGTACACGCGCAACATGGTCACGGGAGCCTCCTCGGCCAACCTCTCCATCGTGCTCGTGGACGCGCGGCAGGGAGTCATCGAGCAAAGCCGCCGCCACACCTCCATCGCCTCGCTCCTGCGGATTCCGCATCTCGTCGTCGCCGTCAACAAAATGGACCTCGCCGATTGGAGCGAGCGGCGGTTTCGCGAAATCCGCGACGAATTCGAAACCTTCCTCCCGCGGCTCGACATCAAGGATGTCAAATTCATCCCCATCAGCGCCCTCGATGGCGACAACGTGGTGAAACCCTCGCGGCGGATGCCGTGGTATGGAGGCCCCACGCTGCTCCATCACCTGGAATCCGTCCACATCGGCAGCGACTGGAATCTCACGGGATTCCGCCTCCCCGTGCAATGGGTCAACCGCCCGGAAAACCCGTCCGACCCCGAGCTGCACGACTTCCGGGGCTTCAGCGGCCAGATCGCGGGCGGCATCGTCCGCGTGGGCCAGCCCGTCATCCACCTGCCCAGCCGCCTCTGCAGCCGCGTCCGGGAAATTCACGCCGCCGACGGCCCGGTGGACGAAGCGTTCTGCCCGCAATCCGTCACGCTCGTGTTGGAAGACGACCTCGACATCAGCCGGGGCGACATGCTCGCCGAACTCGACACCCCGCCCGGCGCGAGCGCGGAACTGCACGCGAAAGTCTGCTGGATGCACCCGCGCCCGCTCCAGAAGGGGCGCAAATACCTCCTCAAGCACACCACGCAAACCGTGCAGGCCATCGTCACATCCATCGAAAACCGGCTGGACTTCACCGACCTTGAGCCGGAGCCCGCGCCCTCGGAACTGGCCCTCAACGATATCGGCGAAATCCGGCTGAAGACTTCCCAGCCGCTTTCCTTCGATGGTTACGCGTCCAACCGCCTCACCGGCTCCTTCATCCTGATTGAGCCGGGCACGAACGCCACGGCGGGAGCGGGCATGCTCTTCCCGCCCAACGAACTCGTGAAGCCGGAATACGCGGATTTTGCCATTTGAGCCGCATAACCGCGGCGAAAGACCGGCTCCCTTATTTTGCCGTCAGGGCGGCGCGTTCGTTGCTGGCGCCGGATTTTTCAAGGTAGTAATCGTATCCGCCGGCATAGGGATAGAGCTGCCCCGAGTGGACGTGGATCACCTTCGTGGCCAGTTTGCGGATGAAATGGACATCGTGGGAGATGAAAACCAGTGTCCCTTCGTAACATGAAAGCGCGAGAATCAGCGATTCGACGCTGTGGATATCGAGGTGGGTCGTCGGCTCGTCCATGAGGAGCAGGTTGGGCGGGTCCACCAGGAATTTGATGAGGTTGAGCCGGCTTTTCTCGCCGCCGCTCAAGACGCGGGTCTTTTTGTAGATCTCGTCCTTGCGAAAAAGGAAGGAGCCGAGGATGCCGCGGGCTTCGTCCTCGCGGATCTCCGGGGCGCTGTCCATGACCTCTTCCAGGACGGTCTTCTCCGCGTCGAGCGTATCGGCCCGGTGCTGGCTGAAGTAGCCGATCTTGGCGTTGTGGCCGAGTTTGCGTTCGCCTTTCTGGAACTCGACGACCCCGGCGAGGATTTTTAGAAGCGTCGATTTGCCCGCGCCGTTGGGGCCGACCAGCACCGTGCGTTCGCCGCGTTCAATGGTGAGATCGATGCCTTGGTAAACCTTGTGCGCGCCATAGGCCATGTGGATGCCGTCCAACGTGATCGCCCGCTGGCCGCCGCGAGGCGGTTGGGGAATGTGGAACCGGAACGGTTTGCGCGGGGGAAGCGGCTTTTCCAGCTTGTCCATCCGCTCGATTTGCTTGAGCTTGCTCATCGCCTGCGAAGCCTTGGAAGCGACGGAGCGGAACCGGTCCGCAAACTCCTGCAGCGCGCGGATTTCTTTTTGCTGGTTATTGTAAGCGGCAAGCTGCTGCTCGTAGTTCGCCTCGCGCTGCCGCAGGAAATCCGAATAGTTGCCCGAGTACGAGACAAGCTGCGTTTCGTTGATCTCGTAGACCGTTTCGATGAGCTCGTCCATGAACTGGCGGTCGTGGGAAATGAGGAGGATCGCGCCGGAATAGGTCTTCAAATAATCCTGAAGCCAGAGGAGCGAGAGGAGGTCGAGGTGGTTGGTCGGCTCGTCGAGCAGCAGGAGATCGGGCTCCATCACAAGCAACCGGGCCAGGTGGGCGCGCATCACCCAACCGCCGCTCATCTCGCGGGCGCGGCGTTCAAACTGATCTTCCTTGTAACCCAGCCCGTGCAGGATTTTCTTGGCCTTGGCCTCCACTTGCGGATCGTTGAGCGCGTCGTGCTTGGCGTGGGCCTCCATATATTCCGGCGTGTCCACGGTCCCCGCTTGTTCCAGTTCCCGCAGGCGGCTCTCCAGCGCGGCCAGGTCGCCGGCGCGGCCCGTCGCCACATCAAGGACCGTTTCGTCGCCGACAGGCTCGCTCTCCTGGGGAAGATAGCCGACCATGGTCCATTCATCGCGCTCCATGGTTCCCGAGTCGGGCTCGTCTTGACGCAGGATGAGGCCGAAGAGAGTCGATTTGCCCGCGCCATTGGGGCCGACCAACGCGACGCGCTCGCCGTAATTGACTTGCATGGAGGCGTTTTCAAAGAGCGTGCGGCCCCCGACGGTTTTTTTGAGATCGCGAATGGTAAGCATGGAAACGTGAATGAGCGGGCGCTTCGATAACGGCAGATTGCCCAAAACGCCAGAAAAAGGATGATCAAAAGCGGAATGAACCCGGAAAAAGGGGCGGTTGGATACCGTTCTCCAACCTTTAGAAAAGCCCCGGTACGGACCAAGTGAGGGAAGGATGGGGTGGACGACGGGGCTCGAACCCGCGACAGCCAGAACCACAATCTGGAGCTCTACCAACTGAGCTACGTCCACCATCTTCCCGCCTTCAATGGCGAGATCGCTCGGAAAAGCGAGGGAGAAGACTCTACCCCGGAATCCGAAAAAGCGGAAACGAAAAAACGCTTTGGGGCGGAAATTTTTCGCCGCAAGGGAAAAGGTTCACCCTTTGGATGGCGCAATTTTCGCCCAATAGGCCCGGGGTGAAAGCCCCGTTTGCCTCCGAAACCAGCGCGAGAAATGGGGCAAAGAGGCAAATCCGGCGGCGAAGGCGGCTTCCTTCGCGCGGCCGCTTCCCGTTTCCAGGCATTCCAGGACCCGTTCGAGCCGCAACCGGTCCGCCACGGTGGAATACGGTTCGCCCACTTCCCTCAGAAACAGCCGGGCGAAGTGATTCCTGCCACACCCGACGGCGCGGGCCATTTCCTGCAAGGAGAGGCCGCCGCGCGGGAGAGCGTCGGCAAGCAGCGCGAGCGCCCGGCCGACCCGCGCGTCTGTCACCTGGGCCACGGAGGAGGCGACGCCAAGGCGCTCCATGAGTTCCACGTAATGGCGCAGCCAGCGGGCGAATTGCTCCTCCAGGCAGGCCCAGACGCGGAGGCTCGCTTTCACCTCGCCCAGTCTGTGCCGGGCCCCGGGAAAGTGCCGCCGGATCAGCGCCACCAAGTCCCTCGCGGCGCGGGTGAGGGCGGGCGTCTCTTTCGCCGGAGCCACCAGGAAGCCGCCGCTGGGGAAGAGCCGCAGGCCGGTGCTCCAGTGCGCCCGGAACTGGATGGAATAATACTCGGAGCCGGGTTCCACGCGGTGGTGGTAGGGGGTCTCCGGGGCGAAAAACCATTGGCCCGGCCCGACTTCGGCGCGTCCCCGCTCCGAGGTGAAAACTCCGCCCCCCTTGAGGTAGAGCCGGGCGGAGACCACCCCCGCGTCGTGGACGTGGATGTCGCAATGTTCCGGCAGGATCACGCCGCGGTAGGCCCACGCGAGGTGCGTCTGGAGGAAGCGCATTTTCGCCAGCGGCAGGTTCGCGACGCCGCCGGGAAGGGCATTTGTGGGGGAAGGCATCCCTGTAAAGGAGGCGCTTGGAGTGCAAAAAGTCAAGTATTGGGCGCAAGCTGGGAAGCGTTTCGCGTTGTCCGGTTCCGGTGGCGGGGGCACCTTTGCGGCCATGGCTTCCTCCTATCTTCTCAAGCGTACGATTCCGTCGGATGCACCTTATGATCTCGTTGTCGCGGGGGGCGGCCCGGCCGGAGCCGCCGCCGCGATTTGCGCGGGCCGGCTGGGCGCGAGGGTGCTGCTTGTGGAGAGCACGGGATGCCTTGGCGGCATGGGGACTTCGGGGCTGGTCGCGGCGTTTGATCCGATGGCCGACGGCGAGCGGATGCTGGTGGGCGGGCTGATGAAGGAGATGGTGGAGACGCTGTATGAGCGCGGCTTTTTGCAACCGGGGATCGATCCCGAGACGTGGCGGCGGAAGTATCATTGCTGGACGCCCTTCAACACCGAAGGCTACAAACTGCTCCTCGACGAGCTGGCGGTGGCGGCGGGGGTGGAAGTCCGTTTTTTCACGCGCGTGATCGACGCGGATGTGGACACGGAGGGCCGCCGCGTCCGGGGCGTTGTCCTTCACAATATCGAAGGCTACCGGTTTATCCCGGCCGCGACTTTTATCGATGGCACCGGCGATGCCGTGCTGGCCGATCTCTGCGGCTGCGATTGCTGGGAGGCGGGGCGCGACACGCCGGGCATCATGCCCGCCACGCTGCCCTCGCTTTTTGCCGGGATTGATTGGGCGCGGGTCGAGGAATACCGCCGGAAGGAGGGGCACGAGCAAGGCTCGGGGATCATCCGCAAAGGCATCGCCGAAGGGATGTTCACACAGCCGGACCCGTTCCTGGTGGGCATGTCCCAAATCGGCGAGACGCTTGGCTACTTGAACGGAGGCCATCTGTTTCATCTGGATGCCCTGCGCTGCCAGGACCTGAGCCGCAACGCCATGCTGGGACGCAGAATCGCGCAGGACTATCTCGCCTTTTACCGGAAGCACATCCCGGGCTGCGAAAAGATGGAGCATGTCACGACGGCTTCTTTGATGGGTATCCGCGAATCCCGGCGCATCCAGGGCGAATATGTGCTCAACGTTGACGATTACCTGGCTCGCCGTGAATTCCCCGACCAGATCGGGTTGTTCAACAAATTCGTCGATATCCACCCCTACGATACGTCCGAAGAGGACTACCAGCGGTTCCTCAAGGCGAACCAGCGGATGCGTCTGAAGGAGGGGGAACACTTCGGCATCCCCTATGGCATTCTGGTCCCCAAGGGATGGCAGAATCTTTGGGTCGCGGGCCGGTGCGCTTCGAGCGACGTGGCGGTGCATGGCTCGATCCGCGTGCAGCCCGCCGCCGCGATGATGGGCCAGGCCGCTGGGACGGCCGCCGTGCAATCGCTGCGCACGGGGCAAACCGCTCGCACGCTCGACACCGCGAAATTGGTCGAAACGCTGCGCGAACAAGGCGCGTATCTGCCGTAGTTGGCCCCCATGTTATTCTCCCTTCATGAAGATTGTTGTTCTTGACGGCTATACGCTAAATCCCGGCGACCTGGACTGGAGCGCGCTGAAGGCGCTGGGCGCTTGCACGATCCACGACCGCACGCCCGCCGGCGAGGTGCTGGAGCGGGGCGCGGACGCGGAGATTTTGCTGACCAATAAAACGCCGCTGACGGCGGAGACGTTCGCCCGGCTGCCCGCGTTGCGCTATGTCGGCGTGCTGGCCACGGGGTACAATGTGGTGGATGCCGGAGCGGCGCGCGCCCACGGCGTGGCGGTGACGAATGTTCCCGCGTATGGGACGCCCTCCGTCGCGCAGCACGTGTTTGCGCTGCTGTTGGAATTGACCAACAGCGTGGGGCTGCACACGGCGTCGGCGCGGGCGGGCGAGTGGAGCGGCAGCACCGATTTTTGCTACTGGAAGGAGCCGCTGGTGGAGTTGGAGGGGCTCACGCTGGGGCTGGTCGGCTTTGGCCGGATCGGCGCGCGGGTGGCGGAGATCGGGCGCGCCTTTGGGATGAAGATCCTGGCCACGGCGCGCACGCCGAAGACCGTCCCGGGCGTCACGTTCACGGACCTGGAGACGCTGTTGCGTTCGAGCGACGCGGTCAGCCTGCACTGTCCGCTGACGCCGGAGACGAACCAACTGCTCAACCGGGAACGGATCGGGTGGTTGAAGCCGTCGGCGTTTCTCATCAACACGGGCCGGGGACCGCTGATCGCCGAAGCCGATCTTGCCGAGGCGCTGAACGCCGGGCGCATCGCGGGCGCGGGGCTGGACGTGCTTTCCACGGAACCGCCGCGCGCGGATAATCCGCTGCTTTCCGCGCGCCATTGCGTAATGACGCCGCACGTGGCCTGGGCGACGCGGGCCGCGCGCCAACGGCTGATGCAAACGGTGGTGGAGAACGTGCGGGCGTTTCTCGCGGGCACGCCGCGAAATGTGGTGAATTAAGGGCCCGTTCCCAGGCCGGAGCTTGGGAACGGGGCATCATGCGGTTCTACTTGCCGCCGGGGGCGGGAGCCGGGGTGGGCGCGGGCTGCTCTTTGGCCGCGAGGAACTCGCTGGCCGGTTTCCAGAGCGGGTCAAACGTGGCTTTCGGCACAAGGTAGACGCGCGCTTCCAGGGCTTTCGCTTTCGCCAGCGTTTCGGCAAGCTGCTTGGAGGTGGCGGCGAACGCGTCGTCGAGCCGCTTTTTGTCCTCCGGCTTTTCGTCTTTGCCGGGGGTGCGTTCCTTCGGGAGGTCGGCCGCGGCGGTCACGGTCATCGGGAGCTTGTCGCCGTCGGCTTTGCCAAAGCGCAGCGTGTAGGTGAAGCCGTCGAAGGTCGTCACCGTCGCCGTGGCGTCAAAGCCGTCCCGTTTCGCGGCGGCGGGCTGCACGTCGGTGAAAGTGGGGGCCGCGAAGATCCCGGCCAGCGGGGATGCCTTGGCGGGGTCCAGCTTGTCGCCGGGCTGGATGCCGTCAAGCTGCCAGTCGGCGGCGGTGTCGGCGGCGCGGGTCAGCTTCCATTGCATGGTGCCGGAGGTGACGGCGATGGATTGAATCCGGCCGATCCGCAGGAAGCTCTTGTCCAGCCACGCGGCGGGGTTCGGGTCCGCCTCTTCCAGCCGCTCGGAGACGAGCGAGACCTTCGCGGCGGCCGTTCCCGAGGGCATGACGTAGCGCCCGGAGACGACGCCTTCGTCGCTGGGGAAGTCCGGCGATTTTTTGAGGAATTTCTTCCCGACCAGCAGGGCGCTCATGCGCTGGGAATCCTTGTTTTGGAATTCGACGAGCGTGGCGGTGTTCGCCGCGCCCTTGGCGGGAGCCGCCAGGTCGAGCCGGGCGAGTTGCGACGGCCCCACCTTTTCCTCCTGCACCGGCTTGAGCTGCCAGAGGCCCTGGATGAAGTTGCCCACGCGGGCGAAGTCGGCCGGGTAGTCGTCGCGTTCGCGCACGACCCAGGCGTCATTTTTCTTTTCCAGCGTGAGGGTGGTGTCGTTGTTTTGGATGACGACGCGGGCCACGTCGTTGAGGGCGAAGGGCGCGAGGACCTTGCCCGAGGGGCTGCCCGCGCTTTCCCAGGAGGAGGCGGTGTGTTTGTAGACGGCGAGGCCTGCCCCGCCGAGGATCACGACGAGCGCGAGAAGAGAGAGCAATTGTTTGCGGTTCATTTTGCTGCGGCTTTTTTCCGTTGAGAAAGGGCGATGCTGACACCCGCGGCGATGACGATGGCGGGCATCCCGGCGATGTTGAGCCATTTGAGGCTGTTCTCCAGCGCGTCGGTTTTGGCGCGCAGGCTGCGGCGGACTTCCTTGAGCTGCATTTTCACGCTGGCTTCCGTTTTGCGGAAGTTTTCCAGTTCGGTCTGCTGCTCGGGCGAGAGGATGAAGCGCTGGGCGCTCTTATCGCCGGAGGCCTGCCTGCGCTGCTGCAATTCGGTGAGCTTGCGCTGGGTATCCGTGAGGCTGAATTCCAGGTCGCGGATCTTGTCGCGGTAGCTCGCCTCGGCGGCTTGCTGCATGCGCTGGACGACGGTGAACGGCCGGTCGCGGCTGGTGCGGCTGCGCACGGCGATCAAGTTGCTGTCGCCGGTGAGGGCTTCCACGGCGTTTTGGGCAAAGGCCAGGTTGCCGTTCGCGGGCAGTACCATCCGGCCCCCACCGAACGGGTTTTGCTGCTCGCTTACGGCGACCTGATTTTGAAGCATGTCGGAGTCGCCCACGAGGATCACCGTGTTTTCCTGGGCGGATTCTTTCAGCCCGGCGACGGCGGGCGGTTCCGGTTTTTTGTCCTCTTTTTTCTCGCCCTCTTTGGCGTCGGCGGCCTTGGGCGCGCCTTCCGGGAAGGCGGTCTTGAATTTGCCGGTGAGCCGGACGGCCAGCGGGAATTCCGTGTTGGCGGGAACGAATTCTTTGATGACGTCGTCGGGCGACATCTGCGCGCTCATCGGGCTGACGAGCTGGGCGTTTTTGGACGACTTCAGGAGCACGGTTTCCTTGAGCCCCTGGGCGGGCGTCCCGGAGAACGCGCCGGGGAAGACGAGGAAGAGATCGGAGGCGTCGGCGGTGACGACATCGTCGCGGGCGAAGGCGCTGTCGTTGAGCGCCAGGACGCCCGGCGCGCGGCCCCGGTTGGTGCGGGCCATGCAGTCCATGTCGGCGACGACTTGCGTGGAGTCGAACTTGAGGCCCCAGGCGGCGAGCAGTTTGCCGAGGTTCGAGCCGCCCGTGGGCGAGTAGCCGCCCATCCCGGCCGTGGCGCGGTCGAGAACGGCGTTCGGATCGAGGAAGGCGAGCAGTTTGCCGCCGCGCAGGACGAATTGGTCGATGGCGTATTGCGCGTTTTCGGAGAGGTCGCGCGGGTGGATGAGGACGAGCAGGTTGATGTCGTCGGGAATCGCCGTGGCGGTCATCTCCACCTGCTTGACGGTGTAGTCGCGCCGGAGTTCGCTGTAGAGCGCCCACGGTTCCTGGCCGCGCTGGCCCATTTGCATCATCATCATGGGCGGCATCTGCATCCCGGCCACCGGCAGCGGGCTCATGACGCCCACCACTTGCTTGCGGGCGCCGGTGACGCGGGTGATGGCGCGGGAGAGGTCATACTCCAGGAGGCGTTCGCGGTCCGGCGAGAGGAAGGGGATCGCTTCCTTCTGGTCGAGCATGCTCACGCTCAAGCCCAGGTAGAGCCGCTCGCCGTTGGTCAGCGGCTGGCCTTCCACGCCGTCGAGCTTGGCGGAGTCCTCGGCGTCGGAGTCGGGTTCCGGGTTCAATTTCTGGATTTCGACGAGCCCCTTGGCGGCTTGCCGGTATTCGTTGAGCAGGTCTTCCACTTGCTGCGCGTAGAGCTTCAACTGCGGGGGCATGTTCTCGTTGCGCGTGCAGTAGAGGCGGACTTTGACGGGCGTATCCAGCTTGGCGAGGATGGCCCGCGTTCCGGCGGAGAGGGTGTACGCTTTCTCCGCCGTCAGATCGAGGCGTTGGGGGACCCTTCCGGCGAGGAAGTTGACGGCGACGAGGATCAGGAAGACGGCCGCGACGCCCAGGGTCGAGTAGAGAATGGTGGGTTTCTTCATGACAAAGGGAGAGCTTGTTTTTAACCGGCGCGGTGCGCGCGGAGGATGACGCTGGTGGAGAAGAGGCTGAAGCCGATAACGGACGCGAAGAAGAGCAGATCGCGCGTATCGAGCACGCCTTTTTGGAGCCCGGCGAAGTGGGTCATCACGCTGAAGGAGGCGATGGTTTCCACCAGCACGGGGCTGGCCCAGCGCACGAGCAGATCGGTGACGGGCGGGAACCCGGCGAGGATCAGGAAGAGGCAGACCACCACGGAGAGGATGAAGCTGA
>JAQTMF010000095.1 GCA_028714515.1 Chthoniobacteraceae bacterium | reverse complement strand
AGGGAGGGACCTCGCAAACGTCTCGACGCTTTCCATTCTTCAGCATCCTGAAGCCTTGGAGAGATCCCTCGCAAGCTCGGGATGACACGTGGGAGTGCGCCGTTTCGCGAAATATGCGACAAAGGCCCGGCCGACTTGCTTGTCATCCCGACCGCAGGGAGGGACCTCGCAAACGTCTCGACGCTTTCCATTCTTCAGAATCCTGATGCCTTGGAGAGATCCCTCGCAAGCTCGGGATGACACATCGGGATGCGCCGTTTCGCGAAATATGCGACAAAGGCCCGGCCAACTTGCTTGTCATCCCGACCGCAGGGAGGGACCTCGCAAACGTCTCGACGCCTTCCATTCTTCAGAATCCTGATGCCTTGGAGAGATCCCTCGCAAGCTCGGGATGACACGTGGGAGTGCGCCGTTTCGCGAAATAAACGACAAAAGTCGGGCCAACGTGCTTGTCATCCCGACCGCAGGGAGGGACCTCGCAAACGGCTCGACGCTTTCCATTCTTCAGAATCCTGATGCCTTGGAGGGATCCCTCGCAAGCTCGGGATGACACGTCGGAATGCGCCGTTTTCATGCCGCGTGGAGCCGCGCCCACCCCAATGGGATGTCCATCCTGTCTTGATTCGCAAACAGCTTCCAAGAAAGACGCGGGGCCGCGGAGCGAGGCTGGCCACGTCAAATGCCCCGCACGCAAGAGACACTCGACGAACCGCTTGCAGGCTGTTAGGATGTTCGGTCTCATGTCCGACGCCCAGAATCCCCTCGCCTCATCCGCTTCGCTTACGGGAACCTCCCTGCACACTGGAGAAAAAACGACCATCCCCCTTCACCCCGCGCCCGTCGGGCATGGCTGGAAGTTCAAGCGCGGCGATCTCCCCGACGAGCCGGTCATCGATGCCCATTGTTCCCACGTCAAAACCGTCGAACGGGCCACCTGCCTTTGCGAGGGAGCCGTCAAGGTGCAGACCATCGAGCATGTCCTCTCCGCTCTCTACGGCATGGGCGTCGATAACGCGCTCATCGAAATGGACGGCAACGAACCCCCCATCGGCGACGGCAGCGCGCAGCCTTTTGTCGATCTGATCCAGCAAGCGGGCATCGTCGCCCAGGACGCTCCGCGCGCCTACTATGCCGTCACCGAGCCGATCCACCTGGAGACCCGCAACGGCTCGCTGTTGACCATCGTTCCCGACGACAAATTCCGCATCTCCTGCACCAACGTCGGCCCCAACGGCCGGTTCCCGCAGTTCTACAGCACCGAGATCACCCCCGCCCTTTACGAAAAGGAGATCGCCGCCGCCCGCACGTTTGTTTACTACGAGGACGTGAAGCCGCTCCTGGAAAAAGGCCTCATCAAAGGCGGCAGCCTGGAGAACGCCGTCGTCGTCCGGGGCGATTCCGTGATGAGCAAGGAGCCCGTCCGCTACAATGAGGAATTCGCCCGGCACAAGATCCTTGATCTCGTGGGCGACCTGGCCCTCTTCGGCCGCCGGCTCAAGGGACATGTCATCGCCGTCCGGCCCGGCCACGGCCCCAACACCGAACTGGCCAAGCTCCTCACCAAGCGGCACGACCAGGTGATGGCCATGGTCCCCCCGCCTTCCATCCCGAAGGGCGGCGAGGTCCTGGACATCCACAACGTGATGAAACTGCTCCCCCACCGCTACCCGTTCCTCATGGTGGACCGGATCCTCGGCTTCGAGGGAGAGAACAAGTGCACGGGCGTCAAGGCCGTCACCATCAACGAGCCGTTTTTCCAGGGCCACTTCCCCGGCCACCCCGTCATGCCCGGTGTGCTGCAAATCGAGGCCATGGCCCAAGTGGCCAGCATCGCCTTCATCCATCAGCAAGGGGGGACGTCCGGCGCGCGCATCGGCTACTTCATGAGCGTGGACGCCGTCAAATTCCGCAAGCCCGTCCTGCCCGGCGACACGCTCTTCATCGATGTGGAAGTCACCAAAGCCAAGCGCAACATCGCCAAGGCCAAAGGCCGCTGCACGGTCAACGGCGAGGTGGTGTCGGAGGCAAACATGATGTTCGGGTTCCTCGCTGAATAGACCATGCCCGCCACCCAGATCCACCCCACCGCGATTGTCGATCCCGCCGCGCAACTTGGCGAAGGCGTCTTTGTTGGCCCGTATTGCATCATCGGGCCGGGCGTGACCCTCGGCGACGGCTGCTGGCTCCAGCACCATGTCACGATTTGCGGTCCCGCCCGCATCGGGCGCGGCAACAAGTTCTTTGCTTACGGCTCCATCGGCCAGCAAACGCAGGACCTCAAATACAAGGGCGAACCGACGTACCTCGAAATCGGCGACGACAACTCCTTCCGCGAATTTGTAAGCGTCCACCGGGCCACCTTCCCCGGCGACGCCACGCGCATTGGCAACCGGGGCAACTTCCTCGCCTACGCCCACGTGGCCCACGACTGCGTCGTCGGCGACGAGGTGATTTTCTCCAATAACGGGACCCTGGGCGGGCATGTGCAGGTGGGCGACCACGTGATCGTGGGCGGGCTCTCCGCCGTGCATCAATTCTGCCGGATCGGCCGCTACGCCATGATCGGCGGCTGCACCAAGATCGTCCAGGATGTGCCCCCCTTCATGATCGCCGACGGCAACCCGGCGGAAATCCGGGGCATCAACAAAGTCGGCATGGAACGGCACGGCTTTTCGGCGGAAACCGTCCGGGAGATCAAAGAATCCTACCGAATCCTCTACCGGATGAACCTGAACACCAAAGGGGCGATCGTGGCCATCGGCGAAAAACTACAGCCGGTTCCCGAAATCTGCCAGTTGCTGGACTTTCTCAAAACGTCGGAACGCGGGATTGTGCGTTAGACAAGGGCTCGCTGCTTTTTCTCGTTCCGCTCGGGAACGAGTGGCGCATGGGGGGCCGGCACCTTCTGGATGATGTCCGGCGCTTTTGAGGCTGCCACGCTTCTCGAATCTGGAGATTCGCAGACACGGGCGTTCCCAATCGGGAGATTGGGAACGAGGTTGCCGCCTGACGGGTGCCTTGTTCGGCGCGTGGGTCTAGATTCCCAGGGACAGGTCTTCCTGGCCGTCGTCGGGACGCTTTTTATCGTTGCTGTTTTTTGAGCCTCCGTTCCCGCTGTTTTTCGGGACCGGATGCGCGGAGGCTATCAATTCTTGCTGGACGAATGTCGATTGCCCAATGACGAGTTCGCCCAGGAAGATGCCGCCTTTTTCGACGACGATCCCCCGGGCGTAGACGGTCCCGTCCAGCCGCCCGCGCTTGGTGATTGTGACGATGCCGTCGATGTGGAGGTTGGCCGAGACTTTCCCCGCGATTTCGACGGATTTGGCTTTGAGGACGCGTACGAATTCCACATCGGAGCGCTTGGCGACGAGGATGTGCTTCGCTTCGACGGACCCGGATATTTTGCCTTTGTATTTGATGGTCGCTGTGCCGGTGCACAGGAGGTTGCCGCGCAGTTTACCCTCCAGGAGGGCTTCGCGGCAGGCGACTTTGGAGCTGGTGACGTCGGCTTTGGCGCCGATGGTGACGGTTCCCTGGGTCTGGACCATCCGGCTGAATGCCGTGTTGATCTTGAAGTCGCTGAGGTCTATGTACGCGCTGCACTGCGGGCAGATGCTCGAGGTGGATGAGCTGCTGACCGTCTGAACTGCCCCGCAGTCAAAACAGGTGATCTCGCGCGTTTTGTTGCGTGCGAGAAATTTGCTGACCCGCGCAAGGAGCGATGGATGCTCGTTGCGCAGGACGGGCTTCGCCTTCCCCGGTTCGTAGTATTCGCCGCATTTGCGGCAAAACGTGCTTTTGGTGTAAGGCGATTCGAGCTGTTTAAAACCGCAATGCGGGCATGTGAGGGCAACCTTGCCAGCGGATGGTGGCGTCTGGCCGGACACTGTAGGAGGCTTTGCGGGTTAACGCGCCCCGAATTAACGCCCAAGAATGGACTGCTGCTTGACGGGCTCGGCGGGCCGGGTGGCTTCGGGCGTTTTGAGGGATGCGCGGTTCGGTGATACTTCGGATTTGCCGACAAAGGTGGCCCCTTCTTCGATCACGAGCCGGGCCGCTTTCAGGTCGCCGATCAACTGGGCGCGGCCTTTGAGTTCGCAGCGCTCTTCAACGGTGATGTTGCCCTGCACTTTGCCGTGCACGGTGACGGATTTGGTTTTGATCTCGCCCCGGACTTCGGAGTTTTCGCCGATGACGAGGACGCCGGGAGAGTTGATCTCCCCTTCGACTTTGCCGTCGATGGTCAGTTCGTTCTGGAACTTGATCGACCCTTTGATCTCGACGTCGGAGGAAAGGTGGTTTTTTGCGGAGGTTAGGTCTGCCATATTCTGTGTGATTTCGGGTGAAGGGGCTGCGGCTTGTTCGCGCGCCTCAGACTCTTGTATCTTCTGGGGCAAAATTCGGTGAAACACAAGTAACTATCGCGGTTGGGAAATATGATGTCAACCGGCTTTCGATAAACGATGGCGCGCCGGGGGGGGATTTTTTCCCTGGAGGGGGGTTCGGGTAATCGCTCACATTCCCTCTGCGAGTTCTTCGGCGGGGTAGGTCCAGATTTCGCTTAAGGTGGGGTGGTAGTGGGGAATTTCCATGAGTTGCCGGGCGGTGGCGTGGAAGCGCATGGCGACGACGATTTCCTGGATCAGCTCGGAGGCGCGGGGCCCGATGACGGCGCCTCCGACGATTTCGCCGGTTTCTTCGCTGGCGAGGAGTTTGACGAATCCGCTGGTTTCTTCCATGAGGATGGCTTTGCCGTGGTCTCCAAACGGGTACGATGCGACGCGGTAGGGCACGCCTTCGCCCTGGAGTTCTTGTTCGGTGACGCCGACGGCGGCGATCTCGGGTTCGGTGAAGACGGCGAAGAGGCGCAGCCGGTAGTCGATTTCTTCCATGGGGCGGTTGCCTTTGTCGGCGGCTTCTTTGACCATGCGCGCGGCGTTGCGGGCGGCCAGTTCGCCTTGCTGGATGGCGATATGGACGACTTCGTAGGGGCCCGCGACGTCTCCGGCGGCGAAGATGTGGGGGACGCTGGTTTGCTGGGCGGCGTTGACGGAGAGGTAGCCGCGGGTGGTTTCGAGGCCGGCGTTGGCGAGGTCGAGGCCTTCGAGTTGCGGGATGCGGCCCAGGGCGCACACGATTTCTTCGGCTTCGATGCCGCGGGTTTTGCCGTTGTGGCAGAAGATGATTTCTTTGCCGCCGTTGGGGCCCGGCTGGATGCGCTTAAGTTCGGTGTGGCAGTAGACGCGGAGGCCGCGTTTGCGGAAGGCTTCGCCGAGGGTGCGGGCGATGTCGCCGTCCATTTCTTTGAGGAGCTGTTCGCTGCGCTGGATGAGGGTGACTTGCGCTCCCAGGCCGGAGTAGTAGTGGGCGAATTCGACGGCGGTGGGGCCGCCGCCCAGGATGGCGACGGAGCGCGGGAGGTGTGCCTGGGAGAGTACGGCGTCGCTGTCGAGGAAGCCCGCTTCGGCAAGGCCGGGAATTTCGACGGGGCGAGGCCGGGAGCCGGTTGCCAGGAGGAAGGTTTCGGCGGTGAGCCGCCGGGCGGTTCCGTCTTGGGCCCGGATTTCGATGGTGTGGGGGTCGATGAATCCGGCCCAGCCCCGGAAGAAGGCGAAGCGGCCGCTTTCGAGTTGTTTGGCCCGGTAGTCGGCGAATTCCGCGACGTGCCGCGCTTTGCGGGCGTGGATGGCGTCGGGCAATACGGTGGGGGGATCGACTTCCAGCCCGAAAACGCCCGCGCCGCGGATGGCCAGGGAGCGGTTGGCGGATTCGATGAGGGCTTTGCTGGGCATGCAGCCGCGCAGGATGCAGAGGCCGCCGACTTCGGCCCCGCCTTCGACAACGGCTACGCGCAGGCCGAGTTGGGTGGCCGTGCAGGCTGCGGCGTAGCCGGCGCTTCCTCCGCCCAGGACGATGAGGTCGAAGTCTTTCACTGGGCCTTAATATGGCCCTTTTGCGCTCCGGCCTCAATCTCCAATCTTACATGATGCCGAGGGAGTTCAGCAGGCGGGCGTCGATGGCTCCGGTGGGAGGGAGTCCCACGCTGGCGTCGTAGGCGCGCACGGCGGCCCGGGTCGCGGGTCCGCTGAGGCCGTCGATGGGGCCTTGGTAGAAGCCCCGGTATTTCAAGGCCCGCTGGACGTTGCCGATGACGTCTCCCGCCACGGGTACGGGGCAGGAGCCGATCCCCTCGCCCACGGCGGCGGGATACATGTCGGGGCCTGCCGCCACGGCTGAGAGAGCGGGGTTATACCCCATCGCGGGGGTGTTGTAGGCGTAGGGATCGCCCATGGGGTAGCCCCACGGGGAGCCGTAGAAGTAGGGATACCCGGCGCCCGCGAAGACGACTCCCTGGTTGAAGCGGTTAAACCGGTTAAAGCGATCGAAGCGGTCAAACCGATTAAACCGGTTGAAGCGGTCAAAGCGGTTGAACTGGTTGATGTGCCCGAACTGGTTGAAACGGCCAATCCGGTTGGGGAAGGTGGCCGCTGGGAAAGTGCGGGCGGGGAAGGTGCGGGCCGGCATGGCGGAGCGGAAGGATGCCACTCTTCCTCCGGCAAATCCACCGCGCGGGCCTCCTCCTCCCCGTGCTACGCCGCCGTGAGCCCACAAATCGGCGGGGGCTCCCCACCATGCGCTCAGAAAGACGGCGGCCAAAATCGGAAATTTTTGCAGTTTCATGGTACAAGGGTATCGGCCTTGCCGTCTTGGTCTGGGCGTCTCCGCCCGGAAAAAATTTCCGCCCCGTGGAGGGGCCGCCGCAAGGCGCGCGCTCCACGGGGCGTGGGAATGAGGGGGAGAGGATTTTTCCCGCCGTTTCGGCCCGGTCTCTAGAAGAAGCCCAGCGCCCGGAGGAGCGGGGTGCCGATGACTCCGGTGACCGGCAGGTTGTTGCTGGTTTCGAAGGCGCGGATGGCCGCCCGCGTCGGCGCGTCGCTGACGCCGTTGACGACTCCGCGGTAGAACCCTCTGCGCCTCAGTTCGCGCTGGACGGCGACGACGAAGTCGACGTTGGGGGTCTCGGCGGCGGCGTTGGCGGCGGCGGTTGCGGCGGCCGCTGCGGCGGCGTTTTCTCCAACGGCGTCAAGTCCGTAGCCGAAACCGGCGGCGGCGTGGGAGTTGGGTATGTTTTTCCACGCGGTGCCGTTTTCGTAGTCGGACATCCACGGGGTGTAGTAGTTGAGCCGGTACCACGGCGGGTAGCCGAGGTAGTTGGAGTTGTTCCAGTTCCCGTAGCCGTTGTCGGGATAGATGACTGTGGTGCCCTGGTTGTTGTTTCCGAAGCGGTTCCTGCCGCCTCTGCGGCCGTCGAAGTCGTTGAACCGGAAGAAGGTTCCTCCGCGCCGGAACCCGAGGGCGCGGTTTACTGCCGTGGGGGCCGGGTCTATCGCCCAGGATTCGGTGACCCATCCCACGCCGCTTAGGAGTATTGCGGCCAACCCCATCATTCGATAGCGTTTCATCGTACGATGGTTTCGACGATGGGCGCTGCCTTTGGGCGTTTCTACCCGGATTTATTTTCCGTCTCCGGGTTTCTCGTATAGGGCCGCTACGACATGGGCTAGGAGTTGCCGCGCGCTGAAGGGTTTTTTGAGGAAGGCGTTGACGCGCAGTTCCCGCAGTTCTTCCCGGCTTTCTTCGTTGCTGTAGCCGCTGGAGACGAGGATGGGGAGGTCGGGGGCGAGTTTGCGGAGGGATCGGATGAGGTTCAGGCCGTCCATGTTGGGCATGACCATGTCGGTGAGGACGGCTTTGATCTGGGTGGAGTGGTTCAGAAAGGCGGCGACTCCTTCCAGGCCGTCGGCGGCGGTGACGACTTTCCAGCCGTTGTCGCCGAGGACGGTTTCGATGATTTGCAGGATTTCCGGTTCGTCGTCGACGACGAGGACGGTTTCGCCATGGCCCCGGGTGACGGAGGGGAGATCGGCCTGCCCGGAGGTGGGGGCGGCGTCGGTGGTCGCGGGGAGGAAGATGTGGAAGACGGATCCTTTGCCGAGTTCGGAGTCGACTTTGAGGAGGCCGCCGTGGCTGCGGACGATCCCGACGACGGTGGAGAGGCCGAGGCCGGTTCCTTTGCCGGGTTCTTTGGTGGTGAAGAAGGGCTCGAAGATGCGGTCGATGATGCGTTTGGGAATGCCGGTGCCGGAGTCGGCTACTTTGAATTCGACATAGCAGCCGGGTTTGGCTTCGGGGAGCATGAAGGCGAAGGTGCTGTCGACTTCGCAGTTTTCCACGGAGAGGGCCAGGGTGCCGCCCTGGGGCATGGCGTCGCGGGCGTTGACGCAGAGGTTGAGGAAGACTTGCTGGAGCTGGGTGGAGTCGCCGGTGATGTTCCAGAGGGTGTCCGGCAGGGAGAGGTTGAAGGCGATGGATTTGGGGAAGATTTCTTTGACCATTTGCCCGATTTGCGCGGCGAGCAGCCGGGTGTCGAGGACGGTGTGTTCCCCTTTGACGCCCCGGGCGAAGGTGAGGACTTGGTTGACGATGTTGGCGCCCCGCTGGGCGGCTTCCTCGATGCCGGCGATGAGCTGGGCGCGGGTCTCGGCGTTGAGCTTTTTGTTGCCGAGCATGGAGGCGGACATCATGATCGGGGCGAGGATGTTGTTGAGGTCGTGCGCCATTCCTCCGGCCAGGGCGCCGATGCTTTCCATGCGCTGGACGCGCAGGAATTTCTCTTCCATTTGTTTGCGCTCGGTGATGTCGAGGGTGATGGAGATGACGCAGGAGACGCCTTCGACGTCGATGAGTTCGGCGGAGATGAGCCCGACGAGGGATTCGCCCGCTTTGGTGCGGTATTGGCATTCCTCGTTGCGCAGGCTGCCGTCGTCGATCAGTTTTTTGATGAGGCGCTTGAGGTCGGCGGGGTGTTCGATGAGGCCCAGCTCCAGGACGGTGCGCCCGATGGCTTCTTCGCGGCCGTAGCCGGAGATTTCGACGAAGGCGTCGTTGATTTCGATGCAGCGCCCTTCGTGGAGGGTGAAGATGGCCATGACGGCCGGGGCGGTGTTGAAGGCTTTGAAAAATTTCTCTTCGGATTTGCGCAGGGCTTCTTCGGTCCGTTTGCGCTCGTTGATGTCTTCTTTGATGGCCAGGAAGTGGGTGACGGCGCCGGCTTTGTTGGTGAGGGGGCAGATGGAGGCCGATTCCCAGAAGAGTTCGCCGTTTTTTTTGCGGTTGTGGAATTCGCCGCGCCATTCGCACCCGGCGGTGATGGTTTCCCAGAGGTTTTTGTAGGCTTCCGGGGGTTTGTCGCCGGATTTGAGGATGCGCGGGTTGCGCCCGAGGACTTCGGCGCGCGAGTAGCCGGTGACTTCGGTGAATTTCGGGTTGACGTATTCGATTTCGCCTTTGGTGTTGGTGATGACGACGGCGTTGGGGCTTTGTTCGACGACTTGGGAGAGTTGCCGGAGTTGTTGCTCGGTTTCTTTGCGCCAGGAGATGTCGCGTACGACTTCCTGGACGATGGAGCGCCCTTCCAGTTCCATGCAATGGAGGGAGATTTCGGCGGGGAAGTCGGTTCCGTCGTAGCGTTGCAGGATCCATTCGAAGCGTTCCATGCCCGTTTCGAAGGTCTTCAGAGCCCGGTCGCGGACCACCTTGGTGGAGTCCTCGCCTGTCGGCTGTTTCTTTGGAGAGATCCCCCCCACCGGCAGGGAACGCAGGGCTTCCTTGTTCGGGTAGCGCAGGAGTTTGAGGGCCGCCTCGTTGCAGTCGAGGTAGTGCTCCTGGTCCATGAGCAGGATGGCGTCGTGCGAGGCGGCGAAGAGGGTGCGGAATTTCTCTTCGCTTTTTTTGAGGGATTCCTCGGCTTCGCGCCGGAGCGCTTCCTGGTCCATCCGGTCGATGGCGAAGGAGACGTCCATGGCCACTTCTTCCAGGAGTTTTACTTCTTTGCGCTGGAAATAATGTTTCTCTTTGGCGGCCACGACCAAGACTCCATAGACTGTGCCGCCGCGGCGGATGGGCAGGGAGATGACGGACCCGTAGTTGAATTCCCGCGCCACATCATGCCAGGCGGCTGTGCGCGGGTCGGCGGCGTAGTCGTTGGAGACGCAGGTGCATTCCTTAAGGATTGTCGGCTCCACCAATCCGTGTCCCTCCCGGCAGGCTTCGGATGGATGAACGACCATCGACGTGCCGAGATCGGGCATGACTCCGCTCGAAACCATCGGCCTCACGATGTGCGCTTGGCGATCGTATTCCCCTATCCACGCCATGCTGAATTTGCCGCATTTGATCACGACGTCGCACACTTGGCGGAAGAGTTCCTCGCGGGTGTCGAGCCGCACGACGGCTTGGTTGACCTGGCTCAAGACGGCGTAGATGCGGTTCAGACGGCGGATTTCGGCGTTTTTGCGGATGCGGTCGGTGACGTCGCGCAGGATGACTTTGATGGAGGGGCCGTTTTCGTCGTCGAAGCGGATGGCGGCTCCTTCCACTTCCCGGATCTCGCCGTCCAGCCGCTCGATGCGGGAGAGGATCAGCGGGACGGATTCTCCGTGGAGCAACGCGGCGATGCGTTGCTGGATCTGGTCTTTGAATTCCGGGGTGGGAAAGCTGAGGGGGGAGCGTCCCAGCAGGTCGGCTTCTTCT
This sequence comes from Chthoniobacteraceae bacterium, assembly GCA_028714515.1. Classification (GTDB taxonomy): domain Bacteria; phylum Verrucomicrobiota; class Verrucomicrobiia; order Chthoniobacterales; family Chthoniobacteraceae; genus UBA695. Next base: position 1,114 of record JAQTMF010000095.1, on the reverse strand, counting down.
TTCGCGCGAAAGAGCCGCACGGCCGCCGGATTGGCGAAGACGACTTGCCCGTTCTGGTGGACGAAGATGGCGTCGGGGGAGTTTTCGATGAGCAGGCGGTATTTTTTTTCGCTTTTGCCGAGCGATTGCGTCGTGCGCCGCAGGCGTTCTGTTAGCCGGGAGATGAGGACGTAGAGCAGGCCGCCGGTTGCCAATACAAAGAGGAGCCCTTTGTAGACCGACCATTTTTCCAGCTCTTCGGCGACGACAAAATTCGCCGCGACGAGGTGATCGGTTATGGAAATCCACCCTCCGGCGACCATCATGTAGATCAGCACGATGCCGCGTATGCCCCACACCGTCTTGCTGTTTTCAGATAGGTCCTCCACTGGCATTGGCTTGTCCCCCGCCGGTCCGGAAGACGGATGGCGCGCGTCTTTCCTTAAGGGGGGTCGTTTGGGAAACATGGAGGCACTATTCCAAATCGGCGAAGGTTACCTTTACTGGCAACCCTGGCGCTTGGCAAGGGCCGACTTTGCCGCCGCTCCTCCCGGCAATCGGCGGCGGATGGCGCGCACGGCCCGGAACATGCGCCAGGCGTCGCGCACGAGCGAAACCTTGCTGCCGGGGATGTCTTCCCAGTCCACGGGGATTTCTTCGACGGGGAACCCGTAGTGGTTGAGCGCGGCGAGCAGTTCCACGTCGAAGGCAAACCGTTTTTCTTCCATCACCGGCCGGATGCGCCGGTAGGCGGCTGCGGGGATGAGCTTGAAGCCGCACTGGCTGTCGTAGATGCGGGGGTCGATGAGCGTGCCGACGAGGGTGGCGAAGACGCGGCCCATGAGGTGGCGTTTCAAACGGCGTTTGACGGTGCGCCCCCGCATCTGGATGCGCGAGGCGAAGAGGCTTCGCCGGGTTTGCGGGGCGGCGGCGATGGTTCCCAGGACGCGGGCAACTTCGCGGGCCGGGACTGCGCCGTCGGCATCGAGGAAGCCTACCCAGCCGTTTTCCTCCGCCCCGTCTTCCAAGGCCGTGTCCCAACCGCGCAGAATCGCGGCTCCCTTGCCTTCGTTGCGCTCCAGGAACAGGGCGGGACGCACCATGGGGTGCTGGGGGCGGATGCGCTCCATCAGGG
>JAQTMF010000094.1 GCA_028714515.1 Chthoniobacteraceae bacterium | reverse complement strand
CGCAAAAGCCGTCGTGGTTTTGCACAACGGCCGCCTGAGCGCCGCCAGCGAAGGCCAGAACAAAGGCTCGGTGTTCACGGTGGAACTGGAAACCATGGCCGCCGTGCCGGAGGCGCTTGCAACCGAAGCGCCCGTCCTGCCGCCAAAGGGCGGCCAGCACAAAATCCTGTTGGTCGAGGATAACGCCGACACGTTGCGAATCCTCTCCCGGCTGCTCCAAAAATGGGGCTACGTCGTCCAGTGCGCCGACTGTGTCGCCAAAGCGCGCGATTTGGCGGCCAACGATACTTTCGACATTCTTGTCAGCGACATCGGCCTGCCGGACGGGAGCGGCCTGGACATCATGCGGGAGATGAAAGAACGCCGGGGGCTCCGGGGGATCGCCTTGAGCGGCTACGGCACCGACGACGACATTCGCCAAAGCCGCGCCGCGGGTTTCGAGGAGCATCTTACGAAGCCGATCGGGGTGGAAAGCCTGCGGACCGCCGTCGAGCGGATCCTGGCCGGGAAGCGCCCATAGACGCGCTCCCAAAGGGGTGGGTGCAATGAATTCTTGAGTCGGACGGGCCGACAGTGAATACTTGGCGATTCATGGGTTTTTCAAAACCAAGAGCCTTGACGGTGCGGCTGGCGGAAGGCCAGCCCGTGATCCAAGATGTTTTCGCAGCCGCAGTGCCGGAGCGATTTCGGGCAAAACCGAAAGTCGATCCGGCGCGCTGCCGCGCGGGGTGTGCTGCGTGCGCCGCCGCCTGCCCGACGGGGGCGATCGCCCTCCAGCCGCTGAGAATCGACCTCGGCGCGTGCGTCTTCTGCGCGGCCTGCACGGAGGCTTGCCCGGAAGGGGCGATCACCCACACGAACGACTACCAAATGGCCGCGACTTCCCGCGAGGGGCTCTGGCTCGACGCCTCCGGGAAGGTCTCGCCCGAAGCCTGCTCGGCGGAAATCAAGCGCCTCTTTGGGCGGTCGCTCAAGCTGCGCTCCATCTCCGCGGGCGGCTGCAACGGGTGCGAGATGGAGCTGAACGCGCTCTCCAACGTGAACTTCGATCTCGGGCGTTTTGGGGTCGAGTTTGTCGCCTCGCCCCGGCACGCGGACGGCGTCGTCATCTCGGGAACGACCACGCGGGCGATGGAATACGCGCTGGATGCGACCTGCGAAGCGGTGCCCGCGCCGAAGCTCGTGATTCTTTTTGGCGCGTGCGCGATCAGCGGGGGCATCTTCAAGGGCTCGGACCAGCTCGCGCGCGAGGCGCTGGGAAAACACAAGATCGATCTCTACATCCCGGGCTGCCCGCCCCATCCGCTCACGTTTATCTCCGGGCTGCTGACGTATTTGCGCGGAACGAAAGCGTAAGATTTTATGGAACTGAATTCCTCCGAGGCCGGCCGTCTTTTGCAGTTGCATGAAAACGAGGTGCGCGAATGGGCGCGTGCCGGGAAACTGCCGCACATCTACTCGCAAGGCCGCTACCGCTACAACCGGCAGGCGATTCTGGAATGGGCGCTCGCGCACAACCATCCGCTCCAACTGCCCGCGCAGCCGAATTCCGACGATCCCAACCTCCCGCCGCTGGACGAAATTTTCGCGCGAGAGCATTTCTACTATGACGTGCCCGGCGGGAACTTTGCCGAAGCCGCGCGCGCCGCGCTGGAGCGGTTTACCTTGCCGCCCGGCAACGACAAGGAGCTGATCTACGATCTCCTCATCAGCCGCGAAAAGCTCATGACCACGGCGCTGGGCGACGGACTGGCGATTCCCCACGTGCGAATCCCGGTCGTGGCCGACGTGCCGCGCCCCGTGTTCGGCGTCTTTTTCCTGAGCCAGCCCATCGACATGAACGCGCTCGACGGCCAGCCGGTGCATACGCTTTTCTTTTTGTTGAGCCTGACGCCCAAACAACACCTGGAGCTTCTCGCGCGCCTGGCGTTCCTCTTCCGGAAAGAGGAATTCATCACGCTCCTGCGCGAGAGGGCGCCCGCCCCCAAGATTGTGGAATGGATTGGAGCCCATCTGCCGAAGTAAAACCCCGACGCCCGTGATCGATCTTTTTGTTTTCAGTCTATTGCTGTCTGCCGTGGCCATGGTGTTGCCCGCCGTGGTGCGCGATGCCCGGCGGCTGAACCCCGCCGTCCATCTGCTCAACGCCTTCGCGTTGGGGTTGGGGCTCGTCTTCTCCGTAAGCGCCCTGTTGGGGAACCCGTCGTGGGAAGCCAGCCTCACGCTCCCCTTCGCGGGAGCCGTCCGGGTCGGGTTCGACGGGCTCACGCTTTTCTTCCTCTTCACGTTCCAGCTTCTCTCGCTGGCCGCCAGCGTTTACGCGATCGGTTATTTGAAAGCGTATATCGCCCATGGCGTGGGCATCCGGGCGCATTTGAGCTTCTTCACGCTGCTGATGCTCTCCATGCAGCTCCTGCTCGTCGCGCGCAACGCCCTCCTCTTCCTCATCCTGTGGGAGTGCATGGCGGTCTCCGCGTATTTCTGCATCGTGCTGGAAAAGGAGAAACCCGAAGTGCGGCGCGGCGGCTTCTGGTATTTGATGGCCACGCACGCGAGCGTCCTTTTGCTATACGTCTTCTTCGTCGTGCTGCGCGAGACCACCGGCAGTTGGGACTTCGGCGCCTGGGCGCGCTTCGCGGGGTGGAACCCGGGCCTCCTGGCCATCCTGTTCACCACCGGGTTTTTGGGCTTCGCGATCAAGGCGGGCTTCATGCCCTTCCACGCCTGGCTGCCGAACGCCCACCCGGCCGCGCCCGCGCACGTTTCCAGCCTGCTTTCGGCGATCAACATTAAAGCGGGCATTTACGGTATCGCGCGGATGCTCCTCATTTTGCCGGCGGAAAACGCGGCCGCGTTCGGATGGGTGCTGCTCGCCGTTTCCGTCGTCTCGGCGATCGGCGGTGTCTGGTACGCGCTTGCCCAGCATGACATCAAGAAGTTGCTGGCCTACCATTCGGTCGAGAACATCGGCATCATCGGCATCGGCCTGGCCGTGGGATGGCTGGGGCGCTGCGCCGGGCTGCCCGGCCTCGCCGCGCTGGGCTTCGCGGGCGCATTGCTGCACACGCTCAATCACGCGCTCTTCAAAGGCCTCCTCTTTTTCGGCGCGGGCAACGTCGCGCTGTATGCGCGCACGGGGAACATCGAGAAAATGGGCGGCCTCATGCGGGCGCTGCCGATCACCGGCATCGGGTTCCTGATTGGCGCGGTCTCGATCTGCGGCCTGCCGCCGTTCAACGGCTTTATCAGCGAATTCCTCATCTACAAGAGCCTGTTCCAGGGCGGCCTCTCGATGTTTCAGGACGACCGGTATGCGCCGCTGATCCTCCTGGTATCCGCCGTGGGGCTTGCCTTCATGGGCGGGCTCGCGGTCGCCTGCTTCACCAAACTTTACGGCGTCGTGTTCCTTGGCGAAAACCGCAGCGGCGAAGCGGTGCGCCCCGACGGCGAAAAGGCCTCCTCCTTCCCGGTGCTCCTGGGGCTGGCGGCGCTCTGCGCGTGGATCGGCCTGGTTCCCGGCAGCGCGTTAAAGCTGCTTCTCCCCGCCCTGGGCGAGATGTGCGGCACCTCAAACGCTCCGCTGGATGCCGTGACTTCCCTTGGCGGGTTCACCAGCGTCTTCGGGCTGCTGCTCGGGATGGTCTTGCTTACCCTGCTTGTCCGGGCGCTCGCGCAGCGCAAATACGGCGTGCGCGTGCGCGAGACCTGGTGCTGCGGCTACGACCGCGTCACCGCGCGCATGCAATACACGGCATCGAGCTTCGCCGAGGAACTGGTCAAACTGGGGCGGCCGATGCTGGGGCTGAAGCTGGCCTGGAAGCCGCTCCAACGGATCGCCCCCGAGCCGCGCTCCTTTGAATCGCACGGCTACGACCAGATGGAAGAAGGGCTCTGGCTCAACCTCAACCGCGCCATCGGCCGGGCTCTGACCCTATTGCGATGGATCCAGAGCGGCAACATCCGCCACTACGTTCTCTACGTCTTCGTGGCGCTCATCGTTTACCTGGCCGCCGCTTTCCTATGGTAGAATTCTCCACAAATCCCGTTTCGTGGCTCGGGTTCCTGCTCTTCGCCGTGGGCGCGCCGCTCTGGATGGGCATCGTTAACAAGCTCAAGGCGCGCCTTTCCGGCCGTTGCGGACCATCCGTGTTCCAGACTTTTTACGACCTCGCGCGGCTGGCGAGAAAGGAGACCGTCTACAGCCGCAGCGCCAGCTTCATCACGCGGCTGGCCCCCGTCATCGTCTGGAACACCACCGCGCTGGCCGTGCTGATCCTGCCCATCGGGCCCTTCCCGCCCGCCATCTCGTTTTCCGGCGACTTCATCCTGCTGGCCTACTTGCTGGGCACCGGGCGGTTTTTCCAGATCCTCGCGGGCCTGGATGTCGCCAGCAGTTTCCAGGGGATGGGGGCCAGCCGCGAGGCGCGTTTCGCGGTGTTTGCGGAACCGATTTTCTTCTTCACCTTCGGCAGCCTCGCCCTCGTCACCGGCCACGCCTCGTTATCGCTCCAGTCCATCTTCAAGGACATCGCGTGGGATCAGCCCTTTTTCGCCGTTTTCATCGTCATCAGCTCGATCTCCATTTTCTTCCTGATGCTCGCGGAGTGCTCGCGCATCCCCGTGGACGACCCGAACACGCACCTGGAACTCACCATGATCCACGAGGTGATGATCCTCGACGCCTCCGGCTTCGACCTCTTCCTCTACCAGCACGCCGCCTCGCTCAAAGTGCTCCTCTACGCCCTCCTGGTGGCGAGCCTCCTCAACCCGTTCAGTTGGCTCAACCTCTTTGATGGGACGCTCTTTTTCATCGCCTCGCTGGGCGTGATCGCCGTCGTGCTCGCGCTGATCGAGACGCTCATGGCGCGCTTCCGCCTCGTGCTGGTCCCGCAATTCCTCCTCTACGCGACCATCATCGGCGTGCTCAACATCCTCATCTTCACCATCTCGCACTAAATGACCAATGCGCTGACCATCCTTTTTTGCCTGACGCTGATGTATCTGACCGTCACGACGCGGCTTTCGTCCTACGTGCTCATCCTTGTCTTCCAGGGCATCCTCGTCGCGGGCGTCTACACCGTCTCGTTTTTTGAGAACTTCTCCGCGCCGAACCTCATCATCGCGGGCGCGGTCCTGCTATTCCGCACGATCCTGATTCCCGGCTACATCGCGAAAATCATCCGCGATCTCGACATGGGCCGCCGCGACCGGACCCGCCAATACCGCCCCGGCTTCCTTCTTCAAATCTCGGGCGTCATCATCGCGGCGATGCTGCTCTCCAACGCCTTCTCCCGTCTCACCCCGGTGCTCGTCGTCCCGCTTGGCGCGGCGCTGGCCGGGATTCTGGGCGGCGGGCTCCTCATCATCCGCCGCCGGTTGCTGCTGGCGCACGTGGTCGGTTTCCTGATTATTGAAAACGGCCTCTTTCTCCTCGGCGTGGGCGTCGAAGCCGAACTGCCGTGGGTCATCGAACTCGGGGCGTTCCTCGACCTCTTCGTGCTGATTTTCCTGATGGGGATCGCCATCAACCAACTCAAATCCCACTTCCCCGAAGGCGTCGGCGAAGAGTTGACCACCCTCCACGACTGATGTTCAGCATCCTGCTAATCCTTACGGTATTGCCGCTTCTCGCGCTCGGGTTCACCGCGTGGAACCGCTCGCTCAAGGCAAGCCATCTCATCACCCTGACGGCCGCGGCGGGGCATCTCGCGGCCACGTTTTACGCGTTGATCGGCAGGCCCGCTCCGCTTCCCGGCGACCCGTGGTTTGCGCTCGACCCGCTGGGCGTTTTCTTTTTGCTGATCGTCTCCCACACCTTTATGGCGGTCGTTCTCTGCTCCCCGGGCTTCCTGGCGAGAATGGGGGACCCGCGATACCAGGCCTCGCGGCGGCTCTACTACCCGGCGCTCAACCTCTACTTGCTGGCCAACACGCTGGTGATCGTCACGCAGCATTTCGGCCTACTGTGGGTGGTGCTGGAGCTGACCACCTTCGGCCTCGCCCCGCTGATCTACTTCTACCGCTCCAAAGAATCGCTCGAAGCCGCCTGGAAATACCTCTTTCTCGTTTCGCTCGGCCTCGTCTTCCTGCTCATCGGCATCCTCTTCCTCGGCCTAGCCGCGAAGAGCGCGCCGGGGCACCCGAACCTGCTGGTCAGCGAGTTGCTGCGCCACGCCGCGCAACTGAACCCGCTGTGGATCAAGGCCAGCTTCGTCTTCGCGCTCGTGGGCGTGAGCGCCAAGATCGGCCTCGCCCCGATGCACCCCGCCGACATCGACGCCACCTCCAACGCCCCCGCGCCCGTGGCCGCGCTGATGTCCGGCTCGCTGCGCAGCACCGCCATGCTGGTGCTGCTCCGGTTTTACCAGATCGTCTACCAAACCGAAGTGCGCCCCTTCGCCCAGCATTTGCTGATGGCCGTCGGCGCGTTTTCGCTGCTCGTCGCGGCGGTGTATATCTGGCGTTCGCGCAACTACAAGCGGCTCCTGGCCTATTCCAGCGTGGAACACCTCGGCGTCATCACGCTGGCGGTCGGCGTCGGAGGCGTGGCGCTGCTGGGCGGCCTGCTGCACACGCTGTTCAACTCCCTTGGCAAAGTCGCCCTCTTCACCATGGCCGGGCGCGTTCACCACACCTACCAAAGCCGCCAGATCGAGTCCGTCCGGGGCCTCATGCGGCGGATGCCGTGGAGCGGGTTCCTTTCGGGCTGGCCTTCTTCTACATTGTCGGCACGCCGCCGTTCGGGTTGTTCTTTAGCGAATTGTTGATGCTGCGCGGGATGGTTCACGCGGGGAACTGGCTCGTGCTGGGGATCTTTCTCTCGCTGCTCATGGTCATCTTCATCGGCATGAGCCGCGCCTTCCTGCGCATGCTGCAAACGCCGCCGTTGGAGGAGGCGCAAGCCGCTCCGGCGGGCGAGCGCTTCCATCTCTCCCACGCCGTCAGCCTCTACGTGCTGGCCGTGTCCATACCGATCGCGGTGTTTCAGCCGGAGTTCCTGTTCGGGCCGCTGCGGACGATTCTCGAACAATTTGGATATTTTCTATGAACTGGCATTCCACAAAGCCGCTGGAGGTGGTGGACCGGGCGTCCGTGCCCGTTCTGGAAACCGATTCCTGGGTCGTCGCTATCCGCGAAAAACTCGCGGAAGGCGCTTCCCCGGTCGCCCTGTTTGGCGAAAAAGAGAGCGCGGGCGGCTTTCGCGTCTGGTGCATCCTGGGCGACGCGTCCGAAAACCACCTCTTCTTGACCACCGCGCGGATGCCGGAACGCGGCGGGCGCTTCGCCTCGCTCGCGAGGGATTTTCCCGCGATGAGCGGCTTCGAGTGCGAGCTTTTTGAACAAACCGGCATCGTTCCCGAAGGCCATCCGTGGCTGCGGCCCGTTCGCGCGGGCGGCGCGTGGCGCGGCAAAGACGGCGCGCCGTATGCGTTTTACCGTGTCGAGGGAGACGAGGTGCACGAAGTCGCCGTCGGCCCCGTGCACGCGGGCGTGATCGAGCCGGGCCACTTCCGGTTCCAATGCCACGGCGAACAGATTTTGCACCTGGAGATTGGCCTCGGCTACCAGCATCGCGGCGTGGAAGCGCTCCTGCCCCGGCGCAACGCGGTCCAGCGACTCATCCTGGTCGAGTCGATCGCCGGAGACTCCGTCATCGCCCACGCCACGGCCTTCTGCGCCGGGCTGGAAAGTCTCGCGGGGATCTCGCTATCCCTGCGCGAACACGCCGTGCGCGGCATCGCGGCGGAACTCGAACGCATTGCCATGCACCTCGCCTCGCTGGGCGGCATCGCCACAGACATCGGGTTCGCCCTGCCCGCGGCGGCCCTCGGCGGGCTGCGCACGCTGGTAATCAACCTGACCGCCGCGCTTTGCGGGAGCCGCTTTGGGCGCGGATGGATCGTCCCCGGCGGCGTCCGGTTCGACGTGGATGACCAGTGGCTTGGGAAAGCCAAAGAAGTCCTCGGAACCGTCCGCGAGAAATTCGCCGACGTGAAAGCGCTGCTCTTTGGCGCGGCGTCCGCGCTTGCCCGCTTTGAAGACACCGGCATCGTGAGCGTGGAGGCGGCCCGGCAAATCGGCATGGTGGGGATGGCGGCGCGCGCCAGCGGTGTGGACCGCGACGTGCGCATCGATTTCCCCTACGGCATTTTCCGCTACGCCAGCATCGGGTCGGTGATGCTCGAATCCGGCGACGCGTATGCGCGAGCCGAAATCCGCGCGCTGGAGATTTCGCATTCCATCGACTTCATCCTGGAGCAAATCGAAAACCTGCCCCCGGCCAAGCAAAAGGGAGCGGCAGGCGGCGTGTCCAAAGAGGCGCTGGTCGTCTCGATGACCGAGGGGCACCGGGGCGAGATCGCGCACGTTCTCCTCACCGGCGCGAACGGGGAACTCTCGGCGGTCAAAATAAAAGACCCCTCCTTCCACAACTGGCAGGGGTTGGCCGTCGCCGTGCGCGAGAACGGCATCTCCGATTTTCCCCTCTGCAACAAGAGCTTCGATCTTTCCTATTCCGGCCACGACCTCTGAGCGCGGAAAAGCTTTGGGAAATTTTTTCCGACCGGCGCCCTATTGCCTGGGCTTCGCCATCATCGCGATGAGGAGGAAAATGAGGAAAATCAGGATAAAAAGCCCGAAGAGAACCTTGGCCATGGCCGTGGCCGTTCCCGCGAGCCCCGTGAAACCGAAGGCCCCTGCGATCAGCGCGATGATCAAGAAGATGACAGCCCATTTCAACATAGCGTGCGGTCCTTTCCCGGGAGATATTCGCAAGGCAAAGGTTGGCCGCGCGTCCGCCATCGGAGGGCCGTAGCGAAAAGAGGCGCTACATCCCCGGCTGGAATGTCTCGGTTCGCCCCGAAACAGGATCGAGTTGAACCGAAATGTAATTGGCCGGCGGCATCGAATCAGTGGGCGGCTTGTCGGCGTTGTAAATCATGACATGCCAGGTATCGGACGCGGAGGGCGGTTGCGGGTTCAGGTCGGTGCTGCCATCCGGGTGATATTGGAAGGAGCGATACTCGCAGGGGGAATTGGAGGCGACGCCGGGAAGCGAGGCCGTCAGAGAGGGGGCGTAGAAGAGCAGCGTGCCAAACGATTGGGTGGCGGCAATCTCCGTGTTTCCGTTGAGATAAATGAGCTTATTAACAAGCTGCGGACCGTTTTCGTTGATCTGGTAAACGCCGAGCGCGCGGAAAGCGGACGAACCGGAGAGGGACGTTCCGTTTTTGGGCGGAACCTTGTAAACGCGGACCTCAACGGGATGATTGCTGCTGAGCGCCTGCTGCCGCGCGAGGTTGAACGCATCCACCACCGTTACCGCGGAGGAGGTCAAATCGGTGGAGTGGATCATCTTCTGAACGCTGCTGACGCTCAGGGTCATCAAGATGCTGGCGATACTCAGTACGAGCAGGATCTCGATGAGGGAAAAGCCGCGTGGTGGCCGGGGAGGTGAAGAGGCCGGGACATGCATGGGGATCAGGGGACGAATTGTTTCGCGGAGAGAATGCGGAATTTGTAGTAACGGTAGACCGTCTTCGAGGCATTGGCCGGAGAGGCGAAGTCCGGGATGCTGGGGTCGTTCAGGTCGATATAGCGCTCGATCTCATAGGAACCGCGATACTCCCCGGTGACGCGCTTTTGGATATTCGTGAATTTCCCGCCCGTGGAGGGCCCGCCGACCTGCAACGCCTGCGCGCGAACGTAAACGGTGTAGGTATTCGACTGCGTGGTAAGGCGCGGATAAAGCGCGTTATAGGGCGCTTCCAACGTATTGTCGCCGGTGAGCGTGTTATTGCTCCAGAAGGTCTGGATGCGGTTGCGGAGGCTTGCGGCGTCGGATGCGCCCGCGATGTTGACGGTATACTTTGGAGTGGTGGGAGTATTGAAGCCGTGCCCGGTGTTCACCGGAGTATTGACCCCGTGGGTGGGGGCGAGGGGAATGGAGCAGATCTCCGAGGCGGATTTGAAAATATTTCGCGAGGGGTCGGTGTTGGCGAATTTCTCCTTGAAGAAAAGCAACGTCTGCGCCGCGTCGACGGGATAGAGAAAGGAGAGCGGGGGGCGGTTTTTCTTGGGGTCCGGGGTATAGGCGGTGTTCTTGTAATCCTTGGCGTAATCCACCGGCAGCGCCTCGATTTGCGTGGACTTGAGCGCGCCGATCATCGCCGTCGAACGGTTGATATAAGTGAACGGCGCGATCTGGTAGTTCATGTTGACTTTGCCCGCCGTGGAAAGCGACTCGCTGATCGGGTAGGGGTCGATCACGGGCATCCAGAAGAGATCCAGGAGCAGATGGTCCGCCGGCGACTTCAACCCCGGATGCACCGCCGTGCCGGCAAAGTCGGGGCGGAAAAGCAACGTCTGCCACGGAACCGACGAGAAGGGCTGGGAGGGGAGGGTGCCGAGTTGCACGGGGGAGGAGATCTGGCGATTGGGCGAGAACGCATCGGACAGCCGGTTGTCGTAGGGAAAGAGCTGGTTCTGATACGGGTATTGCGTGCTCATGCTCCAGGTCATCCCGGCGACGCTGCTGTTGCCTTCGTCGGCTTTCAGAATGTGCGGGCCGTCGCTTTCGGATGCGATGCCGTTGGAAAAATCGCTTACCGAGGCGATACGGGAAGTGGCGCTGACCATCGCGCTGGGGGCTTGCGGGACGAAGCAGCTCGACGAACCGGCGCTGTTAAAAAACGCGGTGGCTGTATTGGCCACAAGCGTGCCCCGGCTGATGGTTTTGAGCGAAGCAGTGGAGGAAGTGGTGGTTTGGGCTTGGTCAATATAGTTGGCCGATCCCGCGGAGAGCTGCAACGAATGTGCCTGCGGATAGGCTGTGTTCGCGTAGTCCTTATGTGTCACGAAAGCATTGTTCGTATCGCTGCCGTGAAGCGCCAGCAACCGCAAATCGCCATGCCCCAGTTCCACGCCGCGCACGACATCCTTTTGGCAGATAATCTGTTTGCTTAGCGTCCATTGCTGGTCAATGGCGCCGGAGTAGACATTCCCTGCCGTGACCATTTGATTCACGCGCTCTTGCAGCGTGGCGGGCGTGTCGTTTGAGCCCGTGCCATTGCTGCCGGAGACGGTGGCGCTGGAAGTGGTGCTGGCGAGGAACGCGCCGGGAACCGGGCCGAATTTTGGAAAATTGAAGCTGTACGAAGTGACAATTTTGTTGGAGCCATCGTAAAACGAAATCGCCACATTGCCGGGGTTGGACGAACCCGCCGCGGGCTGCATGCCGACGCGGACCTGGTCTTTGCTGGGATCCGTCGGCGTGGGATAGACAACCTGGAGCGGCGCGGAGACAAACGGGTAGCCGGTGTTGGAATCGGGCGTGCCGACGGTGCGCGCCGTGAGTTGGTAGCCGCCGTTGCTGTCGCTGTAGGCGAACAAATTGTTGAAGCCTTGCGTGCCGCCCCAGGCCCGGCCGGTGTAGGTCTCGAAATTGGCGGGGGCGGTCACGTGAATGTCGCCGTCAGGAATGTTTAGCGCCGTCGCCGTCGCCGATGTGGCGGCGGATGTGTTGCTGGTCAGCAACTCGAATCCATTCGCAAGGCCGGTGACTCCGATATGGTAGTCGGGAACATAAGCGGCATATCCGACCACCGGCACATACGTTTCCATCAGCAGAGCGACGCGATAGGTCACGGTCGTTTTCCCCGCGGCCGGCACGTCTTTTTGTTCGCCTTCCCGGCTGATCGCGAACGCCGCTTTCGAGAGCC
>JAQTMF010000093.1 GCA_028714515.1 Chthoniobacteraceae bacterium | reverse complement strand
ACACCGGCGTTGCGCACGTTCAAGCGAGCTTCAACAACACCATCGTCAGCATCACCGACCTCAACGGCGCGGTGATCGGCTGGTCGAGCGCAGGCAAGGCCGGCTTCCGCGGTTCCCGCAAGAGCATCGACTATGCCGCCCAGATGGTTGCCCAAGACGCCTGCCGCCAGGCCATGGGGCATGGACTCAAAGAAGTCGAAGTGCGGGTCAAAGGCCCGGGAGCCGGACGCGAGTCCGCCGTCCGCGCCATGCAGGCCATCGGCCTCGACATCACCGTCATCCGTGACGTGACGCCCGTTCCTCACAACGGCTGCCGTCCGCCTAAACAACGCCGCGTCTGATCTGAATCCTCCTTTTTATGGCTCGTTATACTGGTCCTAAATCCAAAATCAGCCGCCGTTTCGGGGTGGCAATCTTCGGCCCGTCCAAGGCGCTGGAGCGCAAGAACTACGGTCCCGGCATGCATGGCCCCAAGGGGTCGCGCCGCAAACAGTCCGAATACGCCCTGGCTCTCGCGGAGAAACAGAAACTTCGCTATCAATACGGCGTGTTGGAGCGGCAGTTCCGCCGCTACTTCCAGACGGCGTTGACCCGCCGTGGCGTTACCGGCGAAATCCTCCTCCAGCTTCTGGAGACCCGGCTTGACAACGTTGTCTACCGGCTCGGATTCGCCAACTCCCGTTCGGCCGCCCGCCAATTCGTTTCCCACGGTCACATCACCGTGAACGGCAAGAAAGTGGACGTCTCCTCCTACAACGTTCGCCCTGGCGACAAAGTTGTCGTCAAAGACAAGCCTGCCTCGCGCAGCCTTGCCGCGCGGTTCCTCGAACTCACCCAAATCGCCCCCGTGCCGAACTGGCTCGTGGTCGACAAGGAGAACTTCGCGGGCACCGTCGAGCGCATCCCGACCAAGGAAGAGATCGCGCCGATCGTCAACGAACAGCTGATCGTCGAACTCTACTCGCGCTAAGCGTTTCCTGGTTTGTTTTGTCAGAAAGGCCGGAGGCATTCCTCCGGCCTTTTTGTTTTTGCGGAGGCCGCCCTCCTTTCCCCTTTCCATTTCCCTGGCGCAGGCCTAGTGTGGTGTTAGCTATGTTCATGGCAGAGAGCGTGAAAGGAAACGCGGTCTCCAAACGGGTCATCCCGAGCTTGCGAGGGATCTCTCCAAGGCTTCAGGATGCTGAAGAATGGAAAGCGTTGAGACATTTGCGAGGTCCCTCACTGCGTTCGGGATGACAAGCACGTTGGCCGGATTTTTGTTGTCTATTTCGCTAACAGGACACTAGCCTCGCGGCCGTCGGGGGGCTTTTCTTCTTATGAAAACAGGAATTGGGAATATTCGGACCGTCGCCACTGCCGCCGGAGCCTTCCTTGTGACGGCCGCCGGAGCCCTGCAAGCGCAACAGTCCCCCGCCGCTCCGGCACCTTCCGCCGCGAAGCAGGCGGACCCCGCCGCGCTTTGGCAGGCAATCGAAGCCGAATCGGTCCGGCCGAATCCGCCCCAGGAATGGCAAACGGCCCGTCCGTCGGAGGATGTGGTCCGGGCGTGGGTTGGCAAAGAAACCCAGCGGCTCACCGCCTTGGCCGATCGCGCGCGGGATTTCGCCGCGCAATTTCCGAAAGATCCCCATGCCGCGGCCGCTCGGGATCGAGAGCGCCAGGCGATCTCCCTCGCCGGGCGTTTTAGCGACGACCCCGCTCTTGGGAAACGGCTGGATGCCTTGGACGCCGTGGCGTTGAACGATCCCGCCGTTTCGGCGCAATCCCGTTTCGAGATCCGGGCGGGGCAGATTTTCCGCAAGGCGCATGACCCGGCGGAAGCGGAGCCCATGGTGCGCGCGTTGGTGAAGGATTTTCCCAATGATCCCCGCGCTTTTGGGCTCCTCCTCGAAGTCGCCAAAGCGGGGAATACCGAACACCTCCGCGCCGTCGCCGAGGAAATCGTCAAAGGGAACGCACCGCAGGAGGTAAAGGAGGAGGCGAGGAAGGTCCTCGTCAATACCGCGCGCGTCGGCAAGCCGCTCGCGTTGCAATTCACCGCGCTCGACGGGCAGGCGATCGACCTCCAGAAGCTCAAAGGGAAAGTCGTTCTCATCGACTTTTGGGCCACGTGGTGCGGGCCGTGTGTCGGGGAGATTCCCAATGTCAAAGCGGCGTATGCGAAGCTGCACCCAAAGGGGTTCGAAATCCTCGGCATCAGCTTTGATGAAAACAAGGAGGCCCTGGCGGCGTTCGTGAAAGAGAACGGGATGACATGGCCGCAATTCTTAGGCGGGCGGGGGCCGGAGAACCGTTTTGGGCAGGAATTTGGCATCGATGGCATCCCCGCCATGTGGCTGGTGGATAAAAAAGGGGTGCTGCGCAACCAGCAAGCCCGCGCGGGTTTGGCGGAGGAAGTCGAGAAACTGCTTGCCGAGCCGTAGCGGCGATTTTCCCGCAACTCTCCGCTGCAATCGGGAAGCGCTCATGGTAGCTTCCCGCGCATGAAACGCATTGTGATCGCGGGGGGCGGGGCGGCGGGATTTTTTGCCGCGATAACGTGCGCTGAAACTTGCGCCGAAATGGGGCAACCCGCCGAGGTGATGGTGCTGGAGCACGGGGCCGCTTTTTTGACGAAAGTCCGGCTCTCCGGCGGCGGGCGCTGCAATGTGACGCACGCGAGTTCCGATGCCCGCGACCTTGCCGCCCATTATCCACGCGGCGGGCGCGCGCTGATCGGGCCGTTCCAGCGGTTTGGCCCCCCGGAGACGACGGCTTGGTTCCAGGCTCGCGGCGTGGCGCTGAAAACGGAAGGCGACGGACGGATGTTCCCGGCGACGGATTCTTCCCAGACGATTGTGGACGCTTTGCTGCGGGCGGCCTCGGCGGCGGGCGTGATCCTGCGGGCGCATTGCGGCGTGGAGGGCGCGGTCCGGCGGGAGGGGGGTGGATTCGACCTGACGCTCTCCGGCGGGCGCGCGCTTTTTTGCGATCGCCTGTTGCTTGCCACCGGCGGTTGCCGCCTGGGGGGCGGCGAGGCGCTGGCCCGTTCCCTGGGGCATACGGTGGAGCCGCCGGTTTCCTCGCTTTTCACCTTTCGCGTGGAAACGCCGTGGTTGCGCGCGCTGGCGGGCGTTTCGGCGAATCCGGTGGAAGTATCGGTGCCCGGGACGAAGCTGCGCGAGCGCGGCCCTCTCCTGGCGACGCATTGGGGCGTGAGCGGCCCGGCGATTCTCCGGCTTTCCGCGTGGGGCGCGCGGCTGCTGCACGAACGGGATTACCAATTTCCCCTTTGCGTCCACTGGCTGCCGGGGAGTTCCCGGGAGGCGCTGACGGCCGCGTTCCTGGCGAAGGGGGCTTCCCAACCGGCGGGGTTTGTCTGGAAAAGTCCGCTGCCGCCGCTGCCGTTGCGGCTTTGGGAGGCGCTGCTCGCTGCCGCCCGCGTTCCGCCGGAAACCCGCTGGGGCGCGCTCTCCCGCGAGGCCCGGGAACGGCTCGCCACCCAGCTCACGCGCACGGAATTCCAGGTTACGGGCAAAAGCGCCAACAAAGCCGAGTTTGTCACCTGCGGCGGGGTGCGGCTGGCGGAAGTCGATTTCAAGACGCAGCAAAGCCGGATCGCGCCGGGCCTTTTTTTCGCGGGCGAACTGCTCGACATCGACGGCCTCACCGGCGGCTTCAACTTCCAGGCCGCCTGGACCACCGGCTGGAGCGCCGGACGCGCCATGGCGCAGTTGCCGTAGGAATCAAGACAGGATGAACGCCTGGTTGAGGGGGGGCGCGGGTCGCAAGAAAGCCGCCGGTTTGAATCCGGGCCGCCGCCTTTTTTGGACAGCAACAAGATTTTGAGGATTTCTAGGATTGGATTTTGCTTGCTGCCTGCCTCGCGAATCCCGGCAGGGCAGTCTTCGGGAAAAATCCTACTAATCCTACTAATCTTGTTAATCCTGTTTAAAATTTCGGCGCATCGTCTGCCTCCCAACCTCTTTCCCTCTCCGTTCATCCTGTCTTTTGCGCCAGCTTGGATGCGTGAACACGCTCCAAACTGTTCAATGCGCCCGTGGGGCGGCGACGGGAGCGGGGGTGGGCGTGGCGGTTGCCTCGGCGGTGGACTGGTTGCCGCGTGGCGCGAAGATCATCTTCGGCAGGCGCTTGGGCCGCCAGACCGGCTTGGTG
The DNA here is from genome assembly GCA_028714515.1 of Chthoniobacteraceae bacterium. GTDB lineage: Bacteria > Verrucomicrobiota > Verrucomicrobiia > Chthoniobacterales > Chthoniobacteraceae > UBA695. The sequence goes on along the minus strand of JAQTMF010000093.1, from coordinate 7,693 downwards.
AGCTTGCCGTCGGAGACGTATTCCAGCAGGTGGCTGATCGGGTCGAGGACTCGTCCCGTGAGGCCCTGGGCGTTGATCCGGGCCGTGAAGTCCATCTTGTCGTCCACCACGAAGAGCTTGCCTCTGCCAAGGATCGAGAAGCCGCGCCCTTCAATCAAGAGGTCGTCGGTCGTCACCACCCCGTCGCGCATTTCAAACGTGCAGGTTCCTCTGCGGGCCACGTTGTAGCCGGTGCCGGGCAGAACGTCGTTGAGGATGCTGGAAAACGGCCCGAAGATCGGGATGGCGAACACGTTGCCGTCCGAGACGTGGAGCTTGCCTTTGCCGTCGATTTCGCGCGCGAAGTCGTGCAGCCCGGAGAAGGCGAAGGAGCCGTTGAGCTTGCCCTTGGAGGTGTCGTAGTCAAAGTAGAGCTTCGTCAGGGCCGGGAAGTCGATTTCCTCGGTGAAAAGCTCCGCCGTGTAGTCCCCCTTGGCTTTGCGCAGGGAAATATCCGCCTTGCCGCGCAGGCGGCCGCCAAAGAGCGCCGCGTCGAGGCCGTCGAGCTTCAGCCGGTCGCCGATGACGCTGACGGTCCCGGAGATCTTGCTGGCGGAGAGTTCTTTTTTGAGGAACGTGTAGTCCATCCCCTGCGCGCCGTCCACCTCCACGCGCAGCCGGTTGCGCTGCCAGTCGCCGTGGGCGCACCCCACCTTGCCGTTGACGATCAGCGCGGGCCGCGTCTTGAACCGGTAGGGGAGGAGGTTGTTCGCTACGTCCTTGTCGAAAATGCTGACGACTTCCGCAGGGTTTACCGTGGTGTGGACGTTTTGGAACCGGAGTTCGTCCGTGGAGAAATCATACGCGACGGTGCCGGAGGCGTTCCCTTCGGCCCGTTCCAGCTTGATGTTCTGGCAGGTCAGCACGTTGCCCTTGAAGCCGAGATCGAGCGCCGCGCTTTTGAGCGGAACGCCGCGCGCGCGGGTGGCCCCCAGTTGCGCCTTGCCGGTGATTTCGAGATCCGCGAGCTTCCACGAGGGGCCGCGCCCTTCCAGGTGGACGGCGGGCGGTGTGCGGAATTCCCATTCCGCGGCCTTGGCGCGGACGTTGTCGGCCAGCAGCGGGAAGAGCGCCTCCGGGTTGATCCGGCTGTCCAGGGTGAACCGGAAATCCTCCGGCGTGTGCAGCGCGTTGAGCCCCAAGGCCCCCTCTTTCAGCCGGATGCGTCCGCTGTCGAGATACCAGCGGGCGTGGCCGGGATCGAAATCCGGGCCGTCCCAGGAAAAGTTCGCGCTCGCTTCTTCAACAGCCACCCGCCGGTAGGCAAACCGCCCCATGGAAACGCTTCCGTAACCGCGGAAGCGGCGGGCACCCGGCTCCGGGGGAAGCTGGGCCGATCCGTTGCACTCCAGGAGCGGCGGCTGGGCGAGCGCCAGGTCTTTCCAGATGGCGGCGGAGGGGCTCACCGCCCGGAGCAATCCCGGCAGGTCGAGCGACGAACGGATCTGCCAATCCGCGTCGCCGGTGGCGATCTGGTAGGAGCCGAAGGCTTCCAGGGCTCCCCGGGCGTCCTTGAGTTTGCAAAAATCGACCCGCACGTGCCCGTCCGCCAGCGTCGCGGAGGTCTGGAGGGACTCCACCCGGTAGGCGTCGCCTCCTACGTCAAAGCGGCCCGAGCGCAACGCGGCTTCCACAAAAACGCTTGCCTGTTTGGCCAGGTCGCCGCCGAAACGGAGTTCCAGCGCGGGCTGGCCTCCGGCGATTTTGAGGCCGTCCCAGGTGTCCAAAAGCCGCCCCAGCCGGGCCATGGGCGATTCCTTGGGTTCCGAAGGGCTCCGCCGGGTCCAGTGGAATTGCTCCGGGTTCATCAGGTCGCCGCTGGCGCTCACGCGCAGGCCGCGCACCATGGCTTCCGCGTGCTCGGCGACGAGGTGATGCGGGGGGAGCAGGATGCGCGCGTTGAGGTGCGAGATGGCCAGCCGTTTCGCTTTGCGCTCCGGCGTTCCCTCCTCCAGAGGCAGCCAGAGCGTGGCGTGGTGGAGTTCCGCGGCGTTCAGGAACGGCTCGCCGTGAACGAGGTTGGAGTAGTTGATGTCCAGGACCACCTCGTTGATGAACGCCAGCGTCTTGCTGTCGCCGCGCGCGGGCCGCAACTGGACGTCCTGGGCCACCAGGCCCTTGAGCGGGTCGAGGGTGAGCCGTTGCACGGTCAGGTAAACGCCGCGTTTTTCCAGCTCCGAGGTCACCGCCTGCCGCCACTTGCGGGAGAACCCCCGGTGGCTGACATACCAGAGCCCCCAGAAAACCGTGCCCATCGCCAGGACCATGGCCACCCAAAAGCACCGGACGAGGAACTTCCGCAGCCCGAACCATCGGGATCGGAGGGGGGAAGGAAAGGTCTGGGCCGGTGCTAGGATCACGCCACGGAGAGTGTAAAGGCAGGATGCCCGGGGAGCAAGGACGACGCGGAGGCGCGGAGAGAAGAAGGCGAAGCGGGAGCTTCGCGCGCCTGCCCTACGCCTTCCCGTTCTGGATGTGCAGGTAGGTGTAGTTCTTGAGCCCCCGTTCGTAGGAGGTCAGCAGCTTCATCCCCTCGTTCGGCTTGAGGCGGTCGCTCTTGATGGCGACATCCACCTGCTTTTTGAAGCGGCGGATGAGGTCCGATTGGTTCCACTGGGTCATGGAGAGGACTTCGGCAATCGTGCTCCCCTCGATGGTTTCCTCGATGTAGAAGCCGTCTTCCTCGTCTTCGTCCAGGAAGACATGGGCTTCGTTCACGCGGCCAAAGAGGTTGTGCAGGTCGCCCATGATGTCCTGGTAAGCGCCCATGAGGAAGAAGCCGATGTAATACGGCTCGCCTGGCTTGAGGGTGTGCAGCGGGAGGGTCTCCTTTACGTCCTGGAGGTCGATGAATTTGCTCACTTTGCCGTCCGAGTCGCAGGTGATGTCCACCAGCGTCGCGTGGCGATCGGGCTTTTCCGCCAGCCGGTGGATCGGCATGACGGGGAAGAGTTGCCCCAGCGCCCAGTGGTCCAGGAGGCTTTGGAAAACGGAGAAGTTGCAGACGTACTGGTCGCCCAAGGCCACTTCCAGTTCTTTCACTTCGTCGGGCACGTATTCCACTTCGTCGGCCTCGGCGTGGAAGATCTCGACGATCCGGCCCGCGATGCGCCAGTAGGCTTGCTCGATCTTGGCTTTGCTCTCCAGGTCCATCAGGCCGAAGTTGAACATCGAGAGCGTCTGCTCTTTGATTTCCTGCGCGTCGTGGAGCGTTTCCGTCCGGTTGGCGGACGTCAGGTTTTTTTCGATGTCCCACATGTCGCGCACGAGCTTGTGGTCGGTGGGCTGGACGGCGGCTTTCGCGTGTTTGTCGTATTTCTCGATGGCTCCGAAGGCTTCGACGACGAGCACGGAGTGGTGGGCCACGAGCGCCCGGCCGCTTTCGCTGACAATGGTGGGGTGGGCCACGTCTTCCGAGTCGCACACGTCCATGATGTTGTAGACGACGTCGCGCGCGTATTCCTGGAGCGTGTAGTTGGTGGAGCTGTCGAAGGCGGTGTTGGAGCCGTCGTAGTCGACGCCCAGGCCGCCGCCCACGTCGAGGTAGCCGAGTTCGTGCCCCAGCTTGGCGAGCTTGGAGTAGAACCGGGCGGCTTCGCGCACGGCGCGCTTGATGGTGCCGATGTCCGGCACCTGGGAGCCGACATGGAAGTGGACGAGCTTCAGGCAATGGGCCAGCCCTTCCTTGCGCAGCAGCTCGCTGGCCAGGACGAGGTCGGCGGTCGAGAGGCCGAACTTGGCGTTTTCGCCGCCGCTGGTGGCCCATTTCCCGGACCCCTTGGATTGCAGGCGCACGCGCAGGCCGATCATCGGCTCCACGCCCATCTCCTTGGAGACGCGCAGGATTTGGTAAAGCTCCTCCAGTTTCTCCACCACCATGATGACGCGGTTGCCGAGCTTGTTGCCCAGGAGCGCTCTGCGGATGAACTGGCAGTCTTTGTAGCCGTTGCAGATGATGAGGCTCTCCGGGTCGCTGTGGAGCGCCAGGGCGGCGAGCAGTTCCGGCTTGCTCCCGGCCTCGATGCGGAGGTGGAAGGGCCGCCCGGCTTCGGCGATCTCCTCCACGACTTCGCGCAACTGGTTCACCTTGATCGGGAACACGCCCCGGTAGTGGCTCTTGTAGCCGAATTCGTTGATGGCCGACTGGAAGGCGAGGTTGATCGTCTCCACGCGGTGCTGGAGGAGGTCCTGGAAGCGGAGCACGAGCGGGAAGGTGAGGCCGCGGTCGCGCGCGTCCTCGATGACCTCCATCATGTCGATGGCGGTGGCGGGATTCTTCGTGGGGAGAATCTCGACGTTGCCGCGTTGGTTGATGGAAAAATAACCCGTACCCCATCGGTCGATGTTGTAGAGTTCAATGGCGGAGTCGATAGACCAATCAGGAGTCATGAGCGGAAAGAACGCATCCTAAAGTCCATGCGCCGGTTTGCAACGGGATTTGCGTTAAGATTGCAGCTTCGCTATCAATGGGGGCGTACATGAAGACCCCGCCGCCCCCTCCTTGCATCGAATTGCGCCTGGGCGATTGCATCGCCGGGATGCAGGCCATGAAGCCGAGATCCGTGGACGTGGTCGTCACCTCGCCTCCCTACAACCTCGGCATTCACTATTCCCGGTTTGACGATACGGCGCGGCGCGAGGATTACCTCGCGTGGTCGGACCGCTGGGCGGCGGAAGTCTGCCGCGTGCTCAAGCGGCGCGGTTCGTTTTTTCTGAACGTCGGCGCGGTTCCCGCCAATCCGCTGCTGCCCCACCAGCTCGCGCTCCGCTTCAGCGAGCTGTTCGTGCTCCAGAACACGTTCCACTGGATCAAGTCGATCACCGTGGAGACCAAGGAGGGGGAGCAAATCTCGGCGGGGCATTTCAAGCCGATCAACTCGCCCCGCTACGTTACCGACTGCCACGAATACGTCTTCCATTTCACCAAGACGGGCGATGTGCCCGTCGACCGGCTGGCCGTCGGCGTGCCGTATGCCGACAAGAGCAACATCGCGCGCTGGGGTCATACGCGGGGCCGCGATAAACGCTGCCGGGGCAATGCTTGGTTTGTGCCGTACCAAACCATCAAGAACCGCGCGAAGGACCGCCCGCACCCGGCCACCTTTCCCGTGGAACTGGCCGCGATGTGCCTGCGCCTGCACGGGGTGGGAAAAAGGAGTGTCGTCATGGACCCCTTCAACGGCATCGGCCACGCCGCGCTGGCCGCCGCCGAATGCAGGGCGGGGCGCTTTGTCGGCTTTGACATCGACGCGGACTACCTGCGCGAGGCGCGGGAGCGCCTGGAGGCGCGGGGACTGAGAGTTGAGAGTTGGGAGAGTTGAGAGAGTTGAGAGAGTTGAGAGAGTTGAGAGAGTTGAGAGAGTTGAGAGAGTTGAGAGAGTTGAGAGAGTTGAGAGAGTTGAGAGAGTTGAGAGCGGCGGAGGGCCCGTAGCGTTCCTCCTCTCAACCCTCAACTCCCCCCTCTCTCAACATCAATTCCGGCTGTTCGTGAGCGGCCAGACGCCGGGGGCGGTTTCCTCGTCGGTCAGCGGCAGGGTGAACCAAAAGGTGCTCCCTTTGCCGATCTCGCTTTCCAGCCCGATGCGCCCGCCATGGGCCTCCACGGCCAGTTTGCAAAAGGCGAGGCCAAGCCCCGCCCCTTCCTTTGTGTTGTTCCGGTCGATTTGGCGGAATTTTTCGAAGATGCACTGGTGATGCTCGACGGGGATGCCGGGGCCGTTGTCGGAGATGTGGAGCCGGGCTTCCTGGCCAATGGGAAAGACGGAGACATGGATCTCGCCGCTCTGCTGGGTGAATTTGAGGGCGTTTTCGACGAGGTTGGTGACGACGCGGTGGATCACTTTCCGGTCGCAAAGGCCGTAGATGCGGGGCGGGGCTTCCAGGCGGAAGACGCGGTCGGGCCGGGTCTCGACGAAGGGTTTGAGGGCGGCGACGACGACTTCCCGCAAGTTGCAGGCGGCCCGCGTAATGGGCATTTGGCCGGATTCGAGCCGGTTGACTTCCAGAAGCTGCTGGATCATCTCGTTGATGCGCGCGGAATTTTGGTAGGCGGCCTGGATCCATTCGATTTTCTCCGGTCCCAGCCGGTCGCGCGAGGTTTGCCGGAGCAGGTCCATGTAGCCCATGACGACGGTGACGGGCGCCCGCATATCGTGGATGATCATGTGGAAGAGGCTGTCGCGCAGGGCGTCTTCGCGGCATCGTTTGTCGAATTTTTCCTGGAGGTGGCGGCGCTGGAAATGGAGGGCCAGGTGGGCGTCGATGCGCGCCCGCACTTCCTCAAAGCGGAAAGGGCGGGCGATGAAGTCCTGGCCCCCGCAGGAGAAGGCCTGCAGTTGGTCTTCCCTGGTGTTGTGGCGGCCGCCCAGGAAGAGGACGGGGATATCCCGGAGATTCGGGTCCGCCTTGAGTTGCCCGCAGACTTCGCAGCCGCTCATGTCGGGGAAGTCGATATCGAGGAGGATAAGGTCGGGTGCGTGATGGCGGACGGTGCGCAGAACGGCGTGGCCTTGCTCGGCCGTGCGGGCCGCGTATCCGTGAGAGCGCAGGGTTTCCGCAAGGGTTTCGTTGGTTTTTCGGGAATTTCCCGCAAGCAAAAGTTCTGGGATTTTCCGATCCGTCTTTCGTTTGATTGTCATTTGATTCGCTCCGCTGGTAATTGGCAATCCCGTGCCTGATAAGGAAGGGTGGTTTTTCAAAAAGCGCATCAAACTCATGAAATAAACCCTTGGCAAGTTTACGTAGTAATATGCATAGGGGGAATACTGATTTTGGCTCATGAATTCATGCGGTAGGACTAAATATGAGTGCGCAAGAGAGCGTATAGACATGCGGAACTTCCCTTTTTCATCCTGGGTGTTTTCAAGGGTGTTGCCGGAGTGTTGCGTAAATAGGCGTAGATCGGTGTCTGGAGTGAATAGAATACTATTACGTCCCTGTTCGTATCATTGAATTAGCTAAAGTCTGGTTTATTGATTAATGATGAATGGGGAGTGTGCAAAGCTATATTGCCGCTATTGTGGAGATAGGGAGCTATGTGTACGTAACAGGGTGCCGCATCTTAAGTATCTTTTTTTAACATTGTTTACTTGCGGGTTGTGGGCGGTTGTTTGGATTGCCGCCATTGTGCATATGCGAATGCAGCCGTTCCTCTGTTCCTGTTGCGAACGGGAGATTTACCTGGTTTGCGGCTCCGGGGGGCCGCCCGAAAAGAATGCCCCGAAGAAGGGGCTCCACGCGGCATGAAAACGGTGCATCCCGAGCTTGCGAGGGATCTCTCCAAGGCTTCAGGATGCCGAAGAATGGAAAGCGTCGAGACGTTTGCGAGGTCCCTCCCTGCGGTCGGGATGACAAGCAAGTTGGCCGGCCTTTTGTCGTTTATATCGCGAATTACGCAGATTTTCACAGATCACCGAAAGGCTCAGCTGCCTTTCAATCTGCGTTCCTCTGCGAAATCCGCAGATAAACCCTAGTTCTCGCCGAAGGCCTCGAGGAAGGCGACTTCGATGGCGAGCTGTTCTTGCACGTTGCGCCCGAAGTTTTCGCGCAGGGCTTCCAGGGCGCTGACGCGCCGCAGGATGTCCGGGGTGGTAAGGCGCTGTGCGAGCGCGGCGGTGTGGGCGCGGTAGCCGGGGAAGTCCAGGGCGCTTTCGCC
>JAQTMF010000092.1 GCA_028714515.1 Chthoniobacteraceae bacterium | reverse complement strand
TTGTCGTTTATTTCGCGAAACGGCGCACTCCCACGTGTCATCCCGAGCTTGCGAGGGATCTCTCCATGGCTTTAGGATTCTGAAGGATGGAAGGCGTCGAGACGTTTGCGAGGTCCCTCCCTGCGGTCGGGATGACAAGCACGTTGGCCCGACTTTTGTCGTTTATTTCGCGAAACGAGACCGTGTTCACGCATATATAAAACCAGAGAAAGATCCACAGATTATAGAAAGGCTCTGCTGCCTTTCACTCTGTGTTAATCTGCGAATGATTCTTTCCGAATTTAGATAGTGTCGTCACGAGAGCCGAACGGCATCCACTTTGGCTTTTTGCGTCATTTTCCAGCCATTTTGTGGGTCAATATTCACCAATATTGCCCCCAAAATAGCTGAAAAATGCCATCAAAAATCCTTTGTGGCTGCCATACGCATCTCGTGACGACACTATCTAGCGCGAGATGTCGAGCTGGCTCAGGATGCGGAAGCCGTGGCCGGTGAGGACGGCGACGGCGCAATCGTTGTCTTCCACGTGCAGGGCCAGCGCGGTGGCCCCGCGCGGCCGGGTCAGCAGCCCGTAACTGCCGTGAATGTTGACTTCGGCCATGAACAGCCCGGAAAGAAGCTGTGGCAGTTCATTGGCTCCCCCGCGCAGTTCCACAACCAAAATGTTGCTGGAAGAAAACGGGATGTCGTGCAGTTCAAAAAGCTCCTGGGACTGCTCCGGGTCGCTCACGATGATGCGCACGATGGCGCAATCGGCGGAATCCTGGATATCCAGAGCCAGGACTTCGATGTGGTGTTCGTGGAGCAGTTTGACGATTTCCGCGAGGGCTCCCACTTTGTTGGGGAGGAAGACGGAGTATTGCTTGACCCTCGGTCCGGAGACTTTTTCGGTGGTCTTGGTGGCGGATTCCATGGATCGGCTCCCTATTTGTAACTGTAAAGCAGGCAGGCCGTGGAGGGGTCGCCTTCCAGTTCTTGAATGCGGATGATGTAAGGGCCGCTGGATTGTGGCGAAAAACCGGCGGCCGCCTGGGCGTTGTTCTCGTAAAGCTCGGTGGGGACGAATTTGCCTTTTTCGTCGAAAACGGTCACGGCGATGCGTTTGGCCGGGCCGGCGGCCGCTGCGATGAACCAATACTGGTTGCCGGAGTAAAGATTGACCTGGATGAACTGCGGGGTCTTCGTGCTGATGGCGGCGAAGGCGTGGCCGTCGCGGCTCTTAAAACCGGAGTTCGAGAACGCCCCGGCGACTTCGAGGGCGCTGGCGCGGGCCGCCACTTCGGCATCGGTGGGCGGGGCCGTATCGGGGGCGGCGGTGACGGGGAGGCTGAGGGCGGCGGAGAGGCAGAGGGCGCGAGCGGCCGTCCGCAAGGAGAAAACCGGGGAAATACGGGGGGCCGGCCTCATTTTTTCTCCTTTCCGCTGACTTTGGTGGCGATTCGCTTCATGAGTTTTGCGGAGGTATCCTGCACCGCTTTCACATCGTTTTGCGTGGGCGTTTTGTCGTTGGGAAATGAAACTTCGGCCTGAAGTTCGGGCAGCCCGGCGATCAGATCGGCCACGAGGGGGTCTTCCTTGGCCTTGGGCGTCAGCGCCTCCAGCTTGGCCTGCATGAGGGCGATGATTTCCGGCTGGCGCAGGAGTTTGGCGGCGGCGGGCGTGTAATTTTCGGCGATCCAGCCGCTGATGATCTCCGTGCCGCGGATCCAGGCGCCCAGGCTGACCAGGCTCACGAGCCCCGAGTCATGCTGTTGTTCGAGCGAGAGTTTGACTTCGTTTTGCGTCGCCTCCAGTTCCTCCTTGAGGGTGTTCCACTCGTTGCGTTCGGCGAAATCGAAGATGCTGTTGCCGCGCGCGATGACACTTTCGCTCACGGCCAGGCATTTGGCCAGGGCGATGATGTCTTTGCCGGTGTTTTTGACCTGCTGGGCGTCTTCGGCCTCCACGGCGATGTAGCCGTCGGCGATGAGCCCGCCCAGGTTCAAGGCGATTTGGGCGCGGCTGGCGAAATTGGTGGGGATCGGCTGGCGGTAGCGGGATTGCCAGTTCGGCTTGGCCACTTTGTTAAGCGCGGCCATGAGTTCGGCGGGCGTGGGGATGGAAACGGAGTCCACTTTCACCACCGCCGCGAGTTCCTTCGCGGTGAGCGGGGCGGGCGTGGACGCCAGAACACCCCCTGCGCTGGCCAGTAGCACAATGGGGAGGATGAAACGGGAAAACATCGGTGAAAAAACCTAATGCAAGAGACTGCGGAATGTAAGTGTGAAGTTGCGGCGGGGGCGGTTCAGCCTTCTTCGCCGATGCCGAGGAGTTCTTCGAGTTCCGCGATGCGCGCCTCGGCCTTGGCCCGGAGTTCATCGGCGGTTTTTCTCAAGAGGCGTTCCTGGAGCAGCGCTTCCTCCAGTTCGCGGATGCGCGATTGCAGGTTTTCGCGGGCGCTGACGCGGATGATCGGCGAGGCTGTTTTTTCCGGAGCCTGGAAAACCTGCTCCAGTCCGGCCAACGGTTGTTGCTCGCCGGTGCGGCAGTTGGTGAGGATGGTGGTTTCCGTAATCTCGCCGTTCATCAAGAACTCCCGGACGGCGCCGAGCGTGGTGGGTCCGTAGTAATTCTCGGCGTCCACTTCCACGAGGTAGTCCATGTGCAGTTCGGGGATCATCGGGGCCTTGACCCAGCTTGTCTGGTCCGTGGAAACTTTGTCCAGGGGCGAGACGCAGGCGTCCACGGCCCATTGGTGGAGCTGGCTGAAGGGCATGGGCCCAAAGACGGTGCCGTCGGCCTGCTTCATGAGAAACCATTTGGAGGAGTCGTCCATTGTGTTTTAGGGGGTGTCTGGTTTTGGGGAAGCCGCCGGGGCGGCCGGTTTGGGTAGGAGGAGCGTTTGCCCGATTTGCAGCTTGCGCTCATCTTCGATTTTGTTAACGCGCAGCAGTTCGGAAACGGTGGTGCCATGTTGGCGGGCGATGGTGGTCAGCGTTTCGCCCCGTTTGACGAGATGGGTGGGCGTGCCGTCGGGCGCGAAGGTGGGAGGCTCGGGAGCGGCCGGTTCGGCGGGTTTGAGCGCGGGAGCGGCGGCGTCCGGCGGGGTGGTGACGACGGAAGGGGCGGCGGGAACAGCGGGAGCGGCGGGCCGGACCGCGGCGGGAGCGGCCGGAGAGGAGGGCGAAGGCTCCACGACACCGCGCGCCAGCAGGACTTCGGTGAGGCGGTTCAAATCGGCATTGAGCGTTTCGATCTGCTTGGTCTGCAACTCGGCCCGTTTGGCCATGTCTTCGAGCTGTTTGCCCTGGGCCTCGATTTGTTTGCTTTGGGCGTCGATCTGCGCGGCGAGTTGGGCCGCGAGCGTTTCGATCTTCTTTCCCTGCTCATCCATGCTGTGTTGCAGGATGTCGGTGGGCGACGCCTTGAGGCGGTGTTTGGGGACGGGCACTTCCTCTGCCGAAGGGGCCGATTGCGCCAGGGTGCCACCACAAAAACCCATAAGCGCGATCACAGCGCAAAAACGAAACCAACGGTGCATGGATCTACCTTTCTCATGGCTGCCCAGGGAAGGCAAGCCCAGCATTCGCAACCTTCTTTAACCCCGTAATACTTATGCCTGAAAGGACGCAACGACCGGTCGCTCCCGCGCCGTGGGGGCCCAAGGAAGGGGACGGAGGCGGTCCCAGATCGCCCGATGTCTCCAAACCCGACACTCGGGATTTGCTCAAACGGATGCGCCGGGTGGACCCCGACCAATCCAAACGTTACCGCCAGCGTACCGGAGAATGAATACATCCCCCTTTGGAAGCCGCGATGAGGCCGCCGCCTCTGCCTTGCCGGATTTCGCCGACGTGCTTCGCCGCTACGGCGGCGCGCCTCCGCAAGCGCCCGTGACGGCCGTTCCCGCCGGGGCCGCCGGGCTGCCGCTCGACGCCGGGTTTTCCACCCGCGCGACCACGATTCTTGCCTTCAAATTCCGCGACGGCGTGCTGGTGGCGGGCGACCGCCGGGCGACGGCGGGCAACCTGGTGGTTTACGACCGGGCCGACAAAGTACTCGAGATTGACCGGTATTCCCTGATGGCCATTGCCGGGGTTCCCGCAACGGCCTGGGAGATGGCCCGGATGCTGGAGCATTCTTTCCAATTTTACCGCCGCAGCCAGCTTCAGGAGATGAGCATGGAGGGAAAGGTGCGCGCGCTCTCGCGGCTCTTGCGGGAAAATCTCGGGTTTGCCATGCAGGGCGTGGGGGTGGTGGTGCCGCTGTTCGCCGCCTACGACGAAGCGGCCGCGCTGCCGAGGCTCTATTTTTACGATGTGATGGGGGCGCAGTTCGAAGTGACCGATTTTGCCGCTTCCGGCTCCGGCTCCCCGTCGGTGCGCGCCGTGCTCCAATACGCCAATGCCTACGGACCGCATCCGCTGGGGAAAATGGACGAGGAGGAGGCGGTATTGCTGGCTCTGCGGGCGCTGGATACCGCCGCGCAGAACGACACGGCCACCGGGGGCGTGGACCGCCATGGGCGGATCTACCCGGTCGTCAAACTCGTCAGCAGCCGGGGCATCGACACGCTGCCGGAGACGATCCTCGCCAAAGCCTACCAGCGCGATTTGCAATCCCTGCCCAAGAACACCCTGATCCTGACCGAAACCGCGGCCGGGTAAACCCTCTCTCTCTATGATGGAAGAACCGTACCGTTGGGTGGAAGCCGTCCAGGCTCGCCGCGAATACATCGAAATGCAGCTCGCCGGGGGGAGCCCGATTGCCGCCGTGAGTTGCACGGACGGCGTGCTCTTCGTCACCGTGAGCCGCGAACAGCGCAAGCTCTTCGAGGTTTACGACCGCATCGCCATGGGAGCCATCGGCCACCCGGGCGACATCGAGCGGCTGCGCATGAGCGCCATCGAAGTCGCCAGCGCCGAGGGGTTCAACCGGTCCGTCCAGGATGTCTCGCTACGGCGGCTGGCGGCCTATTCGTTGAGCCCGCTTCTAAAGAAGGCCTTCGAGGAAATCTACGGCCCGCCCTTCCTGGCGCGGATGCTCTTTGTGGAACTCGGCCGCAACGGCGCGCCCGATTTGCTGCTACAGCTCGACTACGACGGCGCTTTTCGCGGCAACGCCGGCGGGGGAGCCGTCCCCGGGGAGCCGTTCGCGGTTCTCTCGGGCAAAACCCACTCCGCGCGGCAGATGGAGGAGTACCTGCGGGCGAAGCCCCTGGCCGGGCTCACCGCGCAGGAAGTCCTGCCCACGGCCGTGGAAGCGTGGGCGGTGGGGCATCTTGCGCTCAACGCGGAGCCGGGCGCGGCCCTGCCGGACGCCGAATCCGTCGCCGCGCACCGCGAAGAACAACTGCAAGGGGGAACGCTCGAAGCCGTTCTGCTGGACCGCAACGCCCCCGCGCACGCCGCCTTCCGGCCTCTTTCCCTCAAGGGCGCTCTCAAGTCAGGAAATCCTCTGGTCACGCCGAAAAAAGACTCTTATAGTGGCTCAAAATGAGTCTTGAGAGTCTCTGGGCAGCGGCGGAAGCGAGTGTTCGCCGCTGGTACGACGCGGCGGAAATGCATATCTGCCGGGGGGGCCGTTGTATTTGGAAGATACTGGTTCGCACCCTGGCCAAATACGTCGAAACCGACGGGGAACTGCGCGCCGCGTCGTTCGGTTACTATGCCTTTTTCGCGCTGTTTCCCCTCATTCTGCTATTCGTCACCCTGGGGACCATGATCTGGGGCGACAAGAACCTCGCCGCGACGCAGGTGCTCGGATTTATCAAACCCTACTTTCCCGTCGGCCCCAACGAACAGAGCATCGTTGAGCAGACCGTCAGCGGCGTGATCGCCTCGCGCGGCCAGGCGGGGATCGTCGCGGTGCTGGCGCTGGCCTGGAGTTCCCTGCGCTTCTTTCAGGCCTTGGTGCACGGCGTCAACCGCGCCTGGGGGATGCAGGAGTATTCCTGGTGGCATCTTCCGCTGGCGAACCTCGGGATGGTCGCCATTCTGGGCAGCACGCTCCTTCTGGGGATCGTCGCGCCCGTCGTCATGCGCGGGATCGAGGCCTACTGGCACTCGCACAGCGTGGTCGGGCTGGAATTGCTGGAAACATCCTTTCGGATCACGCGGCTGATCCTTCCGTGGCTGATCCTCTTCTACGGTCTCGTGATGTTCTACAAATACGCCCCCCGGCGCAAAATCCACCTCAAGGAAGTCTGGGTGGGCGCGCTCACCGTCACCCTCTTTGTGCAGTTGCTCAACAAGGCGTTCGTATTCTACGCCGCCAACTTCGCCAAGTTCAACGCCCTCTATGGTACCCTGGGAAGCGTCGTCGCCGTCCTCATGTGGATTTATCTCGCCGGCTCCCTCATCATCTTTGGCGGGTGCCTGTGCGCCGCCCAATCCGAAGTGATCGCCGAGGAACAAGAAGCCCTTGCCGCTGAGATTTAGCAGCGGCTTGCGGGTGTCGCAATTATCAGATTTGAGAAAAATTTCATCCCAAAAATTCGATTCGAATTTAGTTTGGGGTTGATAACGGTTTCTTTTTTCGTAAGACTCTCCGTCCGTGGGTGGGTTTTTTCCCTATTCTTTCCTGAGTAGGGGAAAAACTTAGCACGTGGACTATCCAATGGGGTTTTTTCTGGCGACAGGAAAAACCTTTTTTTCAGAGCATAACATGAACCACCTACCGTCGTTTTCTGGTAGAGCCTGCCGGATGATCCTCATCCTGTGTGCCGCATTCCATCTGCCGCTGGCGGCTTTGGCTCAGGATACGCGAGGTTTGAACCCGCCCCAGCCGTCTTCCTCCGTCTCCATCCAGCAAGCCGATAAAGCGCAACGCGCCCTTATCGAAGCCCTCGGCACGAAAGCCGAGGAGAGAACCCGCTACCTGCTGTTCGCCACGGGGTTCTCCTTTTTTATCGGCGCCTTCTGCGGCTACTGGGCGCAGAACAACTACCGCAACCCGGTGGTGTGGTTCTTCGCCGGATTCGTTTTCTCCGTGGTGGCCCTCGCGGTGATCCTGTGGCTGACCTACAAAAACCGGCGGCACAAACACTACCGGCGCGTGATGGCATACTGGCATTTTTAGGGCCGGGCCTTGGGACGGTTTTTCCCGGCCACGGGGGAGGCCGAACGCCGATTGTCAATTTGAGGGGGCAATCGCAGGCATGACGGCTTTCTTTGATTCTTCCCGCAAGCTCCGCATCGCCGTGGTCGGCACGGGAGCCATCGGCAGTTACCACGGAGCCAAGCTCGCGGCGAGCGGGCACGACGTCCGCTTTCTGCTGCGATCGGGCTTGGAGACGGTCCGCAGCCAGGGCTTTACGGTCCACAGCACCACGGATACTCCGGTGATTCGTCTTCCCCGGGCGCGCGTCTTCGGCAGCACCGAAGAGATCGGGCCCGTGGATTGGGTGCTCATCGCCGTGAAAACCACAGCCAACGCGGCGCTGGAGAAGTTGATCCCGCCGCTGCTTCACGACGGGACGACGCTTGTAACAATGCAAAACGGGCTCGGCAACGAAGCCTTCCTGGCGGAACGCTTTGGCGTGGAGCGGGTGATGGGGGCGCTCTGTTTTGTCGGCGTAAACCGCATCGCGCCGGGAGTCGTCCATAGTTTCGGCCGGGGAACGATCTCCGTGGGCGAATACGAGGGGCCGCCGCGCGCCCGCACCGAGGCGCTGGCACAGGCGTTCCGCGATACGGGGATGGAGGCGACGGTGGTGGACAACCTCCTCACGGAACGCTGGCGCAAGGAACTCTGGAACGTCCCCTTCAACGGCCTTGCCATCGCCGCCGGGGACATGACGTGCGATCTGATTCTCGCCGATCCCGGGCTGATGGAACTCGTGCGCGGGCTGATGCGGGAACTGCTCGCCATCGCCGAGGCGCGCGGCCACGCCATCCCGGATTCCTACATTGATTTTCAGCTCAGCCGCACCCGGCCGCTGGGAGCCTACAAACCTTCCAGCTTGCTCGATTACCGGGCGGGGCGGCCGGTGGAGGTGGAGTCGATCTGGGGCGAGCCGGTGCGGGAAGCCCGGCAGGTTGGAGTGCAGGCGGGACGCCTGGAGGCTCTTTATTACCTGCTCCAGCGGCTGACGGCGGCGCGGGTGGCCCAGAAAAATTCCGCAGCGCGTTGATTTTCCAAGGGGATTTTGGGGCTCTGGTGTTCTAATCTAGAGAAAACCAAAAACCGATGCCTCTCGATCCCATCTGCGGAATGACGGTGGACGCTTCCAGCCCGATCCGGGCGGAACGCGACGGGGAAACCTATTATTTTTGCAGCGAAGGCTGCCGGAAGAAATTCCTGGCGCAGCAGCCCAGGGAGCACCAGGCTCCACCGGCCGCAAGCGTCCCGACGGGCCAATACGTCTGCCCCATGTGCCCCGAAGTGCGGCAGGACCACCCCGGCGATTGCCCCGTTTGCGGGATGCCGCTGGAGCCGGAACTTGTGGCGGAGGGGGAGGGGGAATCCCCGGAACTCGCGCAGATGACGCTCCGGTTTTGGCTGGGGTTCGCGGGAACGCTTCCCGTGCTGTTTTTGGCGATGGGCCACGGGCTGCTTCCCGCCGGGTTGAGCCACGCCGCGTCGGGGTGGGCGCAGATGTTCCTGAGCGCGGCGGTGGTCTTCTGGGCGGGCTGGCCGCTGCTGGTGCGCGGAGCCCGTTCGCTCGGCTCGGGGCATTGGAACATGTTCACGCTCGTGGGCCTGGGGATCCTGGCGGCGTTTGGCTTCAGCGCGGCGCAGGTGGTCGCCCCGCAGTTCTTCCCGGAGGCGGCGCGCGGAGCGTATTATTTTGAGTCGGCGGCCGTCATCACGGTGCTGGTGCTGCTGGGGCAGCTGTTGGAGTTGCGCGCGCGCGGCCGGACAGGGCAAGCTATTCGCGCGTTGCTATCGCTGGCTCCGGACCGCGCCCGGCGGGTCGGCCCCGAGGGAGAGGCGGACGTTCCCGTGGCCGAGGTCCATCCCGGCGATCTCCTGCGGGTGCGCCCGGGCGAGCGGACGCCGGTGGACGGCGTGGTGACGGAGGGGGAGAGTTACCTGGACGAGGCGATGTTGACGGGCGAGCCGGAGCCGGTGCGGAAAACGCCGGGCTCCCCCGTGACGGCCGGGACGGTGAACGGCGCGGGCTCGTTCGTGATGCGGGCGGAACGCGTGGGCCGGGAGACGGTGCTGGCCCGGATCGTAGACATGGTGGGGCGCGCCCAGCGCAGCCGCGCGCCGATCCAGCGGCTGGCGGACCGCGTGGCGGGACGCTTCGTGCCCGCGGTGGTGGCCGTGGCGATTTTGAGCGCGTGCGCCTGGATGCTCTGGGGCCCGGAACCGCGCCTGGCGTTCGCCGTGGTGAGCGCGATTTCCGTGCTGGTGATCGCGTGTCCCTGCGCGCTGGGGCTGGCCACGCCGATGTCGGTGATGGTGGGCGTGGGGCGCGGAGCGCAAGCGGGCGTGCTCATCAGGGATGCCGCCGCGCTGGAGACGCTGGAAAAGGTGGACACGGTTGCCGTGGACAAGACGGGGACGCTGACGGAGGGGAAGCCGAGCATTGTCGGCCTCTATCCGGCGGAGGGAGCCACCCCGGGCATGCTGGTGAGCGCTGCGGCCTGCGTGGAGCAGGGGAGCGAGCATCCGCTGGCGGCGGCAATCCTGGCCGAAGCCCGGGTGCGCAGCCTGGCGGTGGGGGCGGTCCGCGACTTCCAAGCGACGGCCGGGGCGGGCGCGGAGGGGAAGGGGGCGGATGGCGCGCGCATTTTGGCCGGGACGGCGGCGTTTCTCCGTTCCAAGGGATTTTCGGATGCACGGCTTGCCCCGCTCGAAGCGCAGGCCCAGGAAGGCCAGACGACGGTGTTCGTGGCCCGGGGAGAAACGTTGCTGGGGCTGATCGCCGTGGCGGACCCGGTGCGTCCGGCGGCCGCCGGAGCCGTGCGTGCGCTCCACGCCCTGGGAATCCGTGTGGTGATGCTGACCGGCGACAACGCCGCCGCCGCGCAACGGGTCGCCCGGGAAGTGGGCGTGGACGAAGTTGCCGCGGGGTTGCGGCCGGAGGAGAAGCTCACGAAAATCTCCGCGCTGCAAAAGGAGGGCCGCAAAGTGGCGATGGCGGGCGACGGGATCAACGACGCCCCGGCGTTGGCGCAAGCGGATGTGGGCATCGCCCTCAGCACCGGGACGGATGTGGCGATGGAAAGCGCCGGGATCACGCTGCTTCACGGCGACCTGCGGGGGATCGTCCGCGCCCTGGGGTTGAGCCGGGCGGTGATGCGCAATATCCGCCAGAATTTGTTCTTCGCCTTTTGCTACAACCTGCTCGGCATTCCCATCGCGGCGGGCGTCCTGTATCCCGCGTTCGGGTTGTTATTGAGCCCGATGATCGCCGGGGCGGCGATGAGCTTCAGTTCGGTCTCCGTGATCGGCAACGCCCTGCGGCTGCGGCGATGGAAGGACGTCAGCGGACGGTGATCCGCCAGCGTCGGGTGACTTTGAGCAGCGGTTTTTCGAAGTACAAATGGGCCAGATAGCTGACGCCCAGGGCCAGGGCGACGGCGAGGGGCAGCCTGGCATACGGAGACAGCGGCGTATGGAGCATGGCCCGCGCGGCGGCCGAGAGGACGGTATTGTGCCAAAGGTAGATCTGGAAGGAGGCATCGCCGGTTCGTTGCAGCACGTTCCAATGAAAAAAGCGGAAGCGATCTTCCAGGCAGATGGCTCCGGCCACGATCAGGCAGCACGGAACGCCCAATAGCAGAGGCAGCAAGGGGTTGCCAACCGGCCATGGGCCGGGGAGGGCGAAGACACCCCCCAGCAGGAGAACCCCGCCGCCCAAGAGGACGCCGCCGTGCCGGGAGATCCCGGTGGGCCAGGGGAGCAGGGCGAGCAGCCCGCCGCCGATAAACTCGAGGCTATAGAAGCTGGAGACGAGCTTGAGCGCGGGAAGCGCTTTCCAGTGCTGCGGCAGGAACAGAAAAAGCGCGACAGTCGCAAACGCCCAGGCGGCGAGCTTTTTCCAAAGCGTCTCCCGTTTTCCAAGAAGGAAAAAGGAGAAGACGACGTAGAAAAACATCTCGTGGATGAGCGTCCAGCCGACGCGCAGTAGGGGGAAATCGGCCCTGGAGGGAAGGAGCAGCAACGAATCGGCGAGAGTGCGGGGGTTGAGCGCGATGACCGTCAGCCCGGGGAAAAAGAGACACGCGGCGATGACCGGCAAGGTGGCGATCCAATAGGGAGGGTAAATCCGGGCCGCCCGGTCCAACAGAAAGTTGGCTTGGTGGGCGGGGGAACCGAAGCGGGCCCGGGTCACGTAAACCATGACAAAGCCGCTGATGACGAAAAAGAGATCGACCCCGGCGGTGCCGAAAAAAGCCCAGCGCGGCAGGCTGCCGTTGGGGACGGCCGCGTAATGGTAAATCAGGGCGTGAAAACCCACGACCATCAGCGCGGCGATTCCGCGAAGCGCCTGGATTCCAGCCAGCTTTTGGGGCGGCGTCTCCGCGCGGTTTTCCACGGCGGTGGAATGGCGGGACGGCGCGGCGGGCATGTTTCCTTTTGCGGTTTTGCCTGGAGAATGTCAATGTCCCGCTTCCCGCCTTGCGCGGGCGTTATTATTCAGATTGTGTTCCCGAATTCTATAAGACAGAGGAGGGTCCGCAGATTCTCGGAATGACAAAAAGGGATCTTCTGCCTTTCAAATCTGCGTCCCTCTGCGAAATCTGCGGATGATTCTTTCTGAACTTAGCGAAATAAAGTTTTCCACCTTCGGGCTTGCGGGGAGCTTGGAGGGCTGGTAATGATCGGACTCAATCATAAAATGAGCGATTACACTTCCATTGCATGCGATTTGGGGGCCGACAGCGGCCGGGTTATTCTCGGGACGCTTGAAAACGGGCGGGTGGTATTGGAGGAAATCCACCGGTTTTCCAACGGCGTATCCAAGGTGCAAGGCTCGTTCCGCTGGAATATTCTGCG
>JAQTMF010000091.1 GCA_028714515.1 Chthoniobacteraceae bacterium | reverse complement strand
AGCTGGATGCCGCGCCCTTTGGCCATCAGCGCCCGTTCGATCAGCGCCGGGTTGGCAAACTGGTCGGAAAGCGCCCGGGGGCACTCCGGCCGCTGCTCCAAGAGGTTTTCGATCGCCCGCGCGTGCCCCCACGCGAGGAGACGGTTCAAATTGCCGATTTTCGTGTAAAGCTCGTTGTATTTGCGCGGCGGAATTTCCACGATGCTTAGCGCCACGCCCGGAGTATGCCGGATCCTGTCCGCCAGGGCGCGAATGCGGGCGTCGGAGCCGATGCGCTTGGAGTCCTGGATGCCCGCTTCCTGGAAGGCGCGGGCGATGTCGCGGTCCACGTAGGCCCCGGCGATGACGAGCGGGCCGAAGAAGTCGCCTTTGCCGCTTTCGTCGATGCCGAAATGCGGCGCGTACATTTCGGGGGAATGCACTTCCTCATACCCGAGCTTCGCTTCGCCGAGGATCTCGGGTTCCAGCCGGAAGGTGACAAATTCGCCGGTCCCCTTCCCTTGTACGACGACTTTGGGGCCTTTTTCGTAAACCGCTACGTTGACCTTCCCCTTCCTGGCGTAATAGAGAGTGTATGGCTTCGGTTCAAATTCCCACCCTTCCTCGTCCAAGAGCTTGCGCAATTTCGCGGCTTGTGGGGGAGTCAACGGGGCGGTGTAGAGCGTGGGGCCAGTTTCCGGCATGACGTCTCCCATCAAACACCACCGCGACGCGCTGGCCAATCCGTTTCTCGGCTGCTTGCGCGAATTCCGCAGCGCCCTGGCCGATTGGTTCCTGGAAAACGGGCGCGATCTCCCCTGGCGAACGGAGCCGCCGCGCGATCCGTATGGCGTGCTGGTTTCGGAGATGATGCTCCAGCAGACGCAGGTGGCGACGGTGATCGCTTATTTCCGGCGCTGGATGGAGCGCTTCCCCGATGTGCGCGCGCTGGCCGCCGCGCCGGAAAACGATGTGCTCCATGCCTGGCAGGGCTTGGGCTATTACTCCCGGGCCCGCAATCTGCATGCCGCCGCGCGGGCTCTGGTGAGGGAAAACGGAGGTGTTTTTCCGCGCGAGGTGGAGGCGCTTCGCGCGCTCCCGGGCATCGGGCCATACACGGCGGCCGCGATCGCGACGTTTGCCTTTGATGAGCCGGTGCCGCCCGTGGATGCGAATATTATACGCGTTACCGCGCGGCTTCTCGATTTCCGCAAACCGGCCGATGACGCGGCGGGGGGCCTCGCGCTGCGCTCTGCCGCGCAGGCGTGGCAGCCCTGCCTGGAGGAGGGCGGAGCGGGGTTGTTTAATGAGGCGCTGATGGAACTCGGCGCGCTGGTGTGCACTCCGCGCGCGCCGCGCTGCCATGATTGCCCGGTGCGGCTCTTTTGCCAGGCGGAAGAGCCCGAGACGCTCCCCCTCAAGCGGCCCCGGCCGAAGACGGTGGAGATGGAGGAGCATTGCGGATGGATCGTCCAGGAGGGGCGGGTGCTTTTGGAGCAACAAACCGGCAAACGCTGGCGGGGCCTGTGGCGGCTGCCGCTGCTCACCGAGCCCCACTCCGGCCAGCCGTTGGCTTCTCTGTATTACCCGTTTACGCACCACCGCGTGCACCTTTGCGTTTTTCCCGGCACGACGCCGCTTTTTCTGGCTGAAAACCAGCGCTGGTTTACTCTTGCGGAGCTTGAGGCCGCCCCCATGCCCGCTCCCCACCGGCGCGCGCTCCAGAAGCTCCTGGCGGAGGACAATGGTTAAGCAAGGTTTGACGCGCGTCCCCGCGGCGGTTTAGGTTCCCTGTTCTCCCCCCTCTCCATGGCTCCCTCTGTCTCCACCGCCCTTCTGCAAGTGATCGACCGCTGGGTCGGCACTCCTGTCTGTCTCTCTTTTTCCCTCGCGGAAAAACTGATGCGCGTCTGTTTCCCCGCGGAGGCCGCGCCGGATGCGCCGAAGAAGATTCTCTTTGTCAAATTCGCCGAACAGGGTTCGACGGTTCTCGCCCAAAGCGCCTTGCGGCGCGCCGTTGCTCTGGTGGGCGCGGAGAATGTCTATTGCGTGGTGTTCGATGAGAACCGCTTCATTCTCGATGTCCTGGGCATTGTGCCGGAAGCCAATGTTTTGACGATCCGGCATGGCTCGGTTGCCGAGTTGGCGAGGGAGGGGTTCGCGGCGCTGGGGAAAATCCGCGCGCTGGAGATCGATACGGTGGTGGACCTGGAGTTTTTCGCCCGCTCTTCGGCGGCGTTCACGTGGCTGACTCGCGCGCCACGGCGGATCGGCTTCCACACGTTCTTTGGCGAGGGGCCGTATCGCGGGGATTTGATGACGCACCGGCTGCTCTACAACCCGTACCTGCACACCGCGCAGATTTTCGAGCAGATGGTGATCGCCGCCACGGCGGACCCTCAAACGCTCCCGACGTGGGACGTTCCGCCGCAGCCGCTTGTCCCGCAACCGCCCTGCTTTGTGCCCAAGCCGGGCGAGGTGGAGCAATTGCAGACCATCCTGAGCCAAGCCTGCGGGAGCGATCCCCGGCGGCTGATTCTCCTCAACCCGAACGCCAGCGACTTGCTCCCGCTGCGCAAGTGGCCCAGCGGGCGCTATGTGACCCTGGCCCAGCGGCTCCTGCAACAATTTCCCGAAGCGCATATTGTCCTCACGGGGGCCGTGGCCGAGGCCGGGGCGGCGAGTGAACTGATCCGGCAAATCGGGTCTCCGCGCTGCATTTCCCTGGCGGGGCGGACCAGCCTGCGGCAGTTGATGGTGCTCTATATGCTGGGCGATCTGCTGATCACCAACGATAGCGGCCCGGCGCATTTCGCCGCGCTGACGCCGATCAACGTGTTGACGCTCTTTGGGCCGGAGACGCCGTCTCTCTTTGGCGCGCCCACTCCGCGCAGCACCTCGCTCTGGCTGGGCCTGGCGTGCAGCCCGTGCGTGAATGCTTACAACAACAGGCAATCGCCCTGCCGCAATAATCTCTGTATGCAGGGGATCACGGTGGACAGGGTTTTCGAGGAAGCCGTGCGCATCCTGGAAGCGCGGTGGGCGCGGTAGGCGGATTATCCCCGTCAGTTTCCTGGTTTCCTGAATGCCTAATTCTTTCCTTCCGCCGGGATTGCTTCTATACTCGGCGCTCCCATGAATTCCGAAACGGTTCCCGATTCTCACGGTCACTTTGGTCCCTTTGGCGGCATGTTCGTCCCCGAGACGCTCATGACGGCCCTCAACGACCTTACCCTGGAGTATGAAAAAGCGCGCAAGGACCCGGAGTTTTTGCGGGAATTCGACGATTTGATGACCAACTACGTTGGCCGCCCTTCGCCTCTTTATTTCGCCGAACGCCTCACGCAACAGCTGGGCGGCGCGAAGATCTACCTCAAGCGCGAGGATTTGAACCATACCGGCGCGCACAAGATCAACAACGCCATCGGCCAGGCGATCATGACCCGCCGCCTGGGTAAAAAACGCGTGATCGCGGAAACCGGCGCGGGCCAGCACGGCGTGGCCACGGCCACGGTTGCCGCGCGGTTCGGCTATGAGTGCGTCATTTACATGGGGGCGGTGGATATGGAGCGTCAGGCGCTGAACGTCGCCCGGATGCGCTTCCTGGGGGCGACGGTTGTTCCCGTGACCGCCGGGCAGGCCACGCTGAAGGAGGCGATCAACGAAGCGATGCGCGATTGGGTGACGAATGTCCGCACGACGCATTACATTCTGGGCACGGCCTACGGATCTCACCCCTACCCGATGATGGTGCGCGATTTTCAGCGCGTGATCGGCGTGGAGGCTCGCCGGCAGATTCTTGAAAAAGAGGGGCGTCTTCCCGATTTGCTGATCGCTTGCGTCGGCGGCGGCAGCAACGCCATCGGGCTCTTTCACCCGTTCCTGGACGACGCCTCCGTGCGCATGGTGGGCGTGGAGGCGGGCGGCGAAGGGATCATCGAGGGACGGCACGCCGCGCGGTTCCAGGGCGGCAAGCTGGGCGTTCTCCAGGGGGCGAAAACTTACCTGCTGGCGGACGCCAATGGGCAGATCCAGCTTACGCACTCCGTCTCCGCCGGGCTCGACTACGCGGCGGTGGGGCCCGAGCACGCGTATTTGCGCGATATCGGCCGCGCCGAATACACTTACGCCACCGATGACGAAGCGCTCAACGCGTTCCAGGTGCTTTCGCACACGGAGGGGATCATCCCCGCGCTGGAGTCGTCCCATGCCGTGGCCCACGCGCTGAAGGTGGCGCCGACGATGGGCAAGGACCAGATCATCATTGTCAACCTCTCGGGACGCGGCGATAAAGACGTGTCGCAAGTGGCGGACATGGTGTTGAAATAGAGTTTCTTGCTCCCATTTCGAGAAGAGGCTGGGTTTTCCAGGCCCGTCCGCATCGGCGTGTAAACAGATTCCCCCATCCCGGCCATGACACGTTCTTCCCGCGAACTGGTGCGAATCGGCTGCTACCTGCGGCAGGATCAAGCCGATGAACGCGGTCTTGTGATCCTCGCCCTGGAGCGCCCCTACTGGATTTTGGAAGAAGACGGGCTCTACGGCCTCTATGTGGACGCGGCCGACGCCGAGGCGGCAAGCGGCGAGTTGGAGAAATTCGAGCAGGAACGCGCCGCCGATCTCCAGCGCGCGCGCGAGGCCGCCCTCCAGGACCGCCCCGCCGGGAAACGCCGGGAAACGCCGCTTTTCTCGCTCTTTGTTTACGTCTGGACCTTGTGCCTCTTCTACGGGGTGCAAGCGACGCAGGGAGCACCGTGGACCGACCGGGGAATTGCGGACTCCGCCGCGATCTTGCACGGCCAGCTCTGGCGGATCGTCACCGCCCTTACCCTCCACGCCGATCTTGGCCACCTCTTCGCGAACCTTACCGTCGGCCTCGTCTTCGCCTGGGCGCTTCTGCCGCTTCTCGGCAGCGGCTGGACTTGGCTGGGGCTGGTCTGGAGCGGCGCTTTGGGAAATGCGCTCAACGCCGTGGTGCACGGCGGCAGCCACCTTTCCCTGGGCGCGTCCACCGGCGTCTTTGGCGGCTTGGGGCTGCTTGTCGCCTACCAGATCGCCGCCATTCTCCGGCCCGGAGCGGGCGCGGCGCGGGCAGCGTGGCGCTGGCGCGATATCGGCATTCCCCTCGCCGCCGGGTTCGCCCTGCTCGCCTACCTGGGCGTGGGCGACGGCAATGGCAATATCGACGTCCTGGCCCACGGCTTTGGCATGGCCGCGGGGCTCGCCACCGGCTTCCTGCTCGGCTGGACGCGCCTGCCGCAGAAAACGACGCCGCGCGTCCAGACGCTCCTCGCTCTCGCCGCGCTGCTTCTGCCCGCGCTGGCGTGGCTCTGGGCGCTGTGTTAAGGCGCGTTGTGGGCTAGATATACTCGAACACTTCCCGCGCCTCGAAACGCACCTTCGGCAGCGAGGCATAGCGGTCATCCGCCGCGCGATATCCGGCGGGGCATGCGGCCCCGGTCATCAACCCGCGCTCCGGCAGCCCGAGAATCTCGTCATACTTGGACGGGACGAGTCCCTCCATCGGGCACGTATCAATCCCCAACAACGCCGCGCACGTCATGAAACTGCCAAACGCGAGATACGTCTGGCGTTGATTCCAGGCGGCGATCTGATCGTGCGCCGGGCCGTCAATCACCGTCCCCGCGATGACCTTGCGATAGCCTTCGAGCGACTCCACGGGCACCCCGCGCACTTCGGCGATGCGTTGCAGGTTCTTTTCGATGAAATCCATCCCGAGATCTTTTTTGTAGGCGAACACCACGAGATGCGAACAATCGGCCACCTGGCGTTGCCCCCAGGAAGCAGGAACCAGCGCCTCTTTCGTCGCCTGATCCGTGATGACGAGGAATTTCCACGGCTGCAACCCGAATGCCGAGGGAGACAAAACGAGCGCTTCTTCGAGGGTTTTCCAGTCCGCGGAAGCGATTTTCCGGGAAGGATCGAATTTTTTCGTGGCGTAGCGCCAGCGCAAGGCGGCGAGCAGGGAATCGGATGCAACAGAGTGGGAATGCATGGGAAAAAGGATTCCGATTCATACACCCGGGCGGATTTTTAACAAATGAGAAAAATTGCACTTGCACGAAACGCCACATCCGTCCATATTCGCCGCCCACTTCCGATGACCCTATCGTCCAGTGGCCTAGGACACCGCCCTTTCACGGCGGTAACACGGGTTCGAATCCCGTTGGGGTCGCCACTCTCTTCCGGCACGAGAAAGTCGTGCCACAAGTTAAAGCACACTCCAGCACATTTGCCAATTCGCAAATGGCTGCACAACCAAGCAGTTAAGCGCCTCGCACGGCAAAACCACGTTTTTGCCAAGTCTCACGTTGAGACTCCCAAACGAAACTTTTTCGCCCCTTATCTCCCCTTTGAGGGCGAGACGAGGGCAAAAGTCTCAGGTGTCTCACATCGCCGAGTTAAGGCGTTACCTGCGTCAAAACGCATGGGCGGCCGGATGCGACCCTCCGCAGGGGTGTTCGATTCGTTAATGTTACCGTCGTTGACACCGGACCCTTGGCATGGTCCATCTCGACGATCCTTCACTCATGTCTCCCGAGGAACGGCTGCGCGCCATTGCCGCGCTGCTCGTTCGCGGGTTGGAACGCTTCAAAGAAAACGGCGGCATTGTAGAAACCAAGCGCGCCAAACGAAAGGAGGTCATCGATGACCTCCACTGAATTGGAAGGTGAAGTGGCGCTTCTTCGCATCATGACCACGGGCGAACTCCGCGCGAAATACCTTGAGGTGTTCGGTGAAGCCTCGCCCTCGCGCCACAGGGAACGGCTGGTGCGCCGAATTGCGTGGAAGATTCAAGCGTTGGCCGAGGGCGACCTCTCGGAGCGGGCGCGCCGCCGTGCAGAGGAGATTGCCAACGATGCCGACCTGCGAATCCGCATGCCGGTGAGGAAATCCCCGGCACCAGCCATCGGAACGGCAGCAACGGCGTTTTCCCCTGAGGCAAAAACGGCAGCAGTTCCCCGGCGCAACTTGCCAAGGGCTGGAACCGTCATTACGAAAAATTACCACGGTCGCCAGCTTCGCGTCGTCACGCGTGAGAACGGCTTCGAGTTCGAGAACCAGCGCTTCGGATCGCTTTCCGCCATCGCCCGCCACATCACCGGAACCCAATGGAACGGCAACCGCTTCTTCGGCATCGCCGCGAAAGGAGACGCCAAATGAAAGCCAACAAAGCTGAAAAGAAAAAGGCGATCCGGTGCGCTATCTATACGAGGAAGAGCACAGAGGAAGGGTTGGATCAGGATTTCAACACCCTCGACGCTCAACGAGAAGCTGCCGAGGCGTTCATCAAGAGTCAGGCGTCCGAGGGCTGGACGGCCCTCCCTCAATACTATGATGACGGCGGGTTCTCCGGCGGAAACATTGAACGCCCGGCGCTCAAACGACTGCTGGCCGATGTCGAAGCCGGAAAAGTGGATTGCATCGTCGTTTACAAAGTGGACCGCTTGAGCCGTTCCCTATTGGATTTCACGAGATTGATGGAAGTGCTCGACCGCAACGAATGCTCATTCGTTTCCGTCACCCAGCAGTTCAATACCACCCATTCCATGGGACGGCTGACGCTCAACATCCTGCTTTCCTTCGCGCAGTTCGAACGCGAGATCATCGCCGAGAGAACCAAAGACAAAATGAGCGCCGCCCGGCGCAAAGGCAAACACGTTGGAGGCGGTCCTGTCCTCGGCTACGATCTCGATCCGAAAGGCGGTCGCCTTCTCGTCAACGAACCCGAAGCGGAGATGGTGCGCGAGATTTTCGCGCTCTACACCGAGCACCCGGCCATGCTCGCAACCGTCACGGAATTGAACGAACGCGGCTGGCAGCGCAAGCATTGGATCAACCGCAAGGGAACCGAGAGCGGCGGCGGAACGTGGGATAAGGGCAACCTGCACCGGCTCCTGACCAACATCATCTACACGGGCCGGATTAAATACGAAAACGTGGTCTACCCCGGCGAACAGGCAGCCATTGTCGATCTGGCGGTTTGGGAAAAGACTCAAGCGCTGTTGCACCGGAACGCCAAGGAAGGCGGGGCACGGGTCCGCGAAAGCCACGGGGCGCTTCTGCGCGGATTACTTTATTGCCCGCATTGCAACCATGCGATGACGCATTCCTGGACCAAAAAACCTGGGGGCCGCTGCTACCGGTATTATGTCTGCGTGCAGGCGATCAAAAAAGGCTACGCCTCGTGCCCGTCCGGGTCCCTTCCTGCGGGCGAAATAGAGGCGTTCGTCATTGAGCGAATCCGGGCCATCGGGCGCGACCCAGCATTGACCGGTGAAGTCCTGCGCCAAAGCCGCAGCAAGGAATTACAAATTGCCCCGGAAGAACTCCGCGCGGCGTTGGCGCAGTTCGATCCAGCATGGGACAATCTCGTTTGCCGCGAACAGGAGCGGCTCTTGAATTTGCTCATTGAGCGGATCGCTTACGACGCCCAAGCCGGAAGTATCTCCCTCACCTTCCGCCCCTCTGGCATCAAAATCCTCGGTGAAGAAACCAACCAACCCTGCGCCGCAGCATGAACGCTCCAAACGAAAATGATCTGACTGTTGTGTGCCCTGTGTCCTTTCGCCGGGTGGAATCCGGCCATAAGCGGCTTAAAGCTGGCCCTGAAGAACCGCTGCCGAAGTCGGCTTCGATTCCTCGGGTCGCTAAACTCATGGCGCTCGCACTCCGGTTCGAAAAGTTGGTCGCAGAAGGGCTCGTCGAAAATTACGCCGATCTCGCCCGGCTGGGCGGCGTGAGCTGTGCGCGTATGAGCCAAATCCTGAACCTGCTTAACCTTGCACCGGATATTCAGGAGGAACTTCTTTTCTTAAAGAAGACACCGGGTGGCCGCGAACCGGTCACTGAGTTTGAACTGCGCGACCTTGTAGCCGAAGTCGAGTGGGGCACGCAGAGACGCGCTTGGGAGGAAATGATGAATTAGGCGGCGGGGATTACTTTACTGAGAGGACGAAATTCGCCTTCTCTCCCCTGCTCCTGATCCCGGCTTTCTTGCCTTCGGCCTTGATCTTCTGCGCCACGTTGGCAGGAGAACATCCGAGTGTGTTGGCTACCGCCCGATAGTTGGTCGCCCCACCCTGGATGGCTTCGACGATCTGCTTGATCATGATACTGACGCGCACCTTTTTCGGTTCGTCGGGTTTTGTGGGTGCGGCGCTACCGGTTAGTTCGGCAATCTTGCTTTCCAAGTCTACGACATGGTTGCGAGCTTCGGCCAATTTCACCTTCAATTCCAACACGGCGCGATTGCGCAAGTTTTCGATTTGCCGTTCGAGTTCTTTGATTTGTTCTTGGGCGGTAGACATGGCGAAGGGCATTATCATAAGAAATAGTGTGTAGGAAGAGAAATGAGATAAGGCACTTACGGCGACCGTTCTCTGTTTCCTCCAACTCCGGTCAATCGAAATGGAGAAACACCTTGGCCAGATCGATACGCGTTTCCAACACGTCGGCCATGGGGCTTCCCGAAGCGCAAGCGGCGAGCTTTTCCTCCATTTCCCTGAGCTTTGTACGAAGCTCGGGCTTGGAAATTTCATTCAAATAGGGACGACCAGTCCCCAGTTTAGCCTCCGCACGCTTTAGCCACCTGTCGTGTTTCCGCTGTTGTTTGAGAGAGTCGGGATCAGCCTGTGGTCCATCCGGCCATTGACTCAGATATTCACGGGCGCAGGCAATATCTTGTTTGTTGCGACCGCGATCAGTTGCCCAACTATAAACTAGGTTTGCAGCGCGCAACGGCGGGTCCAATGGCGCAAGGATGTCCGATGGCTTGTAATCGCCGTCAGGAATTTGGGGGTCGCCTTTACTGCGGAATGCGAGGTGGTTATCCGGGGTTTCGTCTGTGAGATAAGCGTTACCTTCCTTCTCGCTGGCAAAAAGCGTGATGTTCACCGTCCCATGAAAGATGATCCACTCGACCTGTTCAACACCTGAAATATCGGGTTCTGCCTGAAGTGTTACTCAGTGAATTGCTTAATGATATGGTGTCACAGCTTTCCTACGAATTTTAGCACGCCCAGAACTCCCACCACGATTCCAGGCAGGGCGGTACCGATGGCAATAAGGCGGATGCCTTTCTTCTCAAATTGATCAAACCGATCACAGAGTCCTCGCAACTGGCTCTTCATGCCGTTGTGGCCGTCCTCGCCCCGGACAACGATTTCCAGGGCGAGAAGACGGCGGTCCACCATGGCAATTCGGTCGCGAACGTCCTCGCGGCACAGCTCACAGTGCTGTTCCAGTTGATGAAGCTGGTCAATGTGTTCTGTCATTGCTTCGATCACGCGAGGGCAGCGGTTGCGGCTTGGAGTTTGGCCGGGTCCGTGGTGGCAGCGGCGGCGACCATCAGTTGGATGACAGAGGCATTCGCCGAGCCGAGTGCCGCGGCAATGCTCGCCGCCGTGACAGCCGGCGCGCCGATTTGCGGGTTCGCGGTCGCGCCGCTGACGATGAGCGCTTGGGCGCGGGCGAGGGTTTGGTTGATGGCGTTCAAGACGCCGTTTGCGTATTCTGCGGCTTGGGAATCAGTAGTTTTGGTTAGCATAGGTATGTTTGGTTGTTGTGGTTAAGGCCGGAGCCGTTGTGCTCCGAAGAGTGGTTATGCAGTGGCGAGAGTGGCGACTTCGGCGTCGGTGAGCGCCCGGTTCCAGCAGGCCACTTCATCAAAAAGCATGGTGACGGATTCGTAGCTGGGATCGCCGATCTGGAATGTTGATCCTGAATCAATCAGCGGAGTTCCAGCGGTCTGAGCAATGAATGATTGATTGTTCACCCAGAGCTTGACTGCCGTTCCCGTGAAGACGAGGCAGACGAAGTACCATTGCCCAGGCGTTGGAACGACTCCTGTTGCGAAATGCGTTTTGTCCCAGGCGATCCCCGATGAGCCTGAGTAAAGTTGGAGGCTGGCGATAAGCAAACGCTGGTAGGAAGTGTTTGTTGCCGACAGCTTGAACCATCCGCATATGGTCTTAATATTCGGAATCCTGCTGTCGGTCGCGGCAAGATACGAATATCGCGGAATGCTCGCGGCCATCCCGAATTTTCCGGCGGCATTGGTGATGGTGCCACCATTATTATACGGGGTAAGATTGATGCCGTTACTAGTCGAGTCGAATCGTATCCCCGAGGCTTCGTCCAGGGACCAATGGGCGACGAGCGAGGAATCTGCGAGTGAGCCGCGAATCGGGCCTTGGGCCGTGGCGGTTACAGCCCAACTTTCCGCGCTGGCAACCGCGCCGCTGGTTCCCGCTGGGTTAGTGGCGGTGACCGCGCAACTAAGGGTGGCTCCCACGTCCCCGGCAACTACTGTGTAGGTTGAGGCAGTTGCTCCTGAAATCGCTGCGCCATTTCGCCGCCATTGGTAAGCATAGCTTGTGGGATGGTAGTTCCATGTTCCGGGCGAGCACGTCAGGACAACCCCGATGTAGGGAAGCATGGTGCTCAATGTTGGGATGGCAGTGTTTACCGCGATCAAGTTGGTAACGGCTGCGGTCGGGGCCGTAGTCGCGGTTGCCGCGCCACGAATGTTTGTGAGGGTAACGGAACAAGTGATTGTCTGCCCGGCATCGGCAGCTACGAGGGTATAGGTGGATGCAGTTGCGCCCACAATGGCTGCTCCGGCACGTTTCCATTGGTAGCTAATCGTGTATCCGTAGCCGGTCCATGTTCCTGAAGTGAGAGAGAGCGTGTCTCCGACATTCAGCGTGCCAGCCGGGGTGATTGACGGGGCAAGCGTGTTTGTGGGAGGAGTGAGGACGACCAGCGGAATAGCCGCGACGTCGCTCCCCGTCCCCGCCGCATTGATTGCCCATATAACGCATTGCAAGGTGGCCCCGTCGTCAGCAGCGACCACGGTATAGGTCAGTGAATTCGCCCCGCTAATGGACGATCCGCTCCGGCACCATTGGTAGTTGTAGGAGGTCGGATTGTCGCTCCA
>JAQTMF010000090.1 GCA_028714515.1 Chthoniobacteraceae bacterium | reverse complement strand
GGGCCCCCTACAAGCGCTGGATGGAAACCTACGGCGCGATCTACTCCCGGCTGCTGGAACTGGGCATCCGGCTCGGTTAAGGGAACGGGGCGCGGGGGGCGCCTTTGTGCTTTCTTCCGCGCCTGGAACGCTTAGATTTTCGCCATGTTACCCGAAACTCCCTCTATCGAAACCGGGGTGCAGGTGATGTTCTACGACACGGATTGCGCCGGAGTGGTTCACAACCTCGCCTACCTGCGGTTCATCGAGCTGGCCCGCACGCAACTGGCCGAGCAGCTCGGCATGGGGCTCCAGGACATGGGGCGCACGCAGCGCTTCCCCGTCGTCGTCCGCATCGAGGTCGATTACAAACGGCCCGGCGTGCTGGGCGACCACCTCACCGTGCGCGGACGGCTGGACTCCGTGAGCCGCAGCCGCTTCTGGTTCGCCTTCGAGATCGTCCGCCCGAGCGACGGCGCGGTGCTGGTCACCTCGCGCCAGACCTGCGCGCTGGTCCAGATGCCTTCCGGCAAGCCCCAGCGGCTCCCGGCCGAATGGATCACCTGTTTCGGACATTTGAAAGGAGAGTAAAACCCACCCTCCGCGCGTTTCTCCCGCTCCCCGTCCCCCTCGTCTTCTCCAAGACATGCCCGCCAACACATGGCCGCTGGAATCGCCGATGCTGCCGCCTTTGGTGCTGCGGCCTCCCCACGGTCCGCGCCTGGTGCGCCTCCTGGTGCTGATCCTGGCGGTGATCTTTTACCTTCCCCCGGCGGGGTGGGGGCCGATCACCAACGGCCCGGAGGGGGAACTGGCCGGGGCGGCGCTGGATTTGCTCCACCGGGGGGGATGCAGCGGCGGGACATGCGGCGCGGCGCACTTGCACGGCCCCCTCATCCTTTGGTTCACGCGCAGTTCCTTCGCCTTCTTGGGGGTCAGTGAATTCGCCGCCCGGCTTCCGGCGGCGCTGGCGGCCGTGGCCGTTCTCTGGCTGACGCTGCGGCTGGCGGAACGCTTTGGCACGCTCTGGACTGGCTTTACCGCGGCGATGCTCCTGCTTTGTTCGCCGGGGATGCTGACGCTGGGCCGGGTGCTCACCCCCGCCCCGCTCGCCGCCGCCCTGACGACGGCCTGCGTCTATTG
The DNA here is from genome assembly GCA_028714515.1 of Chthoniobacteraceae bacterium. GTDB lineage: Bacteria > Verrucomicrobiota > Verrucomicrobiia > Chthoniobacterales > Chthoniobacteraceae > UBA695. The sequence goes on along the minus strand of JAQTMF010000090.1, from coordinate 10,832 downwards.
CCTCCAGAGGAGCGTGCGGGACCGCCCGGAACGCCGCCGCTGGCTCCTGATGGCGTGGATCGCCTGGGGCTTCACGACGCTCGCCGGGGGATGGCTCGCGGGCGCGGTCCCGGTGGGGATGGTTCTCCTGCTCGCCCTTTTTTACCCGGAAGCCCGGCTCCGGTTCCGGGGGCTCCTCTCCTGGGAAGGCGTCGCCGCCGTGGCGCTGACCGGCGCGGCGATGACGGCGGCCGGTTTTCCCCCGGGAATCGGCGGGCCGGGAGCGGAACTGACCCTCCCGCGCTGGCAGCTTCTCGCCTCGCAGGGGGTCTTTCTTTTCCCCTGGTCGCTCCTGCTGCTGCCCGCCGTGGGGGGGCTGGTCGTGCAGGCGTGCAGGCGGCAGCCTTTGGACTGGAACGAAGCGCTGCCCCTCGCGTGGCTGGCGGCGGCCGCCGCGGCCGCGGCGGCGGATCCGACCCTCTTCTCCCCCCTTGCCTGCTGGCCCGCTTTCGCCGTCTGGGCGGCCCTGCGGCTCCAGACGATGCACCGGAACGCGTTCCTCGACATGACCATCGTCATCACCGCCGCGGCCTGCGGCGGGCTGGTCCTGACCCAACGCCTGGCGGCGCTTCTGCCCGTCTTGCTCCCGGCGCAAGCGCCCGTGTTCGCGCAGATCCCCGCCTTTTTTTGGCCCGCCGTGACCCCCGTCGCCTTCATCGCCATGCTGGCCTTCACGCTCTTCACGGCGGTGGCGCTCTGGGCCGAGTTTTCGCGCAATCGCCGGGTCGCCCTGCTCGCCCTCTTCGCGGCGATGATCCCGGCGGGGTTCGCCTTCGCCGATATCGGGGCCCGCTTCGCCCCCTATTTCTCCGGCGCGGGCATGGCCGCCTGCCTCGACGCGCCCCCGGCCTCCACGGCCGCCGTTTTCGTGGAACCGGGCCGTTACGCCACGAGCAGCCTCCTTTTTTACCTGAGCACGGAATCCCGGCGCAGGCTGCGCTACGGCGCGCCGGAGGCGGAAATCGCGTCCGCCTGGCAGCCGGGAGCCCGGCTCCTCATCGCGGAACCGCGCCTGCCCTTCTGGGAAAAGGCGCTGGGCGGCCGGTGCACCGTGGAATGCAAGGCGGGCGGCCATCTGCTGCTGGCGTATTAAAGAGGCCAAGCCGGGCGGAATGGTAGGGATGGCACTCGTATCTGTTTAGCCGGGAAAAATAGGAAAGAGGCAGCGCCGATCAAGAGAGGAACCCGGAGGGTTTCCAGACGTTAGCCGGTGGTTGAGGCGCGTCCCCGCGCCGACACCACCGGGATTCGCCCCGCCATGCATTCACCCTGGAAGGGTGGCAGAAAACGGGCTTTCTACCACCCTTCCAGGGTGAACTGATTGTTCGCGGTATACCGGGGGTGTCGCTGCGCTCGACCCCCGGCTAACCTCTTTCAATCCTTCGGATTGATGCCCTTCTTGCGCGCTAAACAGATGGTAGCAAGGGATGGCACTCCGTGCCGTCCGTAGCACGCCTGCCATTCTTCTGCGGGCCCAAGTGGAAATCACGCTTCGCGCGGTCGGCACGGAGTGCCAACCCTACCCGCAAGCGGCGGACCGCCCTTGCCTTGTCCCCATAGCAGGGCTAAATGACCCCGTGGAAGGCCTGCCCTCCGCGCGGTCCTCCTCATCGGCGAACCGCTTTCTTCTCTTTGCGCCTCGGCGTCTTTGCGCGAGAGCAAAAAAAGGCCCCCGAAAAGAAGGGGATTGATAATTCCGTTCGCGCCCGTCTTAATTTGAGGCACTTTTTACCCGAATGCCTAAGAACACCGACCTCAAGAAAATCCTCCTCATCGGTTCCGGTCCGATCGTCATCGGCCAGGGCTGCGAATTCGACTATTCCGGCGTGCAAGCCTGCAAGGCGCTGGCGGAAGAGGGTTATGAAGTGGTGCTGGTGAATTCCAACCCGGCCACGATCATGACCGACCCGGAGTTCGCCTCGCGGACCTACATCGAACCGATCACGGCCGAGGTGGTCGAGAAAATCATCGAAGCGGAGCGGCCCGACGCCCTGCTCCCCACCCTGGGCGGCCAGACGGCCCTCAACACCGCCATGGAGCTGGTGCGCAACGGCGCGCTGGAGCGCCACGGCGTCCGGCTCATCGGCGCGAACGCCGAGGCGATTGAAAAGGGCGAGGACCGCCAGAAGTTCAAGGACGCGATGATCAAGATCGGCCTGGACGTGCCGAAATCGGGCACCGCCCATTCGCCGGAGGAAGCCCGCAAGGTGGCGGCGGAGATCGGGAGCTTCCCGCTCATCATCCGCCCCGCCTACACGCTGGGCGGCGCGGGCGGCGGCATCGCCTACAACCGCGAGGAATACGACGCCATTATCGCGCGCGGCCTGGACCTTTCCCCCGTCAGCGAGGTGCTGGTGGAGGAATCGCTGCTCGGCTGGAAGGAATACGAGATGGAGGTGATGCGCGACCGCAAGGACAACTGCGTCATCATCTGTTCCATCGAAAACTTTGACCCGATGGGCGTCCACACGGGCGACTCCATCACCGTCGCCCCGGCGCAGACGCTCACCGACAAGGAATACCAGCTCATGCGCGACGCCAGCTTCGCCGTGATCCGCGAGATCGGCGTCGAAACGGGCGGTTCCAACATCCAGTTCGCCGTAAACCCGGAGAACGGGCGGATGATCGTCATCGAGATGAACCCGCGCGTCTCCCGCAGCTCCGCGCTCGCCTCCAAGGCCACCGGGTTCCCGATCGCGAAGATCGCCGCCAAGCTCGCCGTCGGCTACACGCTGGACGAGGTCCGCAACGACATCACGCGCGAGACGCCCGCCAGCTTCGAGCCGACCATCGACTACTGCGTCGTCAAAATCCCGCGCTTCGCCTTCGAGAAATTCCCGCAGGCGGATTCGACGCTCACCACGCAGATGAAGAGCGTGGGCGAGGCGATGGCCATCGGCCGCACGTTTAAAGAGTCGCTCCAGAAATGCCTGCGCTCGCTGGAAATCGGGCGCTTCGGCCTGGGCGGCGACGGCAAGCATCTCCCGGCCCGCCTCCCGGACGGCGCGTGGGACATCGACCTCATCACCCGCAAGCTCGCCACGCCCAACTTCCTGCGCATCTTCTACCTGCGCTACGCCTTCCTGGCCGGGTTCGACGTGGAGAAGATTTTCGACCTCACCAAGATCGACCGCTGGTTCCTCATGCAGGTCCGGCAGCTCGTCAACGAGGAGTTCGTTTACAAGAACAACCCGACGGACATCCCGCTCCTGCGCGCGAAGAAGCTCGGGTTCTCCGACCGCCAGCTCGCCCACTTCGCCGGAACCACGGAGGCGGAGATCCGCGCCCAGCGCAAAGCGGCGGGCATCATCCCCACCTACCGCCTCGTCGATACGTGCGCGGCGGAATTCGAGGCGTACACTCCGTATTACTACTCCACCTACGGCGACGAGAACGAGACGAAGCCCTCGGACGGCCGCAAGAAGATCATGATCCTCGGCGGCGGCCCCAACCGCATCGGCCAGGGCATCGAGTTCGACTACTGCTGCGTGCACGCCTCCTTCGCCCTGCGCGAGGCGGGCTTCGAGACGCTGATGGTCAACTCCAACCCGGAGACGGTTTCCACCGACTACGACACGAGCGATCGCCTCTACTTCGAGCCCCTCACGCTCGAAGACGTGCTCAACATCTACGAGCAGGAGCAATGCTACGGCGTGATCGTCCAGTTCGGCGGCCAAACGCCGCTGAACCTGGCCAACGGCCTCAAGCAAAACGGCGTCAACATCCTGGGCACCCAGCCCGAGAGCATCGACACCGCCGAGGACCGCAAGAAATTCGCGGCGATGATCGACAAGCTCGCCCTCCTTTGCCCGCCGAACGGGACCGCCACCAACGAGGCCGAGGCCGTGGAAGCCGCCAGCCGCGTCGGCTACCCGGTGCTGGTTCGCCCCTCCTTCGTGCTGGGCGGCCGCGCCATGGAGATCGTTTACAACGAGGACGACCTGCGCCGGTACATCCGCACGGCGGTGGAAGCCAGCCCCGAGCGCCCCGTGCTGGTGGACCGCTTCCTGGAGGACGCCGTGGAAGTCGATGTGGACTGTATCAGCGACGGCGAGACCGTCGTCATCGGCGCGATCATGGAGCATATCGAGTATGCGGGCATCCACTCCGGCGACAGCGCGTGCGCCATTCCCGCCTTCTCCCTCTCCGCGTTCGTGAAGGAAACCATCGCCGACGCGACGAAAGCGATGGCCCGCGAGCTGAACGTGAAGGGGCTCATGAATGTCCAGTTCGCCGTGAAGAACGAAGTGGTCTACATTTTGGAAGTCAACCCGCGCGCCTCGCGCACGGTTCCCTTCGTCTCCAAGGCCATCGGCGTGCCGCTGGCCAAGATGGCCGCCCGCATCATGGCCGGGGCCACGCTCAAGGAACTCGGCTTCACGGCGGAGATCGTCCCGCATCACTATTCGGTGAAGGAAGCCGTCTTCCCGTTCATCAAGTTCCCCGGCGTGGATATCGCGCTCGGGCCGGAAATGAAATCGACCGGCGAGGTGATGGGCATCGACGAAGACTTCGGCCTCGCCTACGCGAAGGCGCAGATGGCCGCCCAGCCGCAGCTCCCGACCGGCGGCAACATCTTCATCAGCGTGCGCGACGGCGATAAAAAAGAGGCCGCCGAACTGGCCGCGCATTTCGCGGAACTCGGCTTCAAGCTCTTCGCCACGGGCGGCACCGCCAAGGCGCTCGCCGCCGCGGGCGTGGCCGTGAACAAGCTCTTCAAAGTCACCGAGGGCCGGCCCAACGTGCTGGACATGATCAAGAACGGGCAGATCGCGTTCATCATCAACACCCCGAGCGGCAAGATCCCGCGCGAGGACGAGGTGAAGATCCGCAGCGCCGCCGTGGCCAACCGCATCCCCATTATGACGACCTTGAGCGGCGCGAAAGCGAGCTTGAGCGGCATCGTCTCGATGCGAACCAAGGGGCTGCGCGTCCGCCCGATCCAGGAACATCACAAGATCCTCAAAAACCAGTGCTGACTTGAAAGAGGAATCCGCAGATAGCTCCCCCGCCTTTTTTCTGCGGTTCTAGCGAAAGGAACCCCGTGGAAGCCTCCCCCGTCGCCGTCCAGTATTGTGCCACGTTTCTGAAGCCGGAGATGCTCCACATCTACCGGCAGATCACGGGGCTGCGCGCCTGGCGGCCGTTCGTGATCTGCCAGAAACGGGAGGAGGCGGAGCGTTTCCCTTTCCCACCGGACGCCCTCGCGGTGCTGCCCAAACCGGCGACGCACGGCCTCCGCCGGATCTGGGTCAAACAGATTTGCCGCCGCCCGATCCTGATTTACCAAAGCGAGGCGCGCCGGATCGCGGCAAAGATCGAGGAAGTCCACGGGCGCGTGCTGCACGTTTACTTCGGCAACATCGGCGTGCACCTCCTGCCGCTCTTGCGCCGCTGCCCCGTGCCGGTGATCGTCTCCTTCCACGGGGCGGACGCCGGGGTGGACATGGACCGGCCCGCGTGGCGCGAGGCCGCGCGCGAAATGTTCTCGCTGGCAAAGCTGGTCCTGGCCCGCTCCAAGGCCCTCGGCGAGCGGCTGCTCGTCCTGGGCTGCCCGCCGGAAAAACTCCGCATCCACCGCACCGGCATCCCGCTGGAGCGCTTCCCGTTCCGCCCGCGCACGGCCCCGGCCGACGGCGCGTGGCATTTCTTCCAGGCCTGCCGGTTGATCCCAAAAAAAGGGCTCCCGACGGCCCTGCGCGCTTTCGCCCGGTTCACGGCCGCGCACCCGCTTTCCACGTTCACCGTCGCCGGGGAGGGCCCGCTTTTGCAGGAACTCACGGCGCTGGCGGCGGAGCTGGGCGTGGCGGACAAAGTGCGCTTTCCCGGGTTCCTTTCCCATGCCGCGCTGACCGCCGAACTGGCCGCCGCCCACGTGTTTTTGCACCCGAGCGAGATCGGCCCCGACGGCAACCAGGAGGGCGTCCCCAACGCCATGCTGGAGGCGATGTCCACGGGCCTCCCCGTGGCGGCGACCCGGCACGGCGGCATCCCGGAGGCGGTCGAGGAGGGCGTGAGCGGCTACCTCGTGGCCGAACGCGACGAAACGGGGCTCGCCGAAGCGCTGGAAAAACTCGCGGCCGAACCGGCGCGCTATGCCGCAATGGGCGCGGCTGCCGCCAAGGCGGTCACCGAAGGCTTTGAAGCCGGTATGCAAGCCCGCGTGCTGGAAGGGCTCTACACGGAGGCGGCCCGGCCATGAACGCGCCGCTCCCGCTTTCCCTCGCCATCGTGACGCTCAACGAAGAGGCGAACCTGCCCCGTCTGCTGGAGAGCGCCGCCGGGCTCGCGGCGGAAATCGTGATCGTCGATTCCGGTTCCACCGACGGCACGGAAGCCATCGCGCGCGAGGCAGGCGCCACGTTCCTCACCGCCAAATGGGAGGGTTTCATTGTCCAAAAAAACCGCGCGCTCGACGCCTGCACGCAGCCGTGGGTGCTCTTCCTGGACGCCGATGAAGCCCTTTCGCCCGAGCTGGCGGCATCCCTGCGCACGCTCTTTGCCGGCGGCCGGCCGCCCGCCGCCGACGGCTACTGGGTGAATCGCCGGACGTGGTATTTGGGGGCGTGGATCTGGCACGCGTGGTACCCGGAATGGCGCTTGCGGCTCCTCAAGCGCGGCGCGGCCCGCTGGGGCGGCATGGACCCGCACGCGGCGCTGGAATTCCACGGCACGGCCGCGCGGCTGGAGGGCGATTTGCTGCACTATTCCTTCCGCGATTTGGAGGACCACCTGCACCGGACGGTCGGCTACGCGCGCACGATGGCCCGCTCGTACGCGGCGCGCGGGAAGAAATTCCGCTGGCGCTGCCTGCTCCTCTCGCCGCTCTTCGCCTTCGTCAAGCCGCTCGTCTTCAAGCAAGGCTGGCGCGACGGCTGGCGCGGCTGGGTCATCGCGGGCGTGCGCATGTTCGACTGCTTCGCCAAATACGCCTTCCTGCTGGAACACGAACGCGGCGGCAAAAAGCCGTAGTTTTTCAGCGCGAGCCTATTCGCCGTAGCCCGCCACATCGCCCCACCGGTCCAGCCGCTCGGGCAGGGCGCAGCGGGCGCAGTCGCCCTCGCAGGCGGCGCAGAAATCCTCGTCCAACTGGAGCAAGCCCTGCTGCGTCATCGCCATGCCGCTCAACCGCCGCGCCAGCGGGCCCGCGCCGAACAACCGCCGCGCCGCGTTCTCCACGCGCCGGTTGGAATCGGGCGCGGGAAGGCTCCGGTAGCTTTCCCAGAAATCCGGGGCCGCCGCGAGCGCGCTCGGGAAGAAGACGTTGACCAGCAGATCGGCCGCGCGCGTCCCGCCCACCAGCGCCATGCGGGCCGCCGAGCGCCGCGAGGTGAGCGTGTAATGGCGGTCCCAATAGGGATGCGCGAGCTGGCCGAAGAAATTGTCCAACCCGGTGATATTGGCCGACAGCGCCAGCGCCTCCAGCACCGGCCAATGGCGGACGATCCCCGCCAGCGCCGCGACGCGCCGCTGCGGGTGATTGACCGGGCGGACGCCGCGCGGGTTCCAAAGCGCGCGCGGGACCGTGAGCCGCTCGTATTCCGTCCGGCGCGGCCACCACTGCGTCCACAGCTCCCGCAAATATCCGCGCGTATCGCCCGGCAGCGGGTGCAGATCGGTGGCGTTGAGAAAACCGCTCCCGGCGAAAAGCAGCGGCTCGATCTCCGCGCGCTGGGCCCGCAACAGCGCCAGCGGGAAACGCTGGGCGAGCAGCAGCATGGGGAGCTTGTTGGCGCGGTAGCCCAGCGCCTCGGCGACGGCCTGGTAAAGCGCCTCGTCCTTTCCAAACTCCGCGCCCCATCTCTCCAGCCGCGCCGCCTTGCGGCAGAGCCGGTATTGCGCGGCCGCCTCCACCAGCTCCAGCACCCGCGGCTCGGGCAACGCCGCGAACGTCTCGCGGCAAACCGCCGGGCAGTCCGGGCGCTGCGGCGCGGGAAGATACGCATATCGCGTCGTATCCAGCCATACTTGCGGGACCTCGCGGCCCAGGGCCGTGCAGGAGGCGGGAACCGCCGCGCCCCGCTCCCGCGTTACCTCACGGGCGAAGACGTGCAGAATGGTCCCCTCGTAGTCCGGGCTCGCGGCGGCTTCGCGATCCCATTCCGCCGCGTTCCAATGCACCGCCACGCCGCCCCGCACCCGGGCGTCGCCAAAGACGATCTGCGCCCCGGCAAATTGCGGACCGGGCCCGGCGTTCCATGCCCCGAAACGCTCCACGCGCACGGGCCCGCCGGTGGTGGTCATAAACTCGCGGCCAAACTCGCCCGCGAACCAGAGCGCCTGGAGTTCCCCATCGGGAAGCTCGCGGGCGACGCGCGGCAGCGGGGCTTCGGCGACGAAGCTCCCTTCCAGCCATTGGGCATAGCGGTCGGCAAGGCGCATGAGGCGGAATCGTATTCCCTTCGCGGCGGCATGGAAAGCGCAACGATGCGGCGGAAGAAGGAGACGCTTTCCTCGCCGAGGCCAGCCGAAACGCGGAGACAAAACTCGGAGCCCAAAACGCCCTCTGCTACCTGGCGGCCATCAAAGGGGGACAGAGATACCGCCAAGACGCTCTTTCTCGAAATCGGCTGCAAAGCCGACGCGCCGACCAATCCGTGGTTATTGCTGTTCTCTGAACGGCAGGGAATGGAGGCCCATCTCCGGGGAAGTCTTTTGAAGAGCGACGACCTTCTCGTCTCGCAAAGTCTTGCCGACGGCTCGCTCTCCCGCTCGCCGACTCCTCCTCCGGCTCAGCGCCCCTGAACCGGCGCGGCGGAAGGCGAAGGCGCGGGCGGCGGCGGGGCGAGCTGCCGCTCGATGGCCCGGAGCAGCTCCGTGGCGTCGGCCTGCGGATACCGCGCGATCTCGCCGCGCACGAGCGCCAGCGCCTGGGCGTCCTTGTGCCCCGCGCGCAGCAGGTCCACGGCATGCACGGCGCAGCGAATCCGGTCGGCGTCTTCCCGGTAAGCCTGGCGGGCCTGCGTCCACGCGGCGAACGCGGCGTCCGCGTCCCCGGCTCCCTCCTCCAGCAAGCCAAGCCCTTCGTAGAGAACCCCGCTCTTGAGCGCCTTCGCGCGGGCGCGCAGCCAGGTCTCGGACGCGGCGCGATTTGCCGTCCAGCGCGCCGCGCCGTCGGCAAACGCGGCGTATTCGGCGGCCTCGCGCGGCGCTTTCGCCCCCGCCTGCCGCGCGGCAAAGGGGCGGTAAAGCGGATCGCCGATAAACGTGGTCATCCAGGATAATACGGGCTGCGCGGCATAGGCGGCGTCGGCGAACGGCGCTCCGCCGCAAAGCTGGCGCTCGAAAATGTCCAGGTGGGGCGTGAACATCAAGTAGGGCTCGAAAACATTGCCCAGCGTGGCGGCGGCCCCCCGCTCCAGCAAGGGCGCGCACCAGCCCCGCAGCGGAGCCCGCAGCGAACCGGCGCTGAAGGAATGCAAATGGACGGCCACCGCGCCCGGCGCGAACCGAAACGCGGGATCGGCCAGCGCCCCCTCGATCTCCCCCGCGTACCAGCCGAGGTAAAGCGCCGCGCGCGTCATCGGGTAATGCGCCGGGAGCAGAGCGGGTGCGTTGTCGAGCACACACGGCACGCCGCGCGCGCGGAGATCCGCCGCCGCGCCGCGAAACCAGACGTCGCCCTGGGCATACGCATCCTTTCCGTTGAGCCCGCGCGCATCGACATAGGCGAAGCCCCAGAGGCCGCTCTTCTCCGCCGCCAGCGCGTCGTCGATCATCCGGCGCACGGTGGCGGGCTCGGCGGCGTCGAGCCGGCAGACGCGCAGCAGCCAGGGCACGGTGCCATAGTCGGCCGCGCCGCCCTTGCCCTCGTAGGCCGGGTTGTCCAGCGGCCCCGAGATCCGGCGCGTGGCCAGCCCCAGCACGGCCAGCTCCGAATCGACCGCCGCCTCGTTGTGCGCGAGGGGGGACCCGGCGGGAAGCGGCTTGTCGCCGGGGTAGGCGGCCACCGGGGCGATCTTGAGCGGCACGCCCCGCATCAACGCCACGTAACGAATGCGGCTCTCGACGACCTGGCCCCCGGTGATATCGGCCTCCGTCTTCCACCAGCCGCGGGAGACGAACGCCTCGCGCAACGGCCCGGCGATGGTGGCGTCGTACGCCTCGCGGGAAACGCTCTCGTCCGTGGGGCAGGAAAGGCCGATGAGCCGGTTGAGCGGAATCCCGCGCTTCTCGGCATAATACCCGGCCAGCGCCACGGATTGCGGGTCGCTTTCATTAAACACCACGGCGATGGGCGGGGGCTCCGGCGCGGCCCACGCGAAGGAGGCCAGGCAGAACAGACTCACGCAAAGGCGCAAAAGCGCGGAAAATAGAAGGGGCTGTTTTTTCACACGGTTTCCTTTTTCGATGAATTCAAAGAGGTTTATCCGCAGATTTCGCAGAGGGACGCAGATTGAAAGGCAGCGGAGCTTTTCTGGAACTGTGAAAATCTGCGAAACATGCGACAAAAGGCCGGCCAACTTGCTTGTCATCCCGACCGCAGGGAGGGACCTCGCAAACGTCTCGGCGCTTTCCATTCTTCGGTATCCTGAAGCCTTGGAGAGATCCCTCGCAAGCTCGGGATGACACGTGGCGACGCGCCGTTTTCATGCCGCGTGGGGCGGTTCGTGAATTCAAAGAGGTTTATCCGCAGATTTCGCGGAGGGACGCAGATTGAAAGGCAGCGGAGCTTTTCTGGAACTGTGAAAATCTGCGAAACATGCGACAAAAGGCCGGCCAACTTGCTTGTCATCCCGACCGCAGGGAGGGACCTCGCACACGTCTCGGCGCTTTCCATTCTTCGGTATCCT
>JAQTMF010000089.1 GCA_028714515.1 Chthoniobacteraceae bacterium | reverse complement strand
CACCTTTAATCGCACCCCTGATGCCATGCCCCCATGCACTGTATTTTTAATACATTTTCCCTGTCTCTCTTTCGAACGGCCAAGGCGGTGGTTTATGGAGCAGAACTATAGAGAATCCCATGAGGGCGACTAGATCGTCTTGCTTTGTTTTATCAATCTTATCGGTGCTTCGAATTTCCTTCCATAAGCGAGATATTTCCGAATTAGCAATGTCGAGTAAGTCCAACGCCTCTTGGCTGCCTCTTTTTATGGATAACGCCCCTGGTTTTCCAATATCTTCACCCCACATGATTCCACTCATGTCACCATAACCCTCAAGCCACACCTTTAATACTCGATTATTATCGTACCGGAATTCGAAAACCCTGCTATATTCAAGCCACATTTCTTGCTGCACGAAATGGCAGGATTTTCGTGCAGCAGGATTTCCAAGCGGCCATTGTAGATTTTGATTTTGTGCCACCGTCTGGTTACACAGAATCAGAAGCACTGCCGCGAATGCGACAAGACAGCGACCCAATTTAATGTGGTTCATTCCCTTAGATAGTTTTTCGTAGCAGTTTGTGCGCCTGCTACTAAAGGCCCCGTGCCAACCTCCCCAAAACTACCGCTTACACCATTGGGGGAGTATCCGTCATAGCAAGTAGCATAGTATATTTTACTAGTATTTCCGAACGCCTGCGTTGGCGTTAAATTGGAAGAGCCATTGAAGTTCATGGTGTATGTATTATTGTTATAGTAACCATGCGTAAATAACACTATCTCATTAAATTGACTCAATAGCGATACGACATCATTGAGGTTCTGGGCGACTTTTACAGCCAGATAAAAGCTATCATTATCATTCAAATACTTATTGGTATCCCCGGCGGTATTATCAGCCAACGTCATATCGTTGAAGATCTTGGTGAGACCAGCTTGAATCGCATTTGACTGTTTTTGTGCAGTAATTGGATGTGTTGGATCTTGATAGTTTGGAGCATCGGCCCAAACAAATACCCATGCGATGCTTTTATTGGTTAATCCGAAATCATCGTATATACTAATTGGATTATTTGAAACGTATAATCGATTATTCGCTCCGTCAGGAAAACCACTTGGATCGACAGTGGTCCATCGCTTCAACTCCGGATCATAGTTTCGAAAGTTGAACGTATATGCACCAAGGTCTTTGTCGTAGGGTTTACCGGTGTAAAAGAAGCTGGCAGGCTGAGCAGCCACTCCAGGCACTTCCTCTTTCTTGGCCTTTTGATCAGCCATGAGGCCGCTTATCGCAAAAAGCGACAGGGCTGTTATGAGCAGGATTTTATTGAGTTTCATTTTACTTTCCTTGTTTTAGTTGACGTTTACCCGGCACCTCCAGCTTGAATCGTATTACTGAAGGTGTGCCGCGTAAAGAGGAATTCGCGGTGTTCGGGGGATCCCCTCCAAGTTTCCCCGTCCCAAGGCATTTTCCCATTTCTTTGGGCCGGGAAAGGGCTTTCCCTTGCCGCCGGGGGCAAATCCCTTCATTTTAGCGCCTGGCCCGCAAAAGAATTGCTTCCCATGCCCAATCCCAAGACCCGCTACGTTCTCGACACCTGCGTTATCCTGGAAGATCCCCAAGCCCTTTTCGCCTTCGGCGAGCACGACGTGGTCATCCCCGTGGAGGTCCTCTCCGAAACGGATAAAAAGAAGACCGAGCGCAGCGAGATCGGGGCCAACGCGCGGGAGTTCCACCGGCTCCTGGAAGCGGCGATGAACCCGACGCTCTTTCCCGACTTCACCGCCAACCCGGAGCGGGCGATCCCCACCCCCGGCGGCGGCAACCTCTTCATCACGGGCCTTTCCTCCTCCGGCAGCAAAAAAGGAAAGCGCGCCGAGGACGCCGCCCTCGCGGCGTTCGACGGCGGCTCCTCCACCGACAACCGCATCCTTTGCGTGGCGCTGCGCCAGCGCGAGGCCCTCAAGGGGAAAGACTACCGGGTCGTGCTGGTCAGCAACGACATCGCCCTGCGCCTCAAGGCCCAGGTCTGCGGACTCGTCGCCGAGAAATACCGCCGCATCAGCGCCAGCCGGGAAGAAACCGCGCTCCTCTCCGAAAGCATCCCCACGCTCCTCCTGGAGCCGACCCTCTTCCAGCGCTTCGCCACCAAGGGAACGCTGGAACTGGAGCCCGGCCAGGCGCCCGCCAACCGCTTCGCCTCCTACGTGCTGGTGAGCGGCGGCGTGAGCCACGCGATCCCGGCGCGGATCTGCGGCCACTCGCTGCGCCGCCTCAAAATACCGAAATGCTACGGCGGCCGCCACGGGACGGAGATCCGCCCGCGCAACCTGGAGCAAACGTGCTTCTACGACGCCCTGCTCGACCCGGAAATCCAGATCGTCACCGCCGCCGCCCGCGCGGGCACGGGCAAAACGCTCCTCAGCGTCAACAGCGGCCTCATGCACCTGGACGAAGGGACGTATCACAAAATTTGCGTCGCGCGCGCCACCGTCGGCATCGGCAAAGACCTGGGAGCGCTGCCCGGCGGGATCGAGGAGAAATTATTCCCCTGGACCCGGATGATCTACGACGCGCTCGACCGGATCTTCACCCCCGCGCCGCGCGAGGGAGGCCGCCCCGAAAAACGCCGCCGTCCCCAGCCCACGCCGCAGACCGCCGCACAGCAGGGGAAAACCGTGGCGGCGCCCAACGGGGGCCGGGTGCGCAAACCTTTCGATTACCTGCTGGAACAGGGCCTTTTGGAGATCGAACCGCTCTATTATCTGCGCGGAAGGTCCATTCCGAACGCATTTTTCATCGTAGACGAGGTCCAAAATGTCAATTTAAGCGAACTCAAGACCATCGCGACGCGGATGGGAGAGGGCTCCAAACTGGTCTTGATCGGCGACCCGAGCCAGATCGACGCCCCGTATCTGAGCCCTGAAAACAACGGCCTCGTCCACGCCGCGAGGCGCTTTGCAGGCCAGCCGATGCACGCCCACATCGCGCTCCAGAAGGGCGAGCGCAGCCCGCTCGCCGAACTGAGCGCAAAGCTGCTGTAAAGGTCTCATGGAGCGGGGAAAACGGCGGCCGCGCTCGACATTTGCCGGGAAAGCAACGAGGCTTATTCCCATGCGATTAAACCGATTTTTAGCTTCGGCGGGCCTGGGCTCGCGCCGGAGCTGTGAAGAGCTGATCCGCACCGGACAGGTGACGATCAACGGCGTGCAGTGCGAAAACCTGGCTACCACGGTGGAGCCGTCCGATGTGGTGAAAGTGGGCCAGCGGGTCCTGAAGAGCGCCGCGCCGATGACGCTGCTCCTTCACAAGCCGCCGGGGTATCTTTGCACGGCTTCGGATACGCACGACCGGCAAACGATTTTCGATCTCTTGCCCACGCATTTCCCGCGGCTTTTTCATGTCGGGCGGCTGGACCGCGACAGCGAGGGGTTGCTGCTCATGACGAATGACGGCGACCTGGCGCTCAAGCTGACGCATCCGCGTTACAAGGTGGAGAAGGAATACGAGGTGGTGCTCAACAAGCCGTTCGACTTTGAGCTGACGGCGAAGCTGCTCCACGGGATCAGCCTGGAAGAAGGCTGGGCCAAGGCGGAGGAGGTCCACAAGCTGGGCCCGAACAAGGTGAAGGTGATCCTGCGCCAGGGGTTGAAGCGGCAGATCCGCAAGATGTTCTACGCGCTGGGGTACGAAGTGGAGAAACTCGTGCGCGTGCGGATCGGGAAGCTGCAAATTGGCGACATGCCGGCCGGTTCGTTCCGTGCCCTCACGCAAAAGGAGATCGAGGGGCTCGTGGCCGAGGGGGCCGCTTACGCGGCGTCCGCTCCGGAGGAACCCGCGCACACGCATCGGCCCCGGCGTCCGGCATACCGGCCTCCGTATCGCCAGGCGTTCTCAAAACGTCCGGCGGGGGAGGAAGCCCCGCGTCCCGCGCGCGGTGAAGAGGCGGCCCCTTCCGACAGGCCGCGCCGCCCGGCCCCGGCGAAATTCCGGGCGCGGGGAGGACACGCCGCCGTGGAGGAGATCTCCTTCGTGCCGCGCGCCAGCCGCCCGGAGAACCGCGAGGGACGCCCCGGCAAGTTTTCCGCCCGGCCCGGAGCCAAGCCCGCCGGGAAGTTCGGCGCGAAGCCGTGGCTGCGGCCCAAACCCGGGAAAGCGAAGCAGGCGAAACCGGCCGGCAAGCCCGCTCCCAGGCCGTTCGCCAAGTTTGAGCGCCGCCGCCCGGAGTAGGAGGGCGGCGATGCCAACTTTTCTGGCAATTTGGTGGAGCAACTGCTCTATTGCGTGCCTATGAAAACGGTCCTGGAGGTGCTTCGTGCCACGACGGAGTATTTCACCCGGCATGGCGTGGAGAGTCCGCGCTTGAATGCCGAGCATCTTGTTGCCCATGTGCTGGGCAAGAAGCGGATCGAGCTGTACATGGAGTTCGACCGCCCCCTGGGGGAGCGCGAATTGACGCCTCTGCGCGAGCTGATCCGCCGCCGCGCCGCCGGGGAGCCGTTGCAGCATTTGCTGGGGACGGTGGAGTTCCACGGGCGCGTTTTCGCGGTGGATGCGCGCGCGCTCATCCCCCGCCCCGAAACCGAATTGTTGATGGAACTGACCTTAAAGGAGCCGTTGCCGGAGTCTGCCCGCATCCTGGATGTGGGGACGGGGAGCGGCGTGATCGCGCTGACGCTGGCGGCGGAACGCCCGGCGGCGGAGGTGACGGCGGTGGATGTTTCGCCCGATGCGCTGGCGCTGGCGCGCGAGAATGCGGCGCGGCTGGAGTTGGCGGAGCGGGTCCGGTTTTTCCAAAGCGATTTGCTGGCGGCGGTGGAGGGGGATTTTGATTTGATCGTGGCGAATTTGCCTTATATCCCGGGCGGGGAGATTGCCTCGCTTTCCCGCGAGGTGCAGCGCGATCCCCGGCTGGCGCTGGACGGCGGCCCCGTGGGCACGGAGCTGATCGTGCGGCTGCTGGAGGAGGCGAAGGCCCATTTGAAGCCGGGCGGCCGGCTGGTGCTGGAGATCGGGCACGACCAGTCCGCGGCGCTTGCGGCGGAGCTGGAGCGGCAGAATTATCGGGACATCCGTCCCGTGGCCGACTATCAAGGCATTTTACGATTTTTGTTTGCGATTTATGGATAAAATTCTCGTGCATGGCGGTCAACGCCTGAGCGGTTCCATCCGGGTGAGCGGTTCCAAGAACTCCGCTCTGCCGATTCTTGCGGCGTGCCTGCTTACCAAGGAGCCGTGCATTATCCGCCACGTGCCGGATTTGAGCGATGTGCACTATATGCTCCAGATTTTGAGCCACATGGGGGCCGAGGTGGAGCGGGCCAGCGGGACGGTGACGGTGCGCGCGGAGAAGATCAAGACGGTGGCGCCCTACGACATCGTGCGCAAGATGCGCGCGTCGGTGTGCGTGCTGGGGCCGTTGTTGGGCCGCGAGAAGGAGGCGACGGTGTCGCTCCCCGGCGGCTGCGTGATCGGCGACCGGCCGATTGATTTGCATTTGCGCGGCTTCGAGGCCCTGGGGGCGGCGGTGCGCGTGGAGTGCGGCAATGTGAAGGTTTTCGCGGCGCGCTTGAAGGGGCAGACGATCAACCTGCGCGGCAAGTTCGGCTCGACGGTGCTGGGCACGGATAACGTGATGATGGCGGCCGTGCTGGCGGAGGGCGTGACCACGATCGAAGGGGCCGCGGCGGAGCCGGAGGTGGTCGATCTGGCGAATTTTCTCAACGCGATGGGGGCGAAGATCGAGGGAGCGGGAACGCGTCGGATCGTTATCGAGGGGGTGGAGGAACTCCACGGGGCGGAACATTCGGTGATACCGGATCGGATCGAGGCCGGGACGTTCATGGTGGCGGCGGCTATCGCGGGCAGCCGCGTGACGCTGCGCCGGGTGGTGCCGGATCATCTCAAGGCGATCAGCGACGCGCTGATCCAGGCCGGTTTTGGCATCGAGACTGCGCGCGATACGCTGACGGTGGTGGGCAATGGCAAGCCGAAGCCGGTGGAACTGGTGACGGAGCCGTACCCGAATTTCCCGACGGATATGCAGGCGCAGATGTGCGCGCTGCTGTGCGAAGGGGAGGGGATCAGCGTGGTGACGGAGTCGGTTTTCCCGCAACGCTTCATGCACGTGGCGGAGTTGAAGCGCATGGGGGCGCAGATCACCCTGGAAGGAGCGAGCGCCGTGATCAAAGGGGTGGAGCGCCTGAGCGGAGCGCCCGTGATGGCGAGCGATTTGCGCGCGAGCGCCGCGCTGGTGCTGGCGGGGCTGCGCGCCAGCGGCGTGACGGAGGTGAACCGCGTTTACCACATCGACCGCGGCTACGAGTCCATCGACGACAAGCTCAACGGCATCGGGGCGCAGATCGAGCGCGTGAAGGTGTAGAAGAAGACGCGGCGAAGTTGGAGCTTCGCACGTCAGGAGCCGTTCCCAATCCGGGGACCGGGGAACGCGAACTCCTGATGCCGCGCCGGGTCAGTTCTTGGCCAGGTAGACGGCCACGCCTTCGAAGGTGGGCTTGAGGGCTTCCTGGCCCGCGCGCCAGTTGGCCGGGCAGACTTCGCCGTGCCCTTCGAAGAATTGCAGGGCGTCCACGATGCGCAGCGCTTCGTCCACGGAGCGGCCCAGCGGGAGGTCGTTGACGAGCTGATGGCGGACGACGCCCTGGAGGTCGATGAGGAAGAGCCCCCGGTAGGCGACCATTTCGGTTTCGGCGTTGAGGCGGCCTTCTTCATCGACGGTGTATTCCCCGTTGAGGACGCCGTAGGCGGAGGCGATGGTTTTGTTGGGATCGGCGACGATCGGGTATTGCACGCCCTGGATGCCGCCATGGGACTTGGCGACCTGCTGCCAGGCCCAGTGCGTTTCGGCGGTATCGGTGGAACACCCGATCACCTCGACATTGCGCTCCCGGAAGGCGTCCAACTGCGCCTGGAAGGCGTGCAGCTCGGTGGGGCAGACGAAGGTGAAGTCTTTCGGGTAAAAGAAGAGGAGGACGTAACGGTTCCCCAGGAACGGGTCCAGGGAAAAAGTGTCTTCGATCCGGCCGTTGATGACGGCGCGGGCGTTAAATGCGGGTGCGGTTTTTCCAACGAGTGTAGACATAAGAGCTAATTGAGATTGAGACTGATGTTCAATAAGATATCTCCCCGGGGCGGTGCAAGAAGATTTTGGCGTGGGGGGCCGAGTGGTTTTAATTGCCCATTTTTCGCGTGGCCGTGGCGAATATTGGACAGCCCCTTTTCCCTGTTTATGAACTGGGGGAAAAACTGCGATGGAGCGCATTCCTTCTGGAAACCCTTCCGGTGACAAATATCTTGTGCGGCGTATCGGGTAGGGAGTATGACATTGGCAAGGGACTTGCTTATGGGGCACACGCCGACAACGGCACCTCGTAATAAGACCCTAAACAACCAACCAACATATTCGATAAATATGGCTCACATCAAAAACCTCACCCTCGGCGCCGGACTCGCTCTGGCCGGAGTTCTTCTTCCCGGCTCGCTGTTCGCCGGCACGGAATCGAAAGCGGTCGTGGAAACGACCACCAAGTCCATCATCACCGGGGATTTGGGCGTCAATTTCGTCTCCGAGTACATTTCCCGCGGCGCGATGCAGGAAAACAAGGGCGTGATCGCCCAGCCGTATGCGGATCTCTATTTCAGCCTCTATGAAGGCGAAGGCTTTGTGAACAAGGTGGCGCTGAACCTCGGCGTTTGGAGCAGCTTCCATTCGACGCACACGCTGGCTCCTTCCAATGCCCGCTTTCCCGCATGGTACGAGTTCGATTACACGCCCGGCGTTTCCGTGACGTTCGCCAAGAACTACACGTTCACGGCCAGCTACTTCGAGTTTGACAGCCCCAGCGACGCCTTCGACGCCTCGCGTAATATCAACCTGAACCTGGCCTACAACGACACCGACATCCTCGGCGCGTTCGCCCTGCACCCGCACGTGGCTTACCTGCGCGAGCTGGACGGCGTTGCCGCGACCGGCGTGGGCAGCTCGGGCAATTACTACGAACTCGGCGTGGCTCCGGCTCTCCCGGCGTATGGCCCTGTGACGATCACCTTCCCGGTGACGGCGGGCTTTGGCAGCAATCACTTCTATGCCGAAAACAAAGCCTTCGGGTATGCTTCCGGCGGCGTGAATGCGTCCATCGCTCTCGCTTGCATCCCCGCTCAGTATGGGACGTGGGCCGTCAATCTCGGCGCGACCTACTACTACCTGGCTGACCAGAATACGGCGGGTGGCGATCTCGACAACAATCGCTTCGTGTTCAGCGGCGGCATCGGCGCGACCTTCTAAGGCCGCCTGTTCCATCGGCTAGATACAACGTTTTCATCCGCCATTCCCGCGCAAGGGGATGGCGGATGTTTTTTTTCGTGGGCCGCCGGGGGCTTAGGCCTGGAGATGGGCTTGCAGGAACCAGAGGGCTTTGTCGATGGCGCGCGACTGGACGGTGAAGAGGTCGGCGGTATCGGCGTCGCCGGCGTCGGCGGCGATTTTGATGGCTTCGCGCGTGGAGGCGGCAACATCGCCATAGCGCACGACGAGTTCTTCGACGACCGGCATGCTATCGACGATGTCGAGCGGCCATTCCGGCAACCGGGACGCGGCGGAGGCCATGCGGACGGTGCCGGTGGCCATGCCGCCCAGGGCGGTGATGCGCTCGGCGATGGTGTCGATGGATTCGAAGCCTTCCTCGGCGAGTTTGTCGAAGAGGAGGTGGAGTTGCATGAACTGCGCGCCTTTGACGCTCCAGTGGGCCTGTTTGGTCTGGCTGTAGAGGTCGAAGGTGTCGGCGAGTTGCTGGTTGAGGAGTTCGATCATCCGCTCGCGCAGGCGTTCGGGAAGATCAATGGCGGTGGTGAATGAGGCGATTCCTTTCATGGTCTCTTCTTTTCGGATCTGGGAAGGGGGCCGCGCGGGTGTCTGTGGAAAGACGAGGGGCGCGAGGGGCGCGGTGGAATCGGCCCGGGAACGCAAAAAGCCGCACGGCGAACCGTGCGGCTTTGAATAAGGGCTGCCTGTGGGAAGCGCTTACGCTGCTTTCGGCGGCAGGATGGGGCGGCCGATGGCGCGGTAGATGAAGCCCAGCTCGGCCATGGTGGTCGGGTCGAAGAAGTTGCGTCCGTCGAAGACGAGCGGGGTGTGCATCTGTTTTTTGACTTCGTCGAGGGGGATGGAGGCGAATTCCTTCCACTCGGTGGCGAGCAGGAGGGCTTCGGCTCCCTTGACGGCTTCCAGCGGGCAGTCGACGATTTTGACGCCGGGGCAGAGGTTGTATTCCTTGGCTTTCTCCGCGCCCTTGGGATCGTAGGCGGTGACGATCGCTCCTTCTTTGATGAGTTCGTTGACGATCTCGATCGGCACGGAGTTGCGGACGTCGTCGGTGTCGGGCTTGAAGGTGAGGCCCCAGACGGCGATTTTCTTGTCGCGCAGGACCCAGAGGGCGTCGCGGATGGATTTGATGTAGCGCTCTTTCTGGTCGCGGTTGATGCGCTGGACTTCCTTGAGCAGGGTGAAGGGGACGCCGAGGTCGTCGCTGATGGCGATGAAGGCGGCGATGTCTTTCGGGAAACAGGAGCCGCCGTAGCCGAGGCCCGCGTTGAGGAAGTTGCGCCCGATGCGCCGGTCCATGCCGATGCCCGCGGCGACTTTCTCCACGTCGGCGCCGCTGGCTTCGCAGATGGCGGAGACGGCGTTGATGTAGGAGATTTTGAGGGCCAGGAAGGAGTTGGCGGCGTGTTTGATCAGTTCGGCGGAGGAAACGTCGGTGACGAGGATCGGGGCGTTGAAGGGCTCGTACACCTTCTTCATGAGGGCCAGCGCGCGGTCGCTGTTGCCGCCGATGACGATGCGGTCGGGCTTCATCAGGTCGGGCACGGCGCTGCCTTCCCGCAGGAATTCGGGGTTGCTGACGACGTCGAAGTCGGCTCCGGTGTTGTAGCGCTTGATGGTGTCGGTGACTTTTTCGCCGGTCTTGACGGGAACGGTGCTTTTGTCGACGACGACGCGGTATTGGCCGGGCTTGAGGACGCCGGCGATTTCGCGGGCGACGCGTTCGATGAAGCTCAGATCAACGCTGCCGTCGGCCTGGGGCGGGGTGGGGACGGCGATGAAGACGACTTGGGAGTGATCGACGCCGTCTTCGATGCTGTTGGTGAAGCGGAGGCGCTTGGCGGCGACGTTGCGCTGGACGAGTTCTTCGAGACCGGGTTCGTAGATCGGGATTTTTCCGGCGTGGAGGGCGTCCACTTTCCGTTGGTCGTTGTCGACGCAGACAACGTTGTGACCGACTTCGGCAAAGCAGGCGCCGCTGACGAGGCCTACATAGCCAGAACCGATAATGCAGAGATCCATGTTTAGTGTGTTGGTTTTTTCGGGTTGGGTTTGTTGGATGGAAAGGAAGGTCCTAGTCGCTGCCCGAGGAGGGGTGGACGGTGAGGGGCAGCCGCAGGTTGGGGAGGTCTTTGAGGGTGAGGGTGAAGACGACGCCCAGGTCGGAGACGGTTTGGCCGGTGCTGCTGTTGTGGCTCTCCTTGATGGTGAAGCCCAGGGAGGCGATCCAACTGGAGAGGTCCCGGTGGAGGGCGTAATCCTGCCGCTGCATGATGCTGTCGGTGAATTCGTACTGGTCGGTGAAGCTGCACGCCCAGTTGTCGTTGATCCGGTAGTAAGCGCCGAAGCGGACGTTGCTGCTGTTGAGGAAGTAGGGGTTGTTGTCGAGGTAGCGGTGGCCGACGGTGAAGCTTAGGTCTTCGTTGGCGAGGAAGTGGGCGTCGGTGTTGACCTGGGTGAAGCCGGTGGATTCGAGGGGGATCTGGGTGTCCATGACGAGGACGACCCAGGGGAGGGGGACGTAGGTCAGCTTATTGCAGAGGTTGGAGAAGGCGCCTTCGGTGGGCAGGCCGGGGTAGTTGGGGCTTTCCAGGTTGGCGTTGAAGAAGGTGTTTGTCTCCAGCAGGTTGACGGTGTTGTCGTCGCGGCGGGTTTGCAGGGTGTTGCGAACGCCGAAGCGCCAGATGGTCCAGTTGGGGATGGAGTCGATGGAGGTGAACTGCGGGAAGTTGAGCGAGGGGATCTCGGTGGAGGGGGTGAGCCGGTCGAATTGCAGGATGCCGGTGGGGTCTTCGTTGGTGCGGACGAAGGAGAGATCGGTGTAGGGCTGGAAGACGTGCCGCAGGCCGTCGATGCCCCAGGTGCGGGACTGGATGTCTTCCCATTCGCGGGAGAGTTTGAAGGAGGATTCGACGCCCGCGTTGAAAACGGGCCGGACGGTCGCGCCGCCCGACTTCTGCTGGAGGAGGGTCTGGGCGTTGTCGCGCAGGTCCAGCCCGGAGACTTGCTGCATGGCGACGATTTCGCTGGTGGCGCCGGCGGAGTAGGCGGTGGCGCGCAGGCCGATGCGGGGGATGACGGAAAGCCAGCCGTCGTAGGTTTGCGGGAGGGTGAACTGGTGGAAGGTGTCGAACCGGGCCGCGTTGTAGTCGTTCATCAGCACGCTGGTGGCCACGGGGTGGTTGGCGTCGATGCTGGAGAGGGAGCCGAAGCTGCGCGAGAGTTCGGCGGCGCTGGTTTCGCTTTCGTAAAAGACGGGGCTGTTGACGAGCGGGGCGTCGAAGAGGGGCTGCCGGGTGACGTCAAAGGCGGCTTCGGGGAGGCGTTCGGTGGTGTCGAAGAAGTCGTTGAGCTGCGTCCGGATGGTGCCGGTGAAGGCGTAGCTTTCGTTCCACTGCGTCAGGAAGAGGACGTTGTCCGGCTGCGGGTCGGTGTGGTAGAGGTTGGGGTAGAAGTCGCGCAGGAAGCGGTAGTCGCTGAGCTTGGTGAGGTTGGCGGTGGCGTAGAGGTCCTCGGTCAGGTAAGTCCGGCTCTGGAAGTTGACCCGGTAGCGGTCGGAGGTGACGGGCTGGATGGTCTGCGCGGTGTGGTTGGTGTCGCTGGCGCTGTCGTCGGCGTAGTAGGAGTGGAAGTTGGCCCAGCTTTTGTTGTCGGGGCCGAAGTTGCTCTTGGTCTCAAACCCTGTGGCGACGCCCCGCGCGCTGCGGAGGTCC
>JAQTMF010000088.1 GCA_028714515.1 Chthoniobacteraceae bacterium | reverse complement strand
GGAATCCAGGAAACCAGGAAGGAGAGAAGTTGCCGGGGAATCAAAACTCTGTTTCCTGGCTTCCTGGTTTCCTAATTTTTTAGTGAATTCGTGAACAGGCCCTAGGGCGGGGCCGGTTGATCGAAGGCCGTTCCGCGTATCGGCTTGATCTGCTTTCTGCGCGATTTTTGGGCACAAAAAAGGCCAGACCTGGATCGGCCTGGCCTTCTCCAAAAAAGCGTTTTATCGCTTACTTGGCGGAAGTATGGGACACTGTGGTCGTCTTGCAGGCAGCCTGATCTTTGGCGCATGCGCCGAGACTCAGGACAGCCGCCGCCATAGCGATAATCATGATAGCTTTAAACATTCTGGTTTTTCATCTCCTTTCGTGGCTGGTTGCGTGCACTGTTTATGAACTCCTCCCCGTCCATTGCAATGTTTTTTGCCCGGATCAGAGAAGGAATTTCCGAGCAAAGTTTCCTACCACCCCGTGGTAACTTTGCTGACGAGGCGAACGGCGGCTTCATTAAGGGCAAGGGGAATCGCCTGCCGTTCATCCTGGTTCACATCGTTGCCTGAAACGAAGAAGCTGGTGTTGCCGACGATGTTGCCTTCGTCGATTTTTTCGCCGGTCGTGCGCCGCGTGATGGTGTAGTGCACGGTGACGGTGAGCAGGAATTCCTGCTGCTCTTCCACGTCGCTGCGCACGGAGCGCGCGCCGCGGCGGCGGATGCGGGTGATGGTGCCTTCCAGGATCGCGTCGGCGTCGCTGGTGGAGCGGACGGCCATGGTGCCGTCTTGCTGGAATTGTTCGACGACGCTGCTGGCGCAGAGGACTTCCAGCCGCGGCACCATGGTGTCGTTGCGGAAGGTGGGGATGGCGATCGTTTTGATGCCTTCCATCCGTTTGGGAACGGTGGCTCCGAGGTGGTATCCGGCGCAGCCGGTGCAGAGGAAGAGGGCCGCTAAAAGGGCGAAGAACGGAAATCTCATGGGGCGGCTGCTAGTGAGCGGGAAGCGTCGGTTCGGGAAGGGGGGCGAGGGGAGCGGCGGCGGGAGCCGGCTGGCCCGGGGTGCGCAGTTGCGGTTTTTCGGGGGCGGTTTCGTCGGGGACGGGGATGGTGGGGGCGGGCGGTCCGGCGTAGTCGGGGCGCGAGGCGGTGTCCACTTGCGCCTGCATTTTGCGGCGTTCTTGCGCTTTCGCGCCGGTTTCGGCTTTTTCGGGGCCGGAGCGGAGGGCGTCCTCTCCTACGTTTTTCTTGAGGCGGTCGATGGCTTTGCGCGCTTCGTCCGCTTCGGGGGAATCTTTCCCGTTTTGGATGACGTCCTGATAGTAGATGACGGCCGCTTTGTAGTTTTTGGTTTTGTCGTAGAAGCGGGCGACGTTGAGGGTCTTTTTGAGGCTGGTGCCGGAGAGGGTGTTGAGGTTTTCGCGCGCTTGCGGGATTTTCTCGCTCTGCGGGTAGCGGACGACGAAGTCTTCAAAGGCGTCGTGGGCTTTGACGCGGGAGGCCTGGTCGTTGGAGCCTTGTTCGATGAGGTGCATCTGGACGTAGCCGATCTGGTATTGCGCGTCGCCCGCTACGTCGTCGTTCGGGTATTTGTCCACGGCGAGCTGGTAGGCGGTGATGGCTTCGGCGTATTCGCCCCGTTTTTCGTGGGCCATGCCGATGTTGAACTGGGAGAGGGCGGCGTATTTGCTGTAGGGGGCGTTTTTGACGATCTCCTCGAACATTTTCTGGGCCCGCTCCATGGAGGGGAAGGTTTTTACGCCAAAGAGTTTGCGCCGCGCGCCGTCCAGGAAGGCTTTGGCGATGCCGTATTGGTGTTCCACGACGGCGTCGAATTCCTTGCCGCGGGGATAGGCGGAGACGTATTTGCTGTAGGCTTTGAAGGCGCGTTCCAGGTCGCCTTCCTGTTCATAGAGGGAGGCGACTTTGAACTGGGCCTGGGAGGCGGCGCCGGAGTCCGGGAAGGCGCTCAATAACGCGCGGTAGGCGCCGATGGCTTTTTTGGTGGAGCCTTGTTGTTCCAGATCTTGCGCTTTGTGGAGCTGTTCGCTGGCGGATTTCTCGGTGGGGCCGGAGTCTTCGTCTTCGCTATGGAATCCTTCTCCCGGACGGTAAACGGTCGCCGCATGGGTGGGCGGGATCGAGAGGAAGGCTGCCGCCAGGACGAAAAAGAGAATGAATTTCCGCATAGACGGTTCGACGCTAGAGGAAGGGAGGAGGGGCGTCAAGGATGGGCCTTGGTTTTTCAGGTAGGGGTTTCGCTGATTTGATTCCGTCCGCGGTGCCGGTGGCTTCTCCTGCGTGGAAGGCGGCGGGGCTTTTTTCCTTCTTTCCCTAGGCGTGCCGCTTCCCGTAACGTCTGCGCCGTGTTTGAACTTCTTGCCACCGATCCCGCTTCCAAGGCCCGCCGGGGCCGTCTGACGACTCCCCATGGGGTGATTGAAACGCCGATTTTCATGCCCGTGGGCACCCAGGGGACCGTGAAGGGCGTCAGTCCCGCTGAATTGCGGGAGCTGCACGCGCAAATTATTCTTGGCAATACGTATCACCTGTTTGTCCGGCCGGGGATGGCGGTGATGCGCCATTTTGAGGGGTTGCACCGGTTTATGCGCTGGGACGGACCCATTCTGACGGACAGCGGCGGTTTCCAGGTTTTTTCTTTGGCGAAGCTGCGCAAGATCACGGAGGAGGGGGTCCATTTCCGCAATCATCTCGACGGGGCCGCGTGTTTTATTGGCCCGGAAACGTCGATGGATATCCAGGCGACGCTCGGCAGCGACATCGCCATGGCGTTTGACGAGTGCCCTCCGTATCCGTGCGCCTATGATGACGCAGCCCGAAGTCTGGAACGGACGTTGCGGTGGGCCCAGCGCTGCCGCGACTGGGGTCTGGCCCGGGATGCGGCGGGGGAGCCGCGCGGCGCGATCTTCGGGATCGTGCAGGGGGGGACGCACGCCGAGTTGCGCCGGACGAGCGCGGAGGCGCTGGTGGAGATGGGGTTCGACGGCTACGCGATCGGCGGCGTGAGTGTCGGCGAGCCGGAGCCGGAGATGATGGCGGCGGTGGAACGCAGCGAACCGTATCTGCCTGCCGACAAGGCTCGCTATGCGATGGGGCTGGGGACCCCGCCCCAGATGCTCGCGATGATCGCGCGGGGCGTCGATATGTTCGATTGTGTCTTGCCGACGCGCATTGCCCGCAACGGGACGGCGTTCACGGCGCACGGGACGATCAATTTGAAAAATAACCCCTTTATCATGGACAAGGGGCCGATTGAAGAGGGATGCACTTGTCCCGCCTGCCGGGAGTTTTCGCGCGGCTACCTGCGCCACCTGGTGAAGGCGGAGGAAATCCTTGGGCTGCGGCTGATTACGCTGCACAACCTGCATTTTTACCTGACGCTGATGGCGCGCGCCCGGGCGGAGATCGAGGCGGGGACGTTCAGCCGTTTTCAGCAGGAATTTGCGGCAAATTATCAAGTTTGGAACGCACAGGACCGGCCTACACCAGAGTAGCACGAGCGTTCACAAAATACTTTACTTGTGTAACAAGAGCGAATAGATGTCTTTGTCCAAAATTAAATTATCCCCCGCATGAGTAGTAAATATACCGCCTTCCGTTGTCCTGAAGATTTGCTCGAAAAAGCCAAGGCGCGCGCCAAACGCGACCGCCGTTCGCTGAGCAACTATCTCATCACGCTGATCGACAAAGACGTTGCTTCCATGGGGGAGCCGCTTTCGGAAGAGGAGGGGGCGTCCCGCGGAAAACTGCACGGGAATAACTAGTTTTTGGCTTGCGCCCGGCGTTCCGTCCCGGCAGAACGTCAACGCATGAATATTCTCATCCTTGCCGCCGGGTATGCGACCCGTCTTTACCCGCTCACGCTGACCAAGGCCAAGCCGCTCCTTCCCGTGGCGCAAAAGCCCATGATTGAGTGGGTGTTGGATAATCTCGCCCCGGTGCCCGGCATCGACAATGTTTACGTGGTGACGAACAACAAGTTCGCCGCCGATTTCCAGGCTTGGGCGGATGAGTATGTCCAGCGCCAGCCGAAGATGAGCTTCAAAATCATCAACGACGGGTCGATGAACGACCAGGATAAGCTGGGGGCCATCGGCGATATCAACCTGGTGGTGAACCGGGAGAATCTGGCCGCCTCGGATCTGGTCGTGGTGGCGGGGGACAATCTCTTTAGCGAATCGCTGGAAGGGTTCGCCCAGTTCTGCAAGGGCAAGCGGGCCGTGTTGGCCACTTACGACGTCAAGGATCTGGAGGCGATCAAGAAATACAACGCCATCGAGGTGGACGCGGAGGGGGTTATTACCCACTTTGAGGAAAAACCGGCTCACCCGAAGGTGACGCGGACCGGCATCGCTTTCTATTACTATTCCAAGGAGACGGTCGCCAGGTTCGCCGAATACATCGCCGAGGGGAACAATCCCGATCAGCCGGGCCGGTTTGTCCAGTGGTTGTATACCCGCACGCCCGTCCACACGTATGAGGTGCCCGGGATTTGGTTTGATATCGGCAGCAAGGAGACCCTCGAAGAAGCAAACGGGATCTTTGCTTGCGTCGCCAAGAAGTAAAAGGCGTCCGATTTTCCGGCGTCTCGCGAATACAACCTGCTGAAAATAAGCAGGAAACGCGTGTTTTTACTTCTGGGAAGTAACAATGTCCCACTGGAAGGAGTTTCGCCATTCCTTTGCGACACAAACACTTGAAAGAGTGTGTGTTGTGTTTATTTTTACTAAATAGATGTAAATGCTAATTCCTTGAACGAAGCAGGGAATTCAGACCGGCGGGGGTAGGGACGGTACTCCGTGCCGTCCGCAAATCACCCCTCCTTCGCGCTCCGGCATGAGCCGATGGCTCACGGAGATTGGTTGCGTTGTTTTTTTCATACCGCGCGCGTTTCGGGCAGCACGGAGTGCCGCCCCTACCGGTTTTCCGAACGCCTCGGCATCCCCCTCATGGGCGCATCCGCCCCGAAGATTCAAATTTGCATCCGGTCCTATTCCCTGATAACACTTGCCCCCCTTTGCGGAGGACAACGTCCGCGAAAGGTGAACTCAAAAACCATATAATCCTATGAGCAAACGTATCGCATTCCTCTTTTCCGGCCAAGGTGCACAAACCGTTGGGATGGGCAAAGACCTCGTTGAACAGTACCCCGTCGCCGCGGATTTGTTCCGCCGGGCGGATTCGACGCTTCAACGACCGTTGACGAAGCTCATGTTCGAGGGGCCGAACGAGGAATTGACGAAGACCGTGCATTGCCAACCGGCGCTGTACGTCCACGGTTCCGCCTGTCTGGCGGCGTTCCTTCAGGAAATGGGCGGCGCGCTCCCCGGGGTGGTCGCCACCGCCGGGCTTTCGCTGGGCGAGTTTACCGCGCACGCGGCGGCCGAGACGTTCGATTTTGAAACCGGTCTCTCGCTGGTGGGCCAGCGCGCGAAGTTCATGCAGGACGCCTGCGAAAACACCCAGGGGACCATGGCCGCGATGATCGGGGCCGAGGAGAACATTGTGCGCGACCTGGCCGCCGAGACGGACGTGGATATCGCCAACCTGAACGCGCCCGGGCAGATCGTGATCTCCGGGGAGCGGGCCAAGGTGGAACTGGCTGTTTCGCGGGCCAAAGACCACGGAATTCGCCGGGCCACGCTGTTGAACGTGGCGGGCGCTTACCACTCCCGGCTCATGAACTCGGCCTACGTCCGGTTGGGCAAGGTGTTGGAGACCACCACTTTCCAGATTCCGAAATACAAGGTGATCTGCAACGTGGACGCCAAGCCGGTCTCCGAGGCCGGGGCGATCCGCAACGCTCTGCGCGAACAGGTGACGAGCAGCGTCCGCTGGGCGGAATCGATGGATTACCTCCTGGATGTGGAGAAAATCGACCTCTTTATCGAGTTTGGCCCCGGCGGCGTTCTGGCCGGGTTGATGGGCCGCATCCGCAAGGGGACCCCGGTGCTTTCGGTTTCCGACGTGCCGAGTCTTCTGACGGCCGTCGCCGCGGTGAAGGAAGCGTAAAATTATCCGGCGCAAATTCGGGCTGCCGCGCTATCTTTTTGGGCGCGCGCAGCCCGCTCTTTTTGGATGTCTTTTGTTGAACTCACTGAACGCCTTTTGATGGATGCCGGCGGCTGGCAGGCCGCCAAGATGGCGCGCGCCCTGGTCGATTCCGGCCGGGTGGTCAGCGCTTCCTATCACGCCCCGGTGCTGAACGGGGTCGTCCGGGAGGGCGACCAGGAATACCGGGCGGGGCTCAAAATCGCCTCCAAGAGCGACATCGAGAACCTGTGCACTTGCCGCGCTTCGCGTCAGTGGGGGACGATTTGCGCCCACTCGCTGGCGGTCGGCTACGCGCTGGTTTTGCACAAGACGGGGCCGGGGTCCGCCCAGGCCGGGCCGCCGCCCGCGCCCGCGCCGGTCAGGCCGCCGGTGGAGCAGGGGCCGCGTTTTGTGGACGAGGCGGAAGGCGGGAGTATGGAACGGGTCGCCTTGAGCGTTGTGCTGCCGCCGCAGTTTCTCTCGGCCTGGGAACGCGGCAATCTGACGGTCGGCGTGGAGGCGGAGCGCGGCGGACGGCGGGCTCTTTTAAATACGCTCCCATCCGGCGGGGCGTTCCGGTGTTCGGCCGCGGATTTGAAGCTCATCGCCGCCGTGCGCGCGTTCAACGGCGGGGCGCTGGCCGGGATGCTCATCCTGCCGCGCGAAAAAGCGCTCGTTTTCCTGATGGCTCTGCAAGGGCACCCGCGCGTGACGTTTGGCAAGACGACGGCGGTGCATCTCTCGGGCAAGCCGTTGCTGCCCCGGCTGGAGGTGAAGCCCGACGCGCAAGGCAGGGTCTTGCTGCATGTGGACTGGCCGGCGGATGCGCATCTTCTCGCGGCGGGGCAGGGGTGCGGTGTTTGGGCTCTGAAGGGGACTGTTTTCTCTCCGGTCGCGCCGGGGTTGCCGCCCGCTTATGCCGACTTGCTGCGCCGGGACATCATGCTCGCGCCGGAACAGGCCGGGGCGTTTTTGGCCACGGAACTCCCGGCATTGCGCGCGTTTTTTGAGGTGAGCGGTCAACCGGTGGTGGCCGGGGCCGGATCTCCGCAACTTGTCCCGGAGGCGGGCGTGTTCTCGCTGACGCTGGAGGGGTCTCTGAATCATCTTTCCGCGCGGCTCCAGCGGGTTTACTCGAAGCGGGTGGTCACGCTGGGCGTCACGAGCCCCTCGGAGAACTGGGCGCTCCCGGATCCGGCGGATCCCTCCCGCATTCTCTGCCGCAACCTGGAGGCGGAGCGGATGGCGCTGGGCGAGTTGACCCGTTACGGGTTCACCGGGCCGGATTCCACGGGGCACTATGTGCTGCGCGGGGAACGGGCGATTTTGACGTTTTTTGGCGAGGGATACCCGGCCTTCGCGGCGCAATGGGAGGTGTCGCTCGGGCCGCGTTTTACGCATGTCAGCGCCGAAATCGAGCGGATCACGCCCCGGGTGGAGATTATCCGTTCCGGCGAACAATGGTTCGATTTGCAGTTCGATCTCTCGACGGGAAGCGGCGAACGTTTTTCGGCCGCCGAGGTGCAACGGTTGCTGCAACTGGGCCAGAACCATCTCCGGCTCAAGAGCGGCAAGGTCGCGGTGTTCAACTCGGCCCTTTTGGATGATTTCCAGAGTGTGCTGCGCGATTGCAACCCGCAGCAGCAGACGCCGGGAAGTTATCGCATTGCCAAGGCGCACGCCGGGTATCTGGAAGCGGCGGCGGCGGGAGCCGGGTTTGCCATCCAGGCCGGGGCGTCCTGGCGGGAGTGGGCGCGCTCGCAACAGGGGCAGACGACGCTGGAGCCGGTGCCGCTCGGGGATCTGGAGCCGGTATTGAGAAATTACCAAAAACACGGAGTTTCTTGGCTAACCTTCCTGAGTTCCAACGGTTTAGGCGGAATTCTTGCCGACGACATGGGCCTCGGAAAGACGCTGCAGGCGCTTGCCTACCTGCGGACCCAGCCGGGGCCTTCGTTGGTGGTTTGCCCTTCGTCGCTGATCTTCAACTGGCAGCGCGAGGCGGAGAAATTCACGCCGGACCGGAAGGTTCTTGTTCTGGAAGGTCCGCAACGGGCGCGCCATTTTGCCGAAATCCCGCAGGCGGATCTGGTGGTGACGAGTTACCCGCTTTTGCGGCGCGATGCGGTCCGCTACCGGGGGTTCGAGTTTTCCACGGTCTTCCTGGATGAAGCCCAGCATATCAAAAACCCGGATACGCAGAATGCCCAGGCGGCCGGGATGCTGCGGGCGCGGCACCGCTTTATTCTCACCGGCACGCCGGTGGAGAACTCGGTGCGGGATATCTGGTCGCTGATGCATTTCATTATGCCGGGGTATCTGGGGGACCGCGACGACTTCCGCGAGCGCTATGAATTGCCGCTTTCCCGGGGAAACGATCCCGAGACGCTCGCCCGGCTCTCCAAGCGGCTGCGGCCGTTCCTGTTGCGCCGCCGCAAGCAGGAGGTGGCGACGGATTTGCCGCAAAAGCTCGAAAACGTGGCCTATTGCGAGCTGACGCAGGCGCAAAAGGAGGTGTACGCGGCGCTGCTCCAGGGGGCGCGGGCCCAGATCGACACGGCCTCGGGCGAGAAGAACCAGGGCAAGGCGCGGATGCTGATGCTGACGGCGCTGTTGCGTCTGCGGCAGGCGGCTTGCGATTTGCGGCTGCTCAAGGGCGACGCGGTCAAGCACGCTTCGGGGAAGGTGGAGCTTTTCCACGAATTGCTGGAAGAAGCGGTGGATGGCGGGCACCGGGTGCTCGTTTTCAGCCAGTTTGTCTCCATGCTGACGCTGCTGCGGCGGGAATTGGAGGCGGCGGGGATGGCGGTTTGTTACCTGGACGGCCAGACGCGCGACCGGGCGGCCGAGGTGGACCGCTTCCAGAACGGCGATGCGCCGGTGTTCCTTATCAGCCTGAAGGCGGGCGGCACCGGCCTGAACTTGACGGCGGCGGATACGGTGATTCACTTTGACCCGTGGTGGAACCCGGCGGTGGAGGCGCAGGCGACGGACCGTGCGCACCGGATTGGCCAGAAGCACGTGGTCACGGCCTATAAACTGATCGCGCGCGGGACGGTGGAGGAGAAGATTCTCCACTTGCAGCGCAAGAAGCGGGAGATGATCGAGGCGGCTATCGAGAATGAGGAGCCGCTGATGGAGGGGCTCACGATGGACGAGATTCGCGGGTTGCTGGAGTAGCTTCCAAATCGTGCACCGCTGCCACCCTTCCAGGGTGAGCCACAGGACTTAACCCAACCCCGGGGGTGTCGCTTCGCTCGACCCCCGGCTAATGCTCTATGAATTCTTCGGATTCACCAGACGAAAAACGCCCAGGCGCAAACCTGGGCGTTTTCTCGGGGAAGGGTGATTCCTTTTTCTCGGGGAAGGGTGATTCCTAGTAGGCGTCGGCTTCGAGGAAGCCTTCCAACTGCCGGATGCGGGTGGGGTGACGCATTTTGCGCAGGGCTTTGGCTTCGATCTGCCGGATGCGCTCGCGGGTGACTTTGAATTGCCGGCCCACTTCTTCCAGCGTGCGGCTGTAGCCGTCAACCAGGCCGAAGCGCTGTTCGAGCACTTGGCGCTCGCGTTCGGTGAGCGTGTCGAGGACGTCTTTGATTTTCTCCTTGAGGAGCACGATGGCCGTCATGTCGGACGGGTTCTCGGCGCCCTTGTCTTCGATGAAGTCGCCAAAGCTGGTGTCGTCGCTGTCGCCGACGGGCGATTGCAGGGAGATGGGCTGCTGCGCCATTTTGAGGACGGCGCGCACGCGCTCGACGGGAAGCTGGATTTCCTCGGCGACTTCCTCCGGGTTCGGCTCGCGGCCGTATTCCTGGACGAGCTGCTTTTGCACCCGCATGAGCTTGTTGATCGTCTCGATCATGTGGACCGGGATGCGGATGGTGCGGGCCTGGTCGGCGATGGACCGGGTGATGGCTTGCCGGATCCACCACGTGGCGTAGGTGGAGAATTTGTAGCCGCGGCGGTATTCGAATTTCTCGACCGCTTTCATGAGGCCCATGTTGCCTTCCTGGATGAGGTCGAGGAAGGAGAGGCCGCGGTTGGTGTATTTCTTGGCGATGGAGATGACCAGGCGCAGGTTGGCTTCGACCATTTCGGTCTTGGCTTTGAGGGCTTTGCGCAGCCAGGATTTGAGGGTCTGGTATTCGCTGACGAATTCCTCGGAGGTGAGCCAGGTGCGGGCCTGGATTTCCTTCTGTTTGGCCTGGTAGGCGGCGGCGGCTTCGGGTTTGCCGGAGTTGACGCGCTTGGCGATTTCGTCGCGCAGGAAGGAGACGGTGCGGAATTGCTCGTCGGCGATGTTGACGAATTCCTCGGTGACTTTCTGCTTGAAGTAGAATTTCGGGTAGAGCTTTTGGAGGGCGGCGTGGGCTTTGGTGAAGTCCTGCTGGGCCTTGGTTTGCGCGCTCTTGGTGGTCTGGGCCATGACGGCCTTGTAGGTGCGGACGGCTTCCGCGGTGGCTTTTTCGACCTGCTCGCAGAGTTTGGGCAGCGCCTTCATGTAGCGCTCGCGGCTTTCGATTTTTTTGTCGAGGATGACGCGGTCGAAGCGTTCGCGGCCTTCGTTGAGTTTGCCGGCAAGGTCGAGGTAGGCGCGGGCGATGAAGCCGAAGCGGTTGACGTAGCGCTGGACGTTGAGTTCGGCTTCCTCGATGCGCTTGGAGATCTCGACTTCCTGTTCGCGGGTGAGCAGCGGGACTTGCCCCATCTGCTTCAAGTACATGCGGACGGGGTCGTCGAGGATGTCGAGCTTGGTGTCGCTCTTGTCTTCTTCTTCGTCTTCTTCGGAGTCTTTTTTGCCGTCCTTGTAGCTGTCGACCTGGGAGGCGTCGATGATGTCGATCTCCATGCCGCGCAGGCGGTTGAGGATCGCCTCCATCTCGTCGGGCTCGTTGACGCTCTCGGGGAGGGCTTCGTTGAGGTCGTCAAAAGTCAGGTATCCCTGTTCTTTCGCAAGTTTGATCAACTCCCGGAGCTTTTCGGCCATTTCCGGGGTGTCAATATTGAAGGCCACGGCGACGGCGGGGGCCGAGGCTGCGGCGGATTTGTTGGCGGCCTGCTTGGCCGGGGCTGTCGCGGATTTCGCTGCGGCGGCTTTGGAGGCGGCCGGTTTTGCCACGGGTTTAGCTACGGTTTTCGATTTGGACGGAACGCTGGCTTTGGACACAATATGGGAATGGACGGGATGCTTTGCCGCCGGTTTGGGGGCGGGTTTAGCTACGGATTTGGGAGCCGAGGGCTTGTGCGGCGTGGCTTTGACGGTAGTTTTGGAAGAGGGCTTTGCGGCCGCGGGGTGGGCCTTGGAGGGGGAGGTTTTGGCGGCGGACGGTTGCGCGTGAGGCTTGTGGGCGGAGGGGGGCCGGGCGGGCTGCGCCGTTTTTTTATCTGTTTTCGCGGCCGGGGCGTGGTGAGAGTGAGACGAAGCGGTTTTCTTGTTCGAGGTGGTCATACCCAGGCAAGTTCAGATCTTTGTCCCGCCCTCCATGGGTTAAAGAGGAAAGAGACAAAGGCCGGGTAATATGAGAAAGGGTTTTGATGAGGTCAAGGAGTTGTTTTGTATTCTCCAAATTTTTATCATGGATGAGACGGGGAAAAGCGGAGAATCCCCGTAGGGAAAAATGAAGCGTTTTTCATGCCCGCAACGCATTGATTTGTTGCTGAAGTTCCCGCGCCTGGAGTTGGAGCCGCATCATTTCGTCAAAATCGAGGCCCGGTTGGCGCGCGCGGGCGGCGACGGCGTCCCGTTGACGTTCCAAGTCGCGGCGCTGGAGGTCGCGCCAGCAATCGGCCGCCATTTTGAGCGGATCGACGGTGTGTTCGCGGCGGTCCCGGTCGGATTGTTTTTCCAGCAGCTCCGCCAGGGCGGCCTGTTCGCCGCTGCCGAGGGAGGCCAGGAAGGCGGACACGGAGGAGGGGTTCGCGGGATCGAATTGCCCCCGCATGATGGTGACGAGGAGTTCGCCACCGGGGAGGGCGCCAAAGAGGGGTTCCCACGGATGCTCGGAGAGCCAGGCGCGCACGTCGGCGTTGAGCAGGGCCAATTGGCAGAGGA